>CAMDVX010000040.1 GCA_945877865.1 Bifidobacterium breve | reverse complement strand
CAAGGCTGCCACCCATTAGACCGAGGCCGGCGATCGCGACCTGCACGGCCGACCTACCGACTGGGAGTCCGGCCGCTCGCGGCGAGCAGACGCTCGATAGCGGCGACGAAGGCGCCGAACTCCGCAGCGGGGATCTGCTGGGCGGCATCCGACAGCGCGTGCTCCGGCTGCGGGTGCGTCTCGACGATCAGCCCATCGGCTCCCGCCGCAACTGCCGCGAGCGCCAGCGGAGCAACCAGCGAGCGCTTGCCCGCTGCGTGGGAGGGATCGACGATGACCGGAAGATGCGTCTCGGCCTTGAGGACGGGAATCGCGCCGATGTCGAGGGTAAAGCGCGTGGAGCGCTCGAAGGTGCGGATGCCGCGCTCGCAGAGCAGGATGTCGTCGTTGCCCTCCTTGGCGACGTACTCTGCTGCCATCAGCAGCTCCTCAACCGTGGCGGACATGCCGCGCTTCAGCATGACGGGCCGCGGTGATCGCCCGACCTCGCTGAGCAGGTTGAAGTTCTGCATGTTGCGTGCACCGATCCAGATCAGATCGACGTGCTCAACGACGTCGGCGAGGTCGCGGGCGTCCATCAGCTCGGTTGCGACCGGCAGACCAACCTCATCACCGACGGCCCGGAGGATCCGCAGGCCCTCAAGACCGAGCCCCTGGAAGGCGTACGGCGACGTGCGGGGCTTGTAGGCGCCCCCGCGGAGCAGGACGCCACCAGCGGCCTTGACGGCCTTGGCCGACGCGAGCGTCTGCTCGTACGACTCAATCGAGCAGGGGCCCGCCATCATCGCAAAGCTGCCACCACCGATCGGGCTACCACCAACGGTCACGACGGTGTCGCGCGCCCGGAACTCGCGCGAGACGCGCTTGTACTCCTTGCGCAGCGGAACCACGCGCTCAACGCCAGCGACAGCCTCTAGCGGCAGCCCAGCCACGATGGCGCGATCGCCGATCGCACCGATGACCGTGCCGACGCCGCCAGCGTCGACGTGAACGCCGGCTCCGGCCTCCTCGATCAGCGAGACGACGTGGGCAACCTCAGCGGAGGTAGCGGTTGAACGCATCACGACGATGAGCTCGGGCGCACCGGTGGCCGGGGGGTTGACACTCACAGTGGCGCAGTATACGGGTGGTCCGTCTCTTAGGCCCCGGCAACTGCGTCACGCAGCGCCTCGACCTCGTGCGGCTTGAGCGCCCGAAACGCACCAACCTGAAGCCGACCGAGGCGCAGCGGCCCGTACTGCACGCGTTCGAGCTCGATCACGGGGTACCCGACGGCTGCGCACATGCGGCGCACCTGGCGGTTTCGCCCCTCCTTGATCGTCAGCTCTAGCTCCGCCCCGCCCGACCCGACGCGCATCACCTTCGCCTCGGCCGGCAGCGTGCGGCCGTCGTCAAGCTTGACGCCACCGCTTAGCCGCCGCACCGCCACCTGTCCCGGTACGCCACGCACGATGACGCGGTACGTCTTCGGGACGCCCTTGGACGGGTGCGCCAGAGCGTTGGCCAGCTCGCCATCGTTGGTCATGATCAGCAGACCGGTCGTCTCTGCGTCGAGGCGACCGACCGGGACGACGTGCTCTTCGACGTCAACGAACTGCATCACGGTGGGGCGACCCTTCGGATCGCGGACCGTCGTGACGACGCCCGGCGGCTTGTTGAGCATGACGTAGACGAGCTGCTCGGCCTTGATCGGCGCGCCGTTGACGGTGACCTTGGCACCCGCTGGCACCTGCTCGCCCGGCTGCGCAACCTTGCCGTTGATCGCCACCCGACCCTCCGCGATCAGCGTGTCGGCACCACGCCGCGAGGCCACCCCGCTCTGCGCGAGGTACCGATTGAGCCGAATCGGCTTGTCGTCGACGTCGGTCACCGCGGAGCCGTGCTCACGTTGTCTGCTCGACAGCCGCGGGCTCCTCGATCGAGACGCCCTGCGTCGCAGCCATCGCCTGCAGCCGGCTGCGCACCTCGTCTGCCCCGGGCAGATCGTCGCCAAGCTCGTCGAGCGGAGGCAGCGAGTGGCGCCCCTCCTCGAGGCCGAAGACGCGATCGAACCGCGTGGTCGTGCGATACAGCAGCGGATTGCCGGCCCGGTCGGCCCGGCCGGCCTCCTCGATGAGACCACGCTCAATGAGGTTCAAAACCGCTGCATCGGCTGCAACGCCGCGGATCCGCCCGATCTCCGGCCGGCTCACCGGACCGGCGTACGCCACCACGGCGAGCGTCTCCAGCGCCGCGCGGCTGAGCGGTCGCTGGGAGAGCTGGTCCAGCAGCCGGGCACAGGCCAGCGCGGTCTCGTCCGACGCCCGCAGGGCCCACCCCTCGGCCACCCGCTCCAGCACGACGCCAGAGCAGCCCGCCGCGTGCCGCAGGCCAACGGCCTGCAGGCCCTCCTCCAGATCGGGCTCGGACAGCCCCGACGCGAGCGCGAGGGCGCGCTCGTCGAGCGGCTCGGACGCAACGAACAGCAGCGCCTCGATCACCCGCGCGTTCGCGCTCACGCGGCCACCCCAACCACCGGTGCGCGGCGAGCGCCCGCCCGCAGCTCGATCGGCGCAAAGGGCGCCTCCTGCCGAGCGACGACCTCACCGCTCCGGATCAGATCGAGCACGGCCCAGAAGGCCGCGGCCTGCTCCGTGCGGCTGAGCCCACGAACGGCCTCATCAAACGTGCAGCTCTCGCCGCTTCGGACGGCATCACGCACGTGCTGCAGGAGCCGCCCGAGCGGGATGCGGCGGCGCAGCACGTGGATCGGCTCCGCTACCTCCTCGCTGCGCGTCAGCACGCGTCGGAGGGCGTCGGCGAGGTCCGCGGGATGACCCGTGCCCTCGTCCTCAATCTCAAGACGGGGTGGCCGCAGCGCGGGCGGTCCGTCGCGAAACACCCTCAGCCCCACGGCAGCGAGCCGGTCCTGCAGCCAGGCCGCCGCCGCCTGCGCGCGCGCATACTCGGCGAGGCGCGCCGCGAGCTCCTCCGCGGCCTCCTCGGCGTCCGGCATGTCGTCGACCTCGTCGGGCGTGAGCAGGAGGCGGATCTTCAGCTCCAGCAGCGCAGAGACGAGCACGAGAAACTCGCTCGCGCTCTCTAAGTCCAGCTCGCCCTCCTGATCGATCTGCGCGAGGTAGAGCAGGCACACATCGGCGACGGGAACCTCGCCGAGATCGACGACGTCGCGCAGCACCAGCGCGAGCAGCAGGTCGAATGGCCCGCAGAACGGCTCCAGGTCGAGCTCCAAAGCCAAGGCGGACGACGGCGACATGCCACGAACGCTAGTCGCGTAGTCGGACGACCTCCAAATCGGCTGGCCCGGCAGACCTCTACGCCAGCGTGACGGTGCCAACGGAGGCGCTGATCTCCGCAAACAGGGCCTGGTCCGGACGAACCCGAAACTCGGGGCCGAGCCGGAGCCGGCGCGGTCCGGTCGACGTGCTCAGATCAACAACGACGGGGTGGTCGCCGTGGTACTCCTCGCAGATCCGACGCAGCCGAGCAATCGCGTCAACCGGGGCATTGCGGGCATCGACCTCGATGCGGATCATGCCGACCAGCGGCACGTCATCGAACGCCTGCACCTCGAAGGCCACCAGCTTCGTCTCGCCACCGCCGCGCTGATCGACGCGGCCCTTGACGAGGACGATCCGATCGGGCTCAAGCAGCGCTCGCGCCGTCTCAAACGCCTTGGAGAACACCACGACCTCGACCGCGCCAGTCGTATCCTCCAGCTGGACGAACGCCATCGGATCGCCCTTCTTCGTCATCGTCTGCCGCACCGACCCGACGAGCCCGCCGATCGTCACGGTCTCGCCCTCCTGGCGGCTCTGCAGGTCGCGAATTGGGAGGTCGATCTTGCGCCGCAGCTGATCGGCGATGTCCGTCAGCGGGTGGCTAGAGACGAACAGGCCAGTTGACTCGCGCTCGCCGGCCAGCAGCTCCTTCCTATCGAACTCGCCCATCGGGATCGGCGGGTACGAGCGGCCGCCGCCACCCGAGCCAGCAGCATCGACCAGGCCCTCAAAGAGGTTCGTCTGGCCGGCGTGGCGATCGGCCTGCGCCTTGCGCCCCATCTGCACGGACTGATCCAGCACCAGCATCATCCCGCGCCGCGTGTCGCCCGTCGAGTCGAGCGCGCCGGCCCGGATCAGGCTCTCCAGCACGCGACCCGACAGGTGCTGGGAGTCGATCCGCTCCGTGGCATCCCAGATGGAGATGAAGCGACCGGCCTCCGCCCGCGCCTCGATGATCGCCCGCACCGCGTTCTCGCCGACGTTCTTGACCGCGCTCAGGCCAAAGCGGATCTTGCCCTCCACGACGGCGAAGTCGCGCTGCGACGAGTTGATGTCAGGCGGCAGCACCTCAAGCCCCATGCTGCTGCACTCCTGCACGTAGAACGGCACCTTGTCCTTCGTGTCCATCACCGACGAGATCAGCGCGGCCATGTACTCGGCGGGGTGGTTGGCCTTCAGATAGGCGGTCCGATACGAGATCAGCGCGTAGCAGGCCGCATGGGCCTTGTTGAAGGAGTACTCGGCACTGCGCTCGTTCTCGCCCCACAGGTCCTGGGCGACGCTGCGCACGACGCCGTTGCGCTCGCACCCGTCGAGGAAGGGCTCCTTCAGCTTCGCCATCAGGATGGCGTCCTTCTTGCCGATCGCCTTGCGTAGATCGTCCGCGTCGGCCGGCGTAAACCCCGCCAGCTCCTTCGCGATCAGCATCGACTGCTCCTGATAGATGTAGACGCCCTTCGTTGAGGCGAGGATCGGCTCGAGCCGCGGATCCGTGTAGGTGATCGCCTCCTGCCCATTCTTGCGGCGGGCATACGTCGGGATGTTCGCCATCGGCCCGGGACGGTACAGCGCCACGAGTGCAATGAGGTCCTCGAAGACCGTCGGCTTGACCTGCCGCAGGGCGTCGCGCATCCCCGTGCCCTCGAACTGGAACACGCCCATCGCATCGCCCTTGCGGAGCATCTCGTAGGTTGGCTCGTCGTCGAGCGGGAGCGCGGTGATGTCGATCTCAATCCCCTTCGACTCCTGCACGAGCCGAACGGCCTCGTCGATCACGTCGAGGTTGCGGAGCCCGAGGAAGTCCATCTTGAGCAGGCCGAGCGCCTCAACGTCACCCATCGCGTACTGGGTGACGACCTCGGCCTCCGGTCCCTTCCGCTGCAGCGGCAGGTACTCAACGAGCGGACGATCGCCAATGACGACCGCGGCGGCGTGGATCGAATCCTGTCGGACGAGCCCTTCGAGCGGGCGCGCCATGTCGATCAGCTCCTTTGCCGTAATCTCGCGACCATCGTCGCTGCGGCCGATCGGCGTCGGATCGTCGTACATCTTCCGCAGCTCTTGGCCCGGCTTCAGGCTCTCGGTAAAGCCAACCTTCACCCCGTCGGGGATGCCCTTCGCAATGCGATCGACGACGCCGTAGGGGAGGCCAAGCACGCGTCCCGTGTCGCGCGTGGCCTGCTTCGCGGCGAGCTTGCCGAACGTGATGATCTGCGCCACGCGGTCGCGGCCGTACTTCTCGACGACGTACTGCATGACGCGCTCGCGACCGTGGACGGAGAAGTCGATATCGATGTCTGGCATTGACTTGCGGCCCGGGTTGAGAAACCGCTCGAAGAGCAGGTCGTAGCGGATCGGATCGACGTCCGTGATCTCTAGGCAGTAGGCGACCATGGAGCCCGCGGCCGAGCCGCGCCCCGGACCAACGCCGATGCCTTCGCGCTTGGCGAACCCCACGAAGTCCCAGACGACGAGAAAGTAGTCCGCGAACCCCATCTCCTGAATCGTCTTCAGCTCGTACGCCAGCCGCTCGCGCAGCAGCTCGTCGGCCTGCGGATAGCGCTGCAGCAGACCGACGTCGCAGAGCCGAGTCAGGTACGCGAAGGCATCCTCATCGTTAGGGACGTCGTACTTCGGCAGGCGAATCGTGTCGAGGTCGAGCTTGAGGTTGCACCGCTCCGCGATCTCCAGCGTCGGCTTCAGCAGGTCACGCCCGTAGGGCTCAAAGACGCGCCGCATCTCCTCGGGCGTCTTAAAGAAGAACTCCTTGTTCGGAAACTTAAAGCGCTTGTCGTTGGCCAGGAGGTCGTTGGTCTGAACGCACAGCAGGACCTCGTGTGGGTCGGCGTCCTCGGCGCGGAGGTAGTGGACGTCGCCGGTTCCGACCGTCGGCAGCCCAAGCTCGTCGGCGAGCCGAAGCAGGACCGGGTTAACGAGCTTGTGCTCAGGCAGGCCGGCATCCTGAATCTCAACGTAGACGTGGTCCTTGCCAAACAGCTGGACCATGAGATCAAGCTCCTCGCGCGCCTTCACCTCGTCGCCGGCCATGATCGCCTGGTTGACGCGGCTCGCTAGGCAGCCGCTCAGCGCGATGAGACCGTGCGCGTGCTGCGCGAGCAGCTCAAGGTCAACGCGCGGCTTGTAGTGGTAGCCCTCCAGGTAGCCGAGGCTGACGAGCCTCACGAGGTTGTGGTATCCCTCCAGATCCTCAGCCAGCAGCGTGAGGTGGGCCCAATCGCGGCGACCCGGCGGCTCCTTTGCCCGTCGGTCCTCGACGAGGTACACCTCGCACCCGACGATCGCCTTGATGCCCGCCGCGTCCGCCGCCCGGTAGAGCTCGAGCGCACCGGCCATCGAGCCATGGTCCGTGATCACGACGGCCGGCAGCTCGAGCTCCACGGCGCGCTGCACGAGGTCCGTGATGCGGCAGGCCCCGTCGAGGATCGAGTACTCGGAGTGGCAGTGGAGGTGAACGAAGTCAGCAGGCACGGACACCGATCCTACAACCCGGGGCGGCGGTGCGCCGAAACCGGCTCCAGCGCGAGCGAGGCGCCTCGCCGAACCTGCTGGCCATCGCCGTCCGGGTCGGCTCCGGCGGGTCTGGCTCCGCACAGCCAGCCTCACCGATACCCTCCAGCCATGTCCGACGAGCTCATCGTCCGCCGCGCCACGACCCGCGACATCCCGGCAATCCGCCGCCTGATCGACCAGTACGCCGGACGCGTCCTGCTGGAGAAGGAGACCGTCACGCTCTACGAGGGCGTGCAGGAGTTCTGGGTGGGCGCTGTCGCCGGCGACATCGTTGGCTGTGGTGCCCTGCACGTGCTCTGGGAGGATCTCGGCGAGATCCGCACGGTCGCCGTCGACCGCGAGCGCAAGCGCAGCGGCATCGGCGGGCGCATCGTTGAGCGCCTCATCGAGCATGGTCGCGAGCTCGGCATTGAGCGCGTCTTCGTGCTGACCTTCGAGACCGCGTTCTTCGCGCGCCACGGCTTTTGCGAGATCGAGGGCACGCCCGTTACACCCGAGGTCTACGAGGAGATGCGCCGCTCCTACGACCGCGGCGTGGCCGAGTTTCTCGACCTTGAGTACGTCAAGCCGAACACCCTCGGCAACGCCCGCATGCTGCTGACGCTGTAGGCGGGCGGACTCAGCGGCAGGACAGCGGTGCGGCGTCGCTCGCACGGGCCGCCCTGCACGCCCCGCTGGCGAGCAGCCCCGACGACCGACTCGGCCGCTCGACGATCGCTTGCTTGGCGGGTGCGAAGCTCCCTCCGCACCCGCCTGCCAACTTGGTCGCCCGCGCTCGCCGAAAACCTGCCTGCCAGCGGCTTGCGCCTGCAGTCAGACTGCGCTCACCGGTGCAGCAGCGCAACCACCGACGATGCTGGTCAGGCTACCGACCCGATGTTGCCTGCAGCTCGAGCCGGCCTTTGGCGATGATGACCTTGTTCGACTGCACGGACAGGCCCTTGGCGTTGAGGATGCGGACGCGAAACACGATCCGACGCCCCTTACCGACGACGAGCTTCGGCGTCGACGACGTCGTCGTCAGCACGAGCTTGCCGTCGCGGTAGATCTTGTAGACGGCGCCTCTGGGTCCGGCGAGCACGAGCCGCAGCTTGCCTGCGACGATTCTGGCGGAGGCAATGCGTGGTGCGATGGCCAGCTGACCGGGCTGGGTGGCCCGAGCCGGCGGCGTGGTGGCGTCCGGCTCACCCGGTGCGGCCGGCGGCAGCTGCGGCACAGCCGTGGCGCCGATGTACAGCAGCTCGTTCGGTGAGCCCACGCCCGGATCGCCCACGACCCCAGCCGAGGCGCCCGTCGAGATGGCCGCGGCAATCTCGGCCGGCGTCGCTGCGGGCGTGCCTTCGAGCAGCAGCGCGACTGCGCCGACCACGTGCGGCGTGGCCATCGAGGTTCCCGACATCGTGGCCGTTGCCGACGGCGAGCCGAGCGCCGCCGACAGAATGTCAACGCCCGGTGCGAACACATCGACGCACCGGCCGTAGTTGGAGAAGGAGGCGCGCTGGTCTGCGCTATCCGTCGCGCCAACGGTGATCGCTGCAGGCGTCGAGGCCGGCGAGACGCCGCAGGCGTCCGCGCCCTCATTGCCCGCCGCCACCACCACGCTGACACCATCGGCGATGACTCCCTCCACCGCCGCGTTGATCGCCGCCGAGTACCCGCCACCGAGGCTCAGGTTGACGACCGCGGGCTGCCCGGCGCCATGCGCCCGCACCACCCAATCGAGACCGGCAATCACGTCCGACAGGTAGCCGGACCCTGCGCAGTTGAGCACCCGCACCGGGACGATGCTGACGTCGGGAGCAACGCCATAGTCCACGCCGCCGACGGTGCCGGCAACGTGTGTACCGTGCCCCGCGCAGTCCTCCGTGCCATGCCCATCATCCGTGCCGCCGTCGACGCTGACGAAGCCCGGCTGGACCCGCCCGGCCAGCTGCTCATGGCCAGACCACACGCCGGTATCGACGATGTAGGCCATGACGCCCGTCCCACCGGTGACACCGACGGCCTCAAGGCTCATCAGACCATTCAGCGGAAGCCCGCGCTGATCGATGCGATCAAGCCCCCACGACGCCGCCGCGGTCCGACTGCTCGCGACCGGCGTCACCGCCGCAGAGGGCGACGACGCGAGGCCGTTCCCAAAGGCGTTGGTCGCCGTCACCGTAAAGGTGTAGGCCGTCCCGTTGGTCAGGCCAGTGATGCTGCACGTCCGGGTCCCGCTGGACGAGGTGCAGGTGCGCGCGCCTGGCTGCGCCTTCGCGGTGTAGCTGACGACCGCTCCGCCACCGCTCGGTGCCGACCACGAGACCGCCGCTCGCTTGTTGCCCGGCACAGCCGAGACGCCAGAGGGGATGCCTGGCACCGCGGCCTCCGTGAAGCTGCGGTTCAGCGTCGTCGTACCGCTCAGGCCGCCGTAGCCGTCGAGGGCGATGGCGTAGGAGGTACCGCTCGTGACCGTGATGGTGACCGTGCTCCACAGCACTCCACCAGCCGTGTCGTCATTGTCGCCGAGGCGCGTGAGCCCGCTGATCGTGGTGCCGGTGTAGACGCCGAGCAGCGTGTCGAAGCTGCTGCCCTGGGTGGTCAGCGTCAGCGTGCCTGCAGCCGGTGCCGTCCAGCGATACCAGATCGACCTGCTGCCACCGTACCCGCCATGGGTCGGCTCTCCCGCCTCGCGGGTTGCCGAGACGGTGCTCCCCGCGGTCGTGCCCGCTGCGCCCGTCAGGATGGCCGCATCGATCAGGTCATCGTTCGTCAGGCCGGCGGCCGGCGTAGCGGAAACGGCACCAGAGAATGCTCCCTGCCCCGCGCTGTTGACAGCAGCCACCTTGTAGGCGTACGACCTGCCGTTCGTCAAGCCGGTGATGGTCGCTCCAGTGGCTCCGCTGACGCCGTCGGCGACGGTCGTCCACGCACCACCCGCGGCCGACTGCTGAATGACGTAGTCGCTGATGACGGCACCACCGGCATCGCTCGGCACGTCGAAGCTCAGCGTGACGCGGGCATTGCCGGCAGCCGCGCGGAGGTTCGCCGGCGCACCAGGCAGCGTGGCGGGTGTGCTCGACAGATTTGACGCCGCGAGCAGCAGGTTCGGTGAGCCCGTGCCCGCACCCGTGACGACGGCAGGCGTAGCGTTGGCAAGGAGCCTGCTGAGAATCGTGGCGGGCGTGGCCGACGCATCGGCGCCGAGCAGCAGCGCGGCGGCGCCCGCCACGTGCGGCGTGGCCATGGAGGTGCCCGAGATCGTGTTCGTCGCCGTCGTCGAGGTCCACCACGAGGACAGGATCGAAGAGCCCGGCGCGAAGAGATCCACGCACGTGCCGTAGTTGGAGTAGGAGGCCCGCGCGTCGGTGCGGTCCGTGGCGCCAACCGTGATGGCCTGCGGCGTGCTCGCAGGCGAGCTGCTGCAGGCGTCCGCGCTCTCATTACCTGCGGCGACCGCAAACACCACGCCGTCCGTGATGCCACGCTGAACCGCGTCGTTGAGCGAGCTTGACGCGCCACCACCGAGGCTCATGTTGGCGACCGCAGGCACGCCTGCAGCATGGTTGGCAACCACCCAGTCGATGCCCGCAATGACGCCGGAGGTGGAGCCAGAGCCCGTGCAGCCGAGCACGCGCACCGGGACGAGCGTGACGCCCTTGGCAACACCGTAGGTGGATCCGCCTACCGTCCCTGCCACGTGCGTGCCGTGGCCGTTGCAGTCAGACGTGCCGCCACCGACCTCGTCAACGCCAGTGCCCATGCGCCCCGTAAACTCCGTATGGGTGCCAAGAATGCCCGTGTCGATGATGTACGCCGTCACGCCAGCACCCGTCTGCGTGTAGGTGTAGAGCCCGTTGAGCGGGAGCGACCGCTGATCAATGCGGTCGAGGCCCCAGGGGGCGCTCGACTGCGTCGTATCAACCCCAACGACCGTGTCGGCCTCAATCCGCACGACAGCCGGATTCTGCGCCAGCCGAGCCACCTGGCTCGCGCTGAGGTCGGCCGCAAAGCCCGTGAGTGCCTGCGTGTAGACCACGAGCGGCGTCGTCCCAACGGCGGCGGCCAAAGCGATTGGCTGGGTGCCAGCAGCAACCGTCACGATGTAGCGCCCTGGGATCACCGAGCCGACCTTCGCAGCTGCGGGCACCGAGGAGAGGCCGACGCCGTCGAGCGTATGCACGAGGCGATTGCGCTCCACGATCGCCACTGCCGGGTCTGCCTGCAGACGAGCCACGTCAGCCGCGTCGAGCCGAGCCACGAAGCCCTCGACGCCCGTCCGGAAGACCTCGCTGACAGCATTGCTGCGCGCCTCCTCGCCACGAACCTTTGCCGCAACGTTCGTACCGTCATCGAGGATCACGACGTACTCGTGCTCGGCGGGAGCCGCCTGTGCGGCCGAGGGCACGGCCAGCAGCGCGAGCAGGAGGCTCGCACCAGCAAGCTGGCGGGAGCAAAGACGGATGCGAGCTGCGAGGTGAGTGATGACGGAATCCTTTGCGTCAGCGAGCGTAGGGACAGGGCCTTACTCACTGCTGACGCGCGACGCCCGAGAATCTGACGCACGCTCCGTACATCCACCGCGCCGGGCGCATTCCATGCGCTCAGCCACGGCGCCCATGGACCGAGCAGCGCGTGCTCAGGGTCTCACGGACGGACCCGGCGCTCGCCAGTGCACGCGCGCGGCGAAAGACGGCTACCCGGTCAGCTGGCGCACGAAGGCGTCAACGGCCAGCGGCCCACCGGTGGCCCGCTCGACGAGGTGGTCCCAGCGCACCGACGCCCCTGGACGCAGCAGCCGCGCGGCGATCAGCGGACCGACGCGGCGCGCATCCGCAGCCGGCGAGGCGACGCCCAGCTCGCGCTGCGTCCACTCCTCAATCTGCGAGGCGAGGATCTCCCCGAGCAGGTAGTTGTGGTAGTAGACCGGCGCCACGGCGAGGTGAATCTTGCCGGCCCAGTCGTGGCCACGATCACCGTCGGGCCGAGGAATGCCTTGGTAGTGCTCGACGAGGTCCCACCAGATTGCACCGAGGTCCGCGGCGGGGTCGGCGTAGAACGCTCGCTCGAACCGCGCCATCACCTGCACCCACGCCGCCAGCACGAGGAGGCCGCGCCGCAGCACCACCGCATTGACCGGGCTCCGGGCGACGTCGCTAGCCACGCCCGCGTAGCGCTCGAGGAACTCCGGATCACGCCCACGACGCCCATTGAGCATGGCAATCGCCTCGGTCGTCAGGATGTGCGCCGGCTGACGCAGCAGCCACGGCAGCTCGGGAGCAAGCTCGAGCTCGTACGCAGCATGGCCAAGCTCGTGCAGCGTCGTCTCAAGCCACCGCACCGTCGGCGTCAGGTTCATCAGCACCCGCACATCACCGGCGCGGTCGACGTGCATCATGAACGCGTGCTGGTCCTTGCCCACGCGAGGCAGCACGTCGGAGCGAGCGATGACGGCGTCGACGTCGACGCCGAGGTCCCGAAAGTAGGCGGACGAGGCCGTCAGCGCATCGACGCCGGTCACGGCGGACACGAGCGGGTCGTGTGGCGGCGAGGGCGCGTCCTGCGCGTAGACGTCGACCCAGTGCCAGGCCTGCAGCGGCGCTTCCTCCGCCAGCCCGAGCGCGCTGCGACGCTCGGCGGCGATCGCCTCACGCTCGGTCGTCCAGGCCGGTGCCAGCTGCGCATGGAGGTCGTCGAGGAGCGCGAAGAGGCGGTCCTCCGCCAGCTCGTCGGAGGCCAGCGCGAGGGCGTAGTGGTCGCGGTAGCCAAGCGCCTGCGCGGCCTCGTTGCGCAGACGGGCGAGGCTGCGAAGCGGTGCGTCGACCTCGGCGCCGATGCCTCGGGCCGCCTCCCAGACGGCGCGGCGCTCGGCCTCGTCCGTGCTGTCGCTGAGCACAGCGTCCACGGCCGCGGCATCCAGCAGCCGATCCCCGACCGGGGCTCGATAGCGCGCATGGATGCCCAGCAGCTCGGTCTCCAACGCCACGATGCGGTCGATCAGCTCGGCCGGGCGCTGCCGACCCGCCGTCAGCAGACGGAGCACCTCGGCGCGTCGCTGCTCCAGCGGCGACGCATCCACGGCCGCGACCCCCGCCACGTCCGGGTCGGCGAGCGCGTGCTCAAACGCCGCGCTGGCCTGCTCTGCTGCGGCGGCTGACGCGTCCGTCGAGCTGCACGCCATGTCCCACCAGGCCTGGTTGGCCGCTGTCTCGAGCTCCGCTAGGCGCCCCTCCGCCTCGGGCAGAGTCGTCACCGGGCGCGCGGAGGCTCGACGTTGGTCCACGGATCGTGCGAGCCGCCACGGACCTTGTAGACGGCGAACGCGGCAGCACCAGCGATGGTCAGCACCCGCGCCGTCCGCGACGCCACGCAGAGCGCGGCCGCGCCAGCGACGGCTGCTGCAATCAGCATCGTCCGCTGATCGACCTCGGTCGGCCTCACGGCGCAGACACCACGGGCAGGCTCAGCTTGCGGCGACCACGCTCTGGGCGCGGCATGCCTGCCGCGATCCACCGGTCCACCTCGGCGAACATCTCATCGACGAGCTGGTCCTGCGGCACCCGCTTGAGGACCTCGCCGTGCGCGTAGATGTGCCCGGCGTCGCGCCCACCCGCGATGCCGAAGTCGGCATCACCAGCCTCACCCGGCCCATTGACGGCACAGCCCATCACGGCTACCTCGAAGTGCTCCTTGTACCCGCGCAGCCGCGTCTCGACGATCTCGGCCAGCTCGTGCACCTCAACGTTGGTGCGACCGCAGGACGGACACGAGATCATCTCCGGCCCCATGTGCCG
>CAMDVX010000039.1 GCA_945877865.1 Bifidobacterium breve | reverse complement strand
CCGAAGTACAAGAAGATCATGCGCCGCTCGATGTCGCTGCATGCGCACGACGAGCAGAACGTCGCCAAGATCGGCGACGTGGTTCGCATCGTCGAGACGCGTCCGCTGTCTCGCACCAAGCGCTGGCGCCTGGTTGAGATCGTTGAGGTGGCCAAGTGATCCAGCAGGAATCCCGACTCCGCGTTGCCGACAACACTGGCGCCCGCGAGATCCTCTGCATCCGCGTCCGCGGTGGTTCGCACCGTCGCTACGCGCGGGTCGGCGACATCATCGTCGCCACCGTCAAGCAGGCTACGCCTAATGGCACGGTCAAGAAGGGCGAGGTCGTGCATGCGGTCGTCGTCCGGACCACCAAGGCGCACCACCGCGATGACGGCACGAACATCCGCTTCGACGACAACGCCGCGGTGATCATTGATCCCGCCGGCAATCCGCGCGGCACGCGCATCTTCGGGCCTGTGGCTCGTGAGCTGCGCGAGCGCAACTTCATGCGGATCGTCTCGCTCGCACCGGAGGTGCTGTGATGGCTGGCATCGGCATCAAGGTTGGTGACACCGTGGAGGTCGTCACCGGCAAGGACCGCGGCAAGCGCGGCAAGGTGGTCTCCGCGAACCCGACCGACAAGCGCATCGTCGTCGAGGGCCGGAACATCGCCAAGCGTCACACGAAGCCCCGCCCCGTGCCTGGCACGAGCGGGCAGCAGATGGCGCCAGGCGGCGTGCTCGAGGTCGAGCAGCCCCTGCGGCGCGGCAACGTCATGCTCGTTTGCCCGTCGTGTGACGGTGCCACGCGCGTGAGCTACGACATGGTCAGCGACGGGCAAAAGGTCCGCCGCTGCAAGAAGTGCGGGACTCACATCGACAAATGACTGATACAGCTACCCACATCCCCCGGCTGAAGGAGCGCTACGAGCGCGAGATCAAGCCGGCCCTGATTGAGAAGTTCGGCTACAGCTCTTCAATGCAGGCTCCGAGCATGACGAAGATCACCCTGAACATGGGTGTCTCCGACGCGAAGACCGACACGAAGGCGCTTGACGCCGCCGTAGAGCAGATGGCGCAGATCGCCGGACAGCGACCCATCATCACGAAGGCCCGCAAGTCCATCGCAGGCTTCAAGCTGCGCGAGGGCATGCCGATCGGCTGCAAGGTCACGCTGCGCGGCGAGTACATGTACGAGTTCTACGACCGGCTGATCTCCGTGGCCCTGCCCCGTATTCGCGACTTCCGGGGCATCAACCCGAAGTCGTTCGACGGGCGCGGCAACTTCTCGATTGGCATCCGCGAGCAGATCATCTTTCCTGAGATCGACTATGACCGAATCGACCAGATTCGGGGCATGGACATCACCATCACCACTACTGCGGCCACCGATGACGAGGCGCGCGAGCTTCTGCGCGAACTCGGCATGCCGTTCCGCGAGGCCTGAGAGGGACCATGGCGAAGACTTCCCTACGCATCAAGGCCGCTCGACCGGCCAAATTCAAGGTTCGTGCGTACAGCCGCTGCCAGAAGTGCGGCCGCTCGCGCTCCGTCTACCAGAAGTTCGGCGTGTGTCGGATCTGCCTCCGGCTGCTCGCCCACGACGGTGTAATCCCCGGTATGACGAAGTCGAGCTGGTAGACCAATGGTCAATGACCCCATCGCAGACATGCTGACCCGCATCCGCAACGCCAATCTGGCGCTGCACGATCAGGTCGTCATGCCGACCTCGCGCAGCAAGCGCGAGATCGCCCGCATCCTCCTCGAAGAGGGCTACATTGCCTCGTGGACGGAGAAGGACGCATCGCCGCAGCCGCTGCTGAGCGTTGAGCTCAAGTACGGTCGCAACCGCGAGCGCGTCATCTACGGCTTGAAGCGCGTCTCCAAGCCCGGCCGGCGCATGTACGCGCCCAAGGATCGCCTTCCCCGCGTCCTTGGTGGCCTCGGAACTGCCATCATGTCCACGTCGACTGGCGTATGCACCGCCGCCGAGGCCGCCAAGCGCGGCGTCGGTGGTGAGGTGCTGTGCTTCGTCTGGTAATCAAATGAGTCGCATCGGTCGCCGCATCATCAACCTGCCTGAGGGCGTCACGATCGACGTCGCGCCTGGTCGCGTCGTCGTGACGGGTCCCAAGGGCACGCTCGAGCAGAACCTCTCCGCCGACATGACGGTTAGCGTCGCGGAGAGCGAGATCACCATTACTCGCCCGACGGATCGCCCCAACCACCGGGCCCTGCACGGTCTGACCCGGTCGCTCGTGGCGAACATGGTCGAAGGCGTGGCCAACGGCTACGTCAAGGAGCTAGAGATCCAGGGCGTTGGTTATCGCGCCGTGGCCAAGGGACGAGACCTCGAGCTCGCGCTCGGCTACTCGCACCCGGTCTCGTACATCGCCCCTGAGGGCATTGAGTTCGAGGTGCCGCAGCCCACGCAGATCATCGTGCGCGGCATCGACAAGCAGCGCGTCGGCCAGGTCGCCGCGGAAATCCGAAAGCTCCGCCCACCGGAGCCGTACAAGGGCAAGGGCATCCGCTACGTCGGGGAGCACGTCGCTCGAAAGGTCGGCAAGCGCGCGTAGCGCACGGAAGACACCATGAGCAAGCTCACTCCAGCAGAAGCACGTCAGCGCCGCCACCGTCGGGTGCGCGGCAAGATCACCGGCACCGCCGAGCGTCCGCGCTTGGCCGTATTCCGGTCCAACAGCGATGTCTACGTCCAGGTCATCGACGACGTGAAGGGCTGCACGCTCGCCGCAGCCGATTCGCGAGCCGTCGGTGTCGGCGACAAGACGGCGAAGGCGCGTGCCACCGGCACGCTCATCGCCGAGCGGGCCAAGGCAGCCGGCATCAGTAGCGTCGTCTTCGACCGCGGCGGTTTCCTATATCACGGTCGTGTCAAAGCGCTCGCCGATGGCGCGCGCGAGGGAGGGCTCGAGTTCTGATGGCCAGTCGCGTCGGTACGGATGCACAGGGACGTGAGCTCCATGAGCGCGTCGTCGAGATTAATCGCGTTGCCAAGGTCGTCAAGGGCGGCCGCCGCTTCTCCTTCACCGCGCTCGTCGTGGTGGGGGACGAGATCGAGCAGGTCGGCGTTGGCTACGGCAAGGCTAACGAGGTGCCCGTCGCCATTCAGAAGGCGATCGAGGATGCGAAGAAGAACATCTTCACGGTGCCCAAGCACCACACGACCATTACGCACGAGATCACCGGCGTCTACGGTGCTGGGCGCGTGCTGCTGAAGCCCGCCTCCCAGGGTACCGGCGTGATCGCCGGCGCTGGCGTGCGCGCGGTGCTGGAGCTGGCCGGGCTGAAGGACGTCCTCGCCAAGTCGCTCGGCACCTCAAACCCGATCAACCTCTGCCGAGCCGCTGAGAGCGGCCTGCGCAACCTGCGTCGTCCCGAGGACGTCGCTGCGCTGCGTGGCAAGTCGGTGCACGAGATTCTCCCCCAGCCGCGTAAGCCCAAGATCGTCGCGGCCGTCGAGACTGAGGAGGCCGCGTCATGAGCGTGAAGGTCACCCAGATCAAGTCGACGATTGGCGTGCAGAAGGAGCACCGCGGCACGCTGCGGGCGCTCGGCCTGCGTCGCATCGGAGCGTCGCGCGTGCATCAGGAGTCTGATTCCCTGAAGGGGATGCTCCATCAGGTGTCGTATCTTGTGAAGGTCGAACAGGCGGACGCGAAATGACCGATCTCATCACCCTCAGCAACCTGCGCCCCGCGCCTGGTGCCACCAAGCCGCGCAAGCGGGTTGGGCGCGGCATGGGCAGCGGCAACGGCAAGACCTCTGGCCGCGGCCAGAAGGGTCAGAAGTCGCGGTCGGGCTCGCACAGCATGCGTCCTGGCTTCGAGGGTGGGCAGATGCCGCTCTACATGCGCATGGGCAAGCTCCGCGGCCCGCACATGAAGAAGTCGATGCCGTTTGGTCCCTTCCGCACCCATACGGAGATCGTCAACATCGGTGAGGTAGCCGGCAAGTTCCCCGCCGGCAGCGACGTGCGTCCTGAGGCGCTCGTCACCTCGGGGCTGCTGAGCCGGATCAAGCACCCGGTCAAGGTGCTTGGCGAGGGCGAGATCACCCACGCCCTGACGATCCATGCACACGCGTTCTCCGCCTCCGCCAAGGCCAAGATCGAAGCGGCCGGTGGCACCGTGGTCATCATCGAGCGCGCCGCGGCGGCAGAGCCCGACGCGTAGGGCGGGTAGATGCTGACCGCAGTCGTCAACGCGTTCCGCGTTCCGGAGCTGAGGCGCAAGCTTGCCTTCACGGCCGCAATCTTGCTGCTGTACCGGGCGGGCTCGTGGCTGCCAACGCCAGGCGTTGATACGAAGCAGATTCAGGACCTGTTCAACGGCTCCGCCGGCTCGACGATCCTCGGCTACCTCAATCTCTTCTCGGGGCAGGCCCTGCAGAACCTCTCGTTCTTCGCGCTCGGGATCATGCCGTACATCACGGCCTCGATCATCATGCAGCTGATGACGGTGGTTCTGCCACAGCTGGAGGCGCTGCAGAAGGAGGGCGAGGCCGGTCAGAAGCGCATCACGCAGTACACGCGCTACCTCACCGTCGTGCTCGCGATGCTGCAGTCGATTGGCTACGTGATCCTCTTCCACAACGGCTCCGTGCTGGGTGGATCGAACTCGTTGACCAGCCTCTCGCCACGCTCGTTCATCCTGATCGTCGTGACGCTCACAGCGGGCACCACGGTCCTGATGTGGATGGGCGAGCTGATCACCCAGCGCGGCATCGGTAACGGGCAGTCGCTGCTGATCTTCGCGTCCATTCTCACGTCGCTGCCCGTCGGCGTACGGGCTTGGGCGAGCTCTAGTGCGTTCCAGCGCCTCTCGCTGCCGATCATCGTGCTCGGTGTGATCGTCGCTGTCGTCTTCATCAATGAGGGTCAGCGACGCATTCCCATCCAGTACGCGAAGCGGATGGTGGGCCGCCGCATGACGCAGGGCGGGTCGACGTACATGCCGCTGCGCGTCAACATGGCGGGAGTCATCCCTGTGATCTTCGCGGTGGCCGTGATGTTCCTACCGCCGACGATTGGTCAGCTCGTGCCAGGCCTCGGCTTTCTCGCGGATTGGTTCCAACCGTCAAGCTGGGCGGCGATCACGTTCGAGTTTGGTCTCATCGTCATGTTCACCTTCTTCTACACGGCCGTGCAGTTCAACCCGGTCGAGCAGGCTGAGAACCTCAAGAAGCATGGTGGCTTCATCCCAGGCGTCCGACCGGGGCGGCCGACCGCGCAGTACCTTGATCGCGTGATGACGCGCCTGACGCTGCCGGGGGCCTTCTTCCTCGGCGCGATTGCCATCCTCCCGACCATCTTCATCAAGTACGGCGGCTTCTCGCAGGCCGTCGCCCAGGCTCTGGGTGGCACGTCGATTCTGATCGTCGTCGGCGTTGCCCTTGACACGATGCGCCAGATGGAGTCGCAGGTCATGATGCGCCACTACGAGGGCTTCCTGAAGTAGCGATGGGCGGTGCGTTTCTGATCTTCGGACCCCCGGGAGCCGGCAAGGGCACCCAGGCTCCTCGCTTGGCTGCCCGCTTGGGCGTGCCACACGTCGCGACGGGCGACATGCTGCGGGCGAACGTTAAGGGTGGGACGCCGCTGGGCATTGAGGCCAAGAGCGCGATGGACGCCGGCGAGCTGGTCTCTGACGACCTCGTGGTTCGCATGCTCGGCGAGCGGATTGCCGCCCCCGACGCTGCTGACGGCTTTCTGCTCGATGGCTTTCCACGCAACGTCGCGCAAGCGGAGGCGCTGGACGCGCTGCTGGCTGCGCGTGGCCGCCCGCTTGACTGCGTGCTGGTCCTTGATGTGCCCGAGGAGGAGGTCGTGCGCCGCATCTCAGGACGGCTTGTTGCGCAGAACGGCCGCATCTACCACGAGCTCTACGACCCACCGGCCTCGCCGGGCATCGACGATGAGCAGGGGCTTCCGCTGGAGCGGCGGCCCGATGATGAGCCGGACGTCGTCCGCAACCGCTACCGCAACGTCTACCTCGCCCAGACCCTGCCGGTGCGGGACCACTATCGAGCCGCAGGGGTTCTAGAGATCGTCGTCGATGGCACAGGCTCCACCGCTGCCGTCGCCGAGCGTCTCGATGCGGCGCTACCCGCGTGATCCACCGCAAGTCGTCGAGCGACCTTGAGCGGATGGCAGCCGCCGGAGCGATCGTGGCGGAGACCCTCGGCGTGCTCGCCGAGAGCGTGCGGCCTGGCATGTCGACGCTCGATCTTGACGAGCTCGCCGAGCGTCACATCAGAGCGGCGGGAGGCGTGCCTACCTTCAAGGGCTATCGCGGCTTTCCCGGCTCGATCTGCGCCTCGCCCAATGACATGATCGTGCACGGGATTCCCAGCGACGACATCATCCTCGCCGATGGTGACATCCTCTCGATCGACGTCGGCGTCACCCGCAAGGGCTTTGTCGGCGACTCGGCCGTGACCGTCCCGGTGGGGCGGGTCCCTGAGCCCACGCTGAGCCTGCTCCGCGCCTGTCAGGCGTCGCTCGCGGCCGCAGTCGAGGCCTGCCAGGTTGGCGGGCACGTTGGCGATATTGGGTTTGCCGTGCAGTCGGTCGTGGAGGGCGCAGGCTTCGCTGTCGTGCGCGACCTCGTCGGTCATGGCGTTGGCCGCTCGATGCACGAGGATCCCCAGGTACGCAACTACGGTGCGGCCGGCACGGGCCAAGAGCTCAAGGCGGGCATGACGCTCGCGATCGAGCCGATGATTACCGCTGGCTCCTACGAGATCCGGATTGCCGAAGATGAGTGGTGCATCTTCACCGTCGACAGCTCGCTCGCCGCGCACTTTGAACACACCGTCGCGATCACCGATGACGGTCCCCGCGTGCTCACGCGCAGCGCTGGCACCTCCATCGTGGACGCCCAAATCTGATGGGCCTGACGCGTCGAACAGAAGCTGTCTGCTACCGTAAGCCTCCGCGCTCGGGAGTTGCTGAAAGGCATGCCCCGAGCACGATTTCCCTGTCCGACAGCCACAACCCGAGGGTTCCATGAAGGTGCGTCCGAGTGTTAAGCCGATGTGCGACAAGTGCCGAGTGATTCGGCGCTCCGGAGTGGTGCACGTGATCTGCGTCAATCCTAGGCACAAGCAGCGACAGGGGTAGAAGATGGCACGTATTGCTGGAGTCAACGTCCCCCGTGAGAAGCGCGTCGAAATCGGGCTGACCTACATCTACGGAATTGGCCGCTCGACCGCCGCCGGCGTCTGCAAGGAGCTCGGAATCGAGCAGCAGACCAAGGTGCGCGACCTCACGGACGAGGAAGTTGCTCGGATTCGCGCCTACATCGATGCGAACCTGCAGGTGGAGGGCGACCTTCGCAGAGAGCGCTCGTCGAACATCAAGCGCCTGATGGAGATCGGGTGCTATCGCGGCATCCGCCATCGCCGTGGCCTGCCCGTTCATGGCCAGAGGACACGCACGAACGCACGCACCCGCAAGGGTCCCAAGAAGACCGTCGGCCGCAGCCGCAGCAAGAGCTAGGGAAAGGATCGACCCGCTTCATGGCCCCTCCTCGTAAAGCCGGTGGTACCCGCGGACGCACGCGCCGTAAGGTGCGTAAGAACGTCGCCGTCGGACAGGCGCATATCAAGACGTCGTTCAACAACACGATCGTCGCCCTGACCGATCGCGAGGGCAACGTCCTCGCGTGGAAGAGCGCTGGTGCTGCTGGGTTCAAGGGCTCCCGCAAGTCCACGCCCTTCGCCGCTCAGGTGACCGCCGACCTCTGCGCCCGTGAGGGCATGGAGCATGGTCTCCAGAAGATCGAGGTCTTCCTGAAGGGCCCTGGCTCTGGCCGCGAGACCGCGATGCGGTCGCTGCAGGCAGCAGGCCTGGAGATCATCGGCGTGCGCGACGTGTCCCCGCAGGCCCACAACGGATGCCGTGCCCGCAAGCGGCGCAGGGTCTAGGAGAGCACCAGATGGCCCGAGTAACTGATCCCAAATGCCGACAGTGCCGACGCGAAGGCGTCAAGCTGTTTCTCAAGGGTGAGCGCTGCCTGACTGAGAAGTGCGCCGTTGAGCGTCGCGCCTACCCGCCCGGCCAGCATGGCCGCGGGCGCATCAAGCAGTCCGAGTATCTGCTGCAGCTGCGTGAGAAGCAGAAGGCGCGCCGCTACTACGGCGTGCTTGAGAAGCAGTTCCGCAACTACTACAAGAAGGCGTCGCGTCGTCAGGGCATCACCGGCGAGGAGCTGCTCCGGCTGCTCGAGCTGCGCCTCGATAACGTCGTCTACCGCCTTGGCTTCGCCGCCTCGCGGGCCCAGGCCCGTCAGCTGGTGCGGCATGGTCACTTCCACGTCAACGGTCGGCGGGTCAACATCCCGTCGTACTCGGTGCGCACGGACGACATCGTCTCGCTGCGCCCAGGCGCTGCGGGTGAGGGCGCCGTCCGCAACGCAACCGACCTGACTGCCTCGGTCGCAAACTGGCTCCAGGCCGACCATGACAACCTGACGGGCAAGGTGCTTCGGCATCCAGACCGTGACGAGATCGATACCCCTGTCCAAGAGCAGCTGATCGTGGAGCTGTACTCGAAGTGAGCACCCGCATGCTTGAATTCCAGATGCCACAGATCGTCCATGAAGAGGTTTCCGCGACCGAGGGCGTGTTCGTCGTTGAACCGCTTGAGCGCGGCTTCGGCAACACCTTTGGCAACTCGCTTCGTCGTGTGCTGCTGTCGTCGCTTGAGGGCGCTGCGGTCACGAGCGTGCGGATCGAGGGTGCCCCGCACGAGTTTACGACGGTGCCTGGGGTGCGGGAGGACGTCACCGACGTCATCCTCAACCTGAAGGGCCTCGTCCTCCGCTTCGACGGCGATGCCGGCGAGGTTGAGGCGGACATCGTCAAGTCGGGACCGGGCGTCGTCACGGCCGCGGATATTGCGGTCGCAGGGCCCGTTGAGATCCTCAACAAGGACCTCGTCATCTGCAACCTCGCAGCGAAGTCGAAGCTTGAGATGGCGCTCACCATCGGCCGTGGGCGTGGCTACGTGCCCGCTGACGGCAACAAGGACTTCGAGACCACGATCGGCGTGATTCCCGTCGACTCGATCTTCTCGCCTGTCCGTCGCGTCACCTACACCGTCGAGCCGGCGCGCGTCGGCTCCGACACGGACTTCGACAAGCTGACGCTGCACGTGAAGACGAACGGCGCCATCAACCCGAAGGACGCGGTCACCAAGGCTGCTGAGATTCTGATTCGCCAGCTCAACATCTTCGCCAACATGGACACTGCCGAGCTGGCCCGGAGCCTCGAGCGCAGCGCGCCCGAGCTTGACGCCGCCCCGACGAACGGGATGGAGCACATCCTGATCGAGGAGCTGGAGCTCGGCGTTCGCTCGTACAACTGCCTCAAGCGGGTCGGCATCGAGACGGTTGGCGACCTCGTCGCCAAGTCGGATCGCGACCTCTCCTCCATTCCCAACTTCGGTCGCAAGTCGATCGACGAGATTCGCGCGGCGCTCGGGGCCCATGGGCTTCGGCTGCGCGGTGACGAGGGCTAGCAGCATGCGGCATCGACGAAAAGGACGAACCCTCGGGCGCGACTCGGCGCACCGCAAGGCGCTCTTTGCGAACCTGACCGGCGCGCTCGTGGAGCACGGACGCATTACGACGACCTTGGCCAAGGCCAAGGAGGTCCGTCCGGTCGCCGAGAAGATGGTCACCCTTGGCAAGCGCGGCGATCTGCATGCGCGGCGGCAGGCCAAGGCCTACCTACGTTCGGGCGACGTGGTGCATGCCCTCTTCGCTGAGGTTGCACCCAAGTTCGAGGAGCGTCAGGGTGGCTACACCCGCATCGTCAAGCTTGGGCCGCGTCACGGCGACAACGCTGAGATGGCGATTCTCGAGTGGGTCGAGTAGCTCACCCCGTCGCGGCGCGTCGGGCATGAGTGAGCCGACGCACCTGACGGCCGGCACGATCTCTCTGCCGCGGCTCGCTGGCTGGGAGGATCGCACCGTGCTGACGATGGTCGGACCTGCCGCTGATGGTGCGCAGCCGAACGTCGTGGTGACCCGCGAGCAGCTCTGTGGTTCGATGGGCCTCGGCGGTTTCTCGAGCGGCTGGGTGCAGAAGCTGGCCGATCAGATCCCCGTCACGGAGACGCGGCCGGTCGAGCACATTCACGTGAGCGGGGCCCCGGCGCACCTGCGGGTCGTGGAGTGGGAGGCTGCTGGCCTGCGGCTGCGTCAGCTCGTCGCGCTGACGACGATTGACGGCAGCGGCTACGCAGTGGTCTGCACGGTGCCGTCGAGCCGCTTCGACGCACTGGAGGCCGACCTCCGAGCGATGATCGAGGGCGTTCAGATCGTCGCAGACCTAGCCATCGACGCGAGCACGTCGTAGAATCCACCCATGGACGCTCCCGAGAACGCTAGGAGCTTGCTGGTCGAGCAGGAGCCGCCGTCGAGCGGGGGCTTCGGCAGCGTCGTGCTCTTTCTCGTGCGAGTGATCGTTGGCGCGCTTGCCATGGCAATTGGCGTCCGCGCCATCATGAGCCACGGGCAGACGGTCATTGACGCCACGGCGTGGGGGATTCCCCAGACGAGCAACGTCGCCTGGGCCTGCTCGGTGCTGCTGCTCTTCTTCGGCTTCCTGCTCTTTCTGGGCGTCTCCAGCCGCCTGTCGGCCCTCCTGCTGCTCCTGATCGCGCTGGCGCTGATCGCCACAGCCGGTCGCACCAGTGGTGGCCTCTTGCTGGAGATCCCCGCTGGCCTCGCCGTCGGCTGCCTGCTGGTGGTCGTCCGCGGTGGTGGCGCCGGACAGTTGCTCGACGTGCTTGATCCACCCTGGTGAACACCCGGCTCCTGCTCGCCTACGACGGGACGGGATTCGGCGGCTGGGCCGCCCAGCCTGGCGTGCGCACGGTCGAAGGCGTTGTCACCGCGGCCCTCGACCGCTTACACGGCACCCGCGGCCCCGTGACGGTGGCTGGGCGCACGGATGCAGGCGTGCATGCCACCGGTCAGGTCGTCACCGTGTCGCTGGCTGACGGTCCCCCCACCGAGGCGCTGCATCGCGCCCTCAACGACGTCCTGCCCCCAGACGTCGCCGCTTTGGCTGCTGAGACGGCCCCTGAGGGGTTTAGTGCCCGATTTGACGCCACGGCACGCTCGTACGTCTACAGCGTCCGCAGAGGGGTCGTACGGGACCCCATGCGCGCCTCGCAGGAGCTCCACGAGCCTCGTCGGCTCGATCGTGGTCTGCTCGACGAGCTGGCGGACCTCGTCGTAGGGTCGCACGACTTCACTGCGTTTACCCCGATCGAGACGGAGCATCGCACGTTTAGACGCACCGTTGAGGCTGCACGGTGGGTCGACACGGAGCACGGGTTGGCCTTTGAGATCACCGCCAACGCCTTTCTCCGCCACATGGTTCGGACCCTCGTCGGCAACATGATCGTTACCGCCCGCGGTGATCGTCACGCAGGGACGCGCTCCTTCGCCGAGCTGCTTGAGGGTGCGCCGCGGACGGCGGCGGGCTGGACTGCACCTCCGCATGGCCTCTGCCTCGTCCACGTGCGCTACCCGTAGCGTGGCTGGCGCCCTAGAGGTACCAGAACGTCAGCGCGGCAATCACGTACACCCCGATTAGCTCGAGGCCCTCGAGCCACGTGGCATGCCCATTGATGGCGATAAAGGCGGCCAGCAGCGAGGCGGAGACCAGCACGGCGACCTCAAAGGCACCGAACGACAACGTGAGCTCGTTGCCGAACAGGAACCCGGCCAGCACCGCCACGGCGGTGACCGCGAGCGCAACCTGCAGCGCAGAGTTGAAGGCGATGCTCATCGCGAAGTCGAGGTCGCCTTTGGCGGCGATCTTGACGGCCGCGAAGTGCTCTGCGACGTTGCCCACGAGCGGCACGATGATCAGCCCGATGAAGACGGGCGAGATGCCAGTGGAGGCGATCGTGGGCTCAATCGCGCTGACGAGAAACTCAGCCAGGAAGCCGGTGACGATCGCTGACAGAATCAGCATGATCAGCGACAGCCGTGGCGACCAGTGCGCGTTGCCTTCGGAGGCCGCCGACTCCTCGGGCGAGCGGAAGGCGTGGATCAGGTAGGCGCCGTAGAGGACGGCCATGACGATCGCGACGCCGTGCGAGACACCCACGGTGCCATCGCCGCCGCGTGGAATCAGAAAAGCGAACAGGGTCGGCAGCGCGAGGGCGACCGTCGCGAGGAGCAGCATCGTCGCGTTGACGCCATTGACGACGGCGCTAAAGCTCTGGCGTCCGTGGCGCAGGCCCGACACCAGCAGCGAGGCGCCGAGAATCAGCAGCACGTTACCGAGCACGGAGCCGATGATCGAGTAGCGCGCTACGTCGATGAGCTCGCCGCCCTGGCGGATGGCCAAGACCACGATGATCAGCTCGGCCGCATTGCCGAAGGTTGCGTTGAGCAGTGCGGAGATGCGGGGCCCCGCGGCCTCGCCGGCCTGCTCCGTGGCGACTCCGAGAATGTGCGCCATGCCCGCCACGGCGATTCCGCTGACTGCGAACACCAGCACAGAGCTGGCCTGCACCTGATGCAACGCGAAGGCCAGCAAGGACACTGCGGTGATGATCGAGAACTGGACGACCTCAGAACGATTGAGACCACTCTGCTGCGCTGCTCGATCCACGCACACAGCATACCCACAAGTATCGTGAACGCATGCGCGTCCTCCTGACCAACGATGACGGCATCGACTCGCCCGGTCTTCACGCCATGGCGCGTGCGCTCAGCGCCGTCGCCGACGTCACGGTGGTGGCCCCAGCCACGAACCAGAGCGCTGTGGCGCGCGGCATCACGATCCGCGGGACCCTGGAGGTCGAGCGACGCGACGTCCCAGGCGCGCGGCAGGCCCACGCAGTTGCTGGCACGCCCGTCGATTGCGTGCGCTTCGCGGAGGCCACGGAGCCGGGTCCGAGCTTCGACGTCGTCGTGGCGGGGGCCAACCTCGGTCTCAACCTTGGTGATGATGTGACGTACTCCGGCACCGTTGCGGCCGCCATGGAGGCCGTGCTGCTTGGCTATCCCGGTCTCGCCGTCTCGCAGCAGTCCCGCACGCGCGAGCTGCACCACATTCCCAACGGCGACTACGAGTTCGGCGTTGCTGAGGCGCTGGTGCCACGGCTCGCGACCGCACTCGCAGCGGGCCTGCTTGGCAAGGGTGCCTTGCTCAACCTCAACTGCCCGACGGGGGCGGCAGCGGGCGTACGTGTCTGTCGCCTAGGGCGTCGCATCTGGAGCGACCAGATCCAGCTCGTCTCCGAGCGCGATGGCCGCTGTCAGTATCGGCTGTACGGCGAGGATGCCGACTATCACCGCGCGGAGGGCACTGATTTCGAGGCGATCGCGGCCGGATCGGCGTCGCTGACCGCACTGCACGTCGAGCTGGAGTCTGCTGCAGGCATCCAGCGGCTGCGCGCGCTCGATCTTGACCAGCTGCTGCAGCTTGGCGTAGGCGACGGCCAGACTGGCTGACGCGCCTCGTCGCGGCAGCAGGCGCGTGCGAGCCTAATCGTCGTCCTGCCATGCACCCGGGGTCCGCTGAGACTCAACGTCCACTTGAGGTAGAGGCTGTAGCGGGTGCTGCTCAGACGTGGCCACGTCTGGCTCACCATCAAAGCAGTGCTCGCGGAGCAGCACCT
>CAMDVX010000038.1 GCA_945877865.1 Bifidobacterium breve | reverse complement strand
GGCTGCCCACCGCGCCCCGAGGCCGTGATGGAGGGGCTGATGGTGCTGCAGGCGCGCATCAAGTCGGGCATCCCATCCGCGTCGCAGAATCAGGAGACGCAGTCGTGAGCAGCGACCTGCTGACGCTCAACTCCCCGACGTGGGGCGAGCCCGACCACGGTGCCGGCGATCGGCTCACGGCAGCGCTTGGCGCTGACGTCATCGTGCGCCGCGTGGAGCACCGCGGGGAGCTGACGCTGGACGTCGCCGTCGACCAGCTCGTTGCCGTCTGCACGTTGCTTCGCGACGCTGAGGGTTACGACCTCCTCAGCGATGTGACAGGCGTCGACTACCTTGGCTATCAGGGCGAGGTCGCCGGCTACTGGGGCGGCGGCTCCGCCGGGCGCGACCTCAACCGCAGCGCCTCCGCGGGTAAGGGTGCCGTGCCGGAGGCTGCTGGACCGAAGCGCTTCTCGGTCTCCACCACGCTCTGCAAGGTGATGACCGTCACGGATGGCAACCATCGTCGGCTGCGCGTCCGCGTCTGGGTCGACGAGGGCGAGCCGGTGCCCTCGTTGGTTTCGGTCTACCCCTCGGCGGACTTTCATGAGCGCGAGGCGTTCGATCTGCTCGGCATCCCGTTCGCGGGGCATCCCAACCTCCGTCGCATCCTGATGCCGGAGGACTGGGGCGGCCACCCGCAGCGCAAGGACTACCCCCTCGGCGGCGAGCCCGTGCAGTTCTCGGACGAGGTCTAGACGATGGCGGCGACGAAGGCACCACGCGTCTGGCCGCAGGTTGCTGTCCTGCAGCCGACGCCATCCGAGCTGTACCCGGCGAGCGACAACCCGGATCTGCTTGAGATCAACCTCGGGCCGAACCACCCGTCCACGCACGGTGTGCTCCGCGTCATCACGACGCTCGATGGTGAGATCGTCGTCGGGCTGAAGTGCGAGATCGGCTACGTGCACACCGGCATTGAGAAGAACATCGAGCAGAAGACGTATTGGAAGGCGATTCCCTACGTGCCGCGGATGGACTACCTGTCCTTCTTCAGCGGTGAGACCGCGTTCTGCATGGCCGTTGAGAAGGCGCTCGAGCTTGAGGTGCCACGGCGAGCCGAGTGGATCCGCGTGCTGTTCCAAGAGCTGGCTCGCCTGCACTCGCACCTCGTCTTCCTTGGCACGGGCTCCGTCGACCTCGGCGGCATCGCCCTGCTGTTCTACTGCTTCCGCGCCCGCGATGAGGTGCTCGACCTGTTTGAGATGGCGACGGGCCAGCGCATGCACCCGCGCTACTGCCAGGTCGGTGGGGTGGCGGAGGATCTGCCCAAGGGCTTCGAGCCTTCCTGCCGCAAGTTCATCACCTTCATGCGCGATCAGGTCAACCAGTACGACGAGCTGATCAAGGCCAACCCCATCTGGCTGCAGCGCACCAAGGGCATCGGCGTGCTTCCGCCCGAGCTCGCGATGCAGATGGGCCTAACGGGGCCGAACCTGCGTGCGTCGGGCGTCCCGTACGACCTGCGCACCGCCAATGGCGGCTATGGCGCCTACCGCGAGCTGGACTACACGCCCGTCGTGGAGCAGGGTGGCGACGTGCACGCGCGCTTCCGGGTCCGCGTCGAGGAGATGCGGTCGTCGCTGGACCTGATCGAGCAGGTCCTCGACGGGCTTCCGAGCGGTCCGACGATCTCGGACGACCGCAAGGTCGTGCTGCCGCCGCGTCACGAGCTGCATACCTCCATGGAGTCGCTGATTCACCACTTCAAGCTCGTCACCGAGGGCTTCACCGTCCCGGCGGGTGAGGTCTATGCGCCAATCGAGTCGGCGCGCGGCGAGTTCGGCTTCCACCTCGTCGCCGATGGCGGCCCGAAGCCTTGGCGCGTCCGGCTGCGCAGCCCCTCGCTGGTGCTCCTGCAGTCGCTCGCCGTGCTCTGCAAGGGCGTCTATCTCGCCGACCTGATTGCCATCCTCGCTTCGATCGACCCGGTCTTGGGAGACGTCGACCGCTGATGGCTGAGCTCTACGAGGCAATCCAGCGGGAGATCGCTAAGTACCCGGACCGGCGCGGCGCGATCCTGCCTGCGCTGCACCTCGCGCAGGAGCACTACGGCTGGCTGCCGCCGGAGGCCTTTGAGGCCGTCGGTGAGGCGCTTGACCTCTCGCCTGCGCACTGCCTCTCCGTGGCCTCGTTCTACGACATGTTCTTCCTCCAGCCGGTCGGTGATCACGTCGTTGAGGTCTGCACGAACCTGTCCTGCGCGCTCGTCGGCTCGGACCGTCTGCTGCGTCAGTTTGAGCGCGAGCTCGGCGTCCACGCCCCTGGCACGAGCGAGGATGGCAAGGTTACGCTGCGCCGCGTCGAGTGCCTCGGCGGCTGTGGCTGGGGCCCCGTCGTGATGGTCGACGAGCAGTATCAAGAGCATTTCCAGCCCGAAGATGTCGCGCCGCTGCTGACCGAGCTGCGCTCTACCCCACGACCGAGTGAGAGCCATGCCTGAGGGACCGACCTTCGCCGAGCCGGCTGCGACCGCGCTCCTGCTGCCGTTTGCGGGCTCGCGTCGCGAGCTCGCTGAGTACGAGACGCACGGTGGCTACGGCTCGCTGCGCAAGGCCGTCGGCATGTCCAGCCAGGAGCTCGTCGATGAGATGATCGCCTCAAACCTGCGCGGCCGTGGCGGTGCTGGCTTTCCCGCCGGCCGCAAGGCCTCGTTCCTCGCGCAGGCCGAGCCGCGCTACCTCGTCATCAATGCGGACGAGTCTGAGCCGGGCACGTTTAAGGATCGCGAGATCATCCTTCGCAATCCCCACGCGCTAATCGAGGGCGTGCTGATCTACCTGTGGATGATCCGCGGCGCCGCTGCGTACATCTACATCCGCGGCGAGTATGCGAAGGAGGCCTCGATCCTCGAAGGGGCGATCGCGCAGGCCCGTGAGCGTGGCTACGTTGGTGCGCCGCTGCTCGGCACGGACTACGTGCCCGAGATCGTCGTGCATCGCGGCGCCGGCGCGTACATCTGCGGTGAGGAGACGGCGCTGCTGTCCTCGCTCAACGGTGATCGCGGCCAGCCGACGGCGAAGCCGCCGTTTCCGGCGGTCTCTGGCGCCTTCAAGCGCCCGACGCTGCTCAACAACGTGGAGACGGTTGCGACGGTCCCGACGATCATCGGCATGGGCGGTGCGGCGTACGCCGGCGTCGGCACCGAGCAGTCGACGGGCACCAAGCTGTTCTCGCTGTCGGGGCATGTGCAGCGGCCCGGCAACTACGAGATGCCGCTGTCTGCCACGTATCGCGATCTGATCGAGGTCGTCGGTGGCGGTCTCCCCGAGGGCCGCAGCCTCAAGTGCTTCGTCCCCGGCGGCTCGTCGATGCCGGTGCTGATGCCCGAGCAGCTCGACACGGGCCTCGCCTTCGAGGCCGTCGTCGCCGCCGGCTCGATGGCCGGCTCCGGCGCGGTGATCGTCATTGATGAGCGCACCTGCATGGTGCGCTTCGCGCTCCGTACGGCCGAGTTCTACATGCACGAGTCGTGCGGCAAGTGCACGCCGTGCCGCGAGGGCACGCGCTGGATCGTCGAGCTGCTGCGGCGCATGGAGGCCGGGCTCGGCAGCAGCGAGGAGATCGACCTGCTGCTCAACATCTGCGACCGGGTTGAGGGCAACTGCCTGTGCGTCCTCGGCGATGCCTGTGCGATGCCGGTGCGCAGCCACATCCGTAACTTCCGGGCCGAGTTCGAGGAGCACGTCACGCTCGGCCGCTGTCCCTGCCCCGACGACGCACCGATGGCCGAGCTGTACCCGCCGCTGCTGCGCGCTCCGCTCCCGATGGTGACCGTCTGATGAGCGCCACCCAGCCCGCCACCGAGACCGTCACCCTCACCGTCGACGGACGCGAGATCACCGTGCCGAAGGGCACGCCGCTGGTCGTCGCTGCGGCGGAGCAGGCCGGTGTTGAGATTCCCGTGTTCTGCTACGAGCCTCGGCTCGGGCCGCCGATCGGCGCCTGCCGCATGTGCCTCGTGGAGATCGAGGGCGCACCGAAGCTGCAGGCCGCGTGCACGCTGAGCTGCACGGACGGCATGGTCGTCAAGACCGCCGAGACCTCGGAGCAGGCGAAGGATGCGCAGGACGGCGTCCTCGAGTTCATGCTGCTCAACCACCCGCTGGACTGCCCCGTCTGCGATAAGGGCGGCGAGTGCCCGCTCCAGGACCTCACCTTCCGCTATGGCCCCGGCAACACGCGGATGACGATCCCGAAGCGCACGTACGAGAAGCCGCTGCCGATCTCGCCGTCGATCGTGCTCGACCGCGAGCGGTGCATCCTCTGCTACCGCTGCACCCGCTTCTCCGGCGACGTCGCCGAGGACGGCGAGCTGGTGGCGCGCGAGCGCGGCGCACAGAGCGTCATCGCGACCTTCGCTGAGCAGCCCTACGCCAACGCCTTCTCTGGCAACGTCACGGAGCTCTGCCCCGTTGGTGCGCTGCTGCCGACCGCCTACCGCTTCAAGGCCCGCCCCTGGGAGATCGTCAACGTGCCGACGGTCTGCACGGGCTGCGCCACTGGGTGCAACACGTGGGCCACGCTGCGTGAGAACAAGGTTGAGCGCATCCTCTCGCGCAACCACCCCGACGTCGACGACGGCTGGCTGTGCGACAAGGGTCGCTTCGCCCGCTTTGAGCCGCGCGACGAGCGGATCGCGACGCCGCTGGTCCGCGAGCAGACCGGCTTGACCGCTGCGGCGTGGGATGACGCGCTCCGCACGGTCGGACAGCGCCTGCGCCACCACTCCTCGCTGGCTGGTCCCGGCGGCGTGGCCATCGTCACTGGTGGCTCGCTGACGAACGAGGAGGCGCTGGGCTGGAAGGCAATCTCCGATTCGCTCGCTGCGCGCACCGCCTCGGCCCCCGTCGCTGCGGCAGCCGACTGGGAGAGCCTCGCCGCCTACGCGGCGTCGCTCGTCGCGGTTGACGACGCTGATGCCGTCGTGGTGATCGGCGATCAGGAGCCAGCAGATCGGGCAGGCACGCTCGATCTCCGCATCCGCAAGGCGCGTCGCGCGGGCGCCCACCTCGCCATCGTCGGTCCGGGTGGCACGAGCCTCGAGCGCGACGCCAAGAGCTTCATCTCCACGCTGCCGGGGGCTGGCTCTGCAGTCCTCGCCGCGCTTACGGCGGCCGTCGTGGAGGCGGGTGGCGAGCACGTCCGCAGCGATGCCCCGACCGCCGGCTCGCTCGAGTCGCTCGCGACGGCCGCAGGTGCCGAGGTTGGCCAGCTGCGCGAGCTCGCTGGTGCACTAACGGCCGCCCAGCGTCCGGTGCTGATCGTCACCGACGCCGTTGACACAGCGGATATTGCCCGGCTGGCGTGGGCCCTCGGCCTCGACCGCCGTGCCGGAGGCGTGCTGCCCCTGCCGGTCGGTGCCAACGAGCGCGGTGAGCGCGCGGTCGGCCTCGTCGGTGGCTGGGACGAGGTCTTGCCGGCGCTCGAGGCTGGCACCATCAAGGCGATCGTGCTGGTTGGCTGTGACCCGGTGCTGGAGAGCGCGGACGGCGAGCGGTGGCAGCTGGCGCTGGCGCAGACCGAGGCGGTCATCTCCGTCGCGGCCTTCACGAACGGCGTCACCTCGCAGTCGCAGATCGTTCTGCCGCTCGACGTGGAGCACGAGCGCGACGGCACGGTCATGAACCTCGAAGGTCGCGTGCAGCGCGTACGCCCGTCGCTCGCCCCCGTCAGCGGCGTGCCGCAGATCGAGTGGACCAGCCGCCTCGCCGGCTTCATCGAGGTGACGACGCCTGCCTCGCCGCTGAAGGCGTTCACGGCGCTGGCCGAGAGCAACCCGGCCTTCGCCGGCCTGAGCTGGACGGAAGCGGGCGACCGCGCCGAGCTGCAGCGGGAGCGCCCGGCCGCCGAGCGTCCAGCCGCGGGCAAGCCGGCCAAGCCCGCCAAGGCGCCGGAGAAGGGTGCCTTCCGTCTCGTTGCTCCGCGGCCGCTCTTTAGCGGCGCAGCCGTCGAGCGGACGGCGTCCCTCGCGCATCAGCGCGCGGGCATCGTCGTGCTCGCGCGGGCCGACGCCGAGCGGCTCGGCATTGCGCGTGGCGCGCAGGTCGTCGTCCGTCACGCCGCCGGCGAGCACGTCGGCACGGCGCAGCTCTCCCGCCGACTCCTGCCCGGCACCGTGCGGATCAACTGGCGCGGTGCCGCCGGCACCGGTAGCACCGCAGTCGTAGGAGCGCAGTAGACCCGTGGTCGATGGCGTCATCCTCACGGTCGTCAAGTCCGTCGTGCTCGCGAGCGTGCTGATGGGCTTCTTTGCGTTCATGACGTGGGTTGAGCGCAAGCTGATCGGCCGCTTTCAGGTGCGCTACGGGCCAAATCGCGTGGGACCGTTTGGCCTGCTTCAGCCGGTTGCCGACCTCGGCAAGATGCTGCAGAAGGAGAGCATGATCCCTGAGGGCGCCCGCCCGAAGCTCTACCTCGGGGCACCGTTGATTGCGATGGCCTGTGCGATCGGCGCCTTCGGCCTGATCCCGTTTGGCAACGTCGCCACGATTCCCGGCACGGACTGGACCATCCACCTGTACATCGCCGACACGAGCGTGTCGCTGCTGGTCGTTGCGGCGATTGGCTCGCTCGGCTTCTACGGGCTGATGATCGGTGGTTGGGCCTCGGGCTCGAAGTACGCCCTGCTCGGTGGCATGCGCGCGATCGCGCAGCTGGTCTCGTACGAGGTCGCCTTCACGCTCGCCGTGATTGGCGTGATCATCCAGGCGGGCTCGCTGTCGTTCCTGACGATCGCCGACGCGCAGACGCCGCTGTGGTTCATCATTCCGCAGTTCCTCGGGTTCATCGTGTTCTTCATCGCCGCCGTCGCCGAGTCGAACCGTCCGCCGTTCGACCTCACCGAGGCGGATGGCGAGGTCGTGGCGGGCTACCACACCGAGTACGGCGGCCTGCGCTACGCCATGTTCGCGGCGGCCGAGTTCATCAACGCCATCACGCTGTCGGCGCTTGGCGCCGTCCTCTTCCTGGGTGGGCCGAACGGCCCGCTGCTGCCCGGTCCGCTCTGGATGCTGCTGAAGATCGGTGCCTTCCTGTTCGTTCTCATCTGGATTCGTGCCACGCTGCCGCGTGTGCGCTTTGACCAGCTGATGAAGCTCGGCTGGAAGATCCTGCTCCCCGTGGCCACCCTCAACCTGCTGCTGACGGCGTTCGCAGTCGTGTACTTCTAAGGAGGCTGACGATGCTTGATCAGGTCAAAGGGTTCTCGACGACGTTTCGCCACCTCTTTCAGAAGCCCATCACGCAGCAGTACCCCGAGTACAAGCGGCCCGTGTACCCCCGCTTTCGTGGCCGCCACCAGCTTCACCGGCACGACAATGGCCTCGAGAAGTGCGTCGGCTGCTCGCTGTGCGCGGCAGCCTGCCCGTCCGACTGCATCCGCGTCGTGCCCGCCGAGAACACGCCAGACAATCGCGTCTCCGCCGGCGAGCGCTACGCGCGCATCTACGAGATCAACATGGCCCGCTGCATCTTCTGCGGGTACTGCGAGCTGGCCTGCCCATTTGACGCGATCACGCTCGGCAACGACTTCGAGCTGAGCGAGATCTCGCGCGACGCGCTCGTCTACACCAAGAGCATGCTCCTCGAGAAGCCGCAGCTGCGCACGCCGTCGCAGGCCGTCGATCCGTACGACGTGCCAGCGCAGGAGATGGAGCGCGTGCTTGGGATGTACGACATCACCACCGCCACCAACCCCGAGGGCGCAGAGTGAGCCTCGTCGTCTTCTTCATCGCCGCCATTGCGGCGATCGCCTCGGCCGTTGCCGTCGTCGCGCAGCGGAACCCGTTCGTGTCCGCGCTCGCGCTGCTCGGCAACCTTGCCTCGCTGGCCGCGCTGATGCTGCTCTTGGAGGCCCAGTTCGTGGCGGCGGCGCAGATCATCGTCTATGCCGGCGCGATCATGGTGATGTTCCTCTTCGTGATCGCCTACGTGGGGCCCAAGAGCGAGATTGGTGCTGGTGACCGCAAGCCGTGGCAGCCGGTGCTCGCAATCGTTGCTGGCATCCTCATCGCCGTGCAGGTCGTCGTCGTCGTGTTCGGCGCGAGCTTCGGTGAGGCCGCCGCCGTCGACGCGACCTACGGTGGACCGGGTGCGATCGGCGCTGCGCTCGTCACGGACTACCTGCTGGCCTTCGAGGTTGTCTCCGTGGTGCTCTTCCTGGCCGCCGTTGCCGGCGTCGTCTTCGGCACCGGTGCCCGCCCGCGGCGGCTGACGGCCGATGAGGTGCTGGTCAAGGAGGGCGAGTCTGCTGAGGCGCGCCGCCGTGCCGCCTCGCGCGCCCTGATCGACGCCGCCCGACCAGCACGGACCGGGGAGGCTGGACGATGAGCCCTGAGCTGCCGTTCTTCCTCGCCCTCAGTGCGATTCTGTTCACGATTGGCCTGACGGGTGTTCTGCTGCGGCGGAGCCCACTGACGATCCTGCTCTCGCTCGAGATCATGCTCAACTCCGTCAACCTCACCCTCGTCGCGTTCTCCCGCCAGGTCGGCGGCAGCGATGGGCAGGTGTTCGCCCTGATCGTGATGGGCATCGCCGCCGCTGAGGTCGTAGTTGGTCTCGGCCTCGTCGTCGCCATGACGCGCCGCGAGATGGTTCTGGATACCGATGAGCTACGGACGCTGAACGGCTGAGCTGATGATTGAACTCGTCTGGATCACGCTCGCCCTCCCGCTGGCTGGTGCCGCGCTGCTGGCGCTGCTCGGCATGGCCATCCCCTCGCGTGCCGCGGGGCTGCTCGCCTCGCTCGTCATGCTCGCGGCGTTCGTGGCCGCAGCGATTGCCACCGTGCTGCTGGCACAGCAGCCTGAGGAGGGCCGCCAGGTCTCCAGCACGCTCTGGTCGTGGCTGTCGTCCGGCAACTTCAACGTCGGCCTTGAGGTGTGGTTCGACCAGCTGACGGCCGTGATGCTCCTCGTCGTGACGGGCATCGGCTTCCTGATCCACGTCTACTCGATCGGGTACATGAAGGGCGACCTGCAGGAGCGTCGCTTCTTTGCCTACCTGAACATGTTCGTCTTCTCGATGCTGCTGCTGGTGGTCAGCGGCAACCTCGTGCTGCTGCTCGCCGGCTGGGGCCTCGTCGGCCTCTCGTCCTACCTGCTGATCGGCTTCTGGCACCAGAAGCCCTCCGCGGTGGCCGCCGCCAAGAAGGCGTTCGTGATGAACGCCATCGGCGACGTCGGGCTGGCGCTCGGCATCTTCCTGCTGTTTAGCGAGCTCGGCACCGTCACGTACGCCGGCATCTTCGAGGGCGCCGCTCGGCTCGACGGGACGACTGCCCTGATCGCGTGTCTGCTGCTCCTCGTCGGAGCGGTCGCCAAATCGGCGCAGCTGCCGCTCCATACCTGGCTGCCCGACGCGATGGAGGGCCCCACGCCCGTCAGCGCCCTGATCCACGCCGCCACGATGGTGACCGCGGGCGTCTACCTGATCGCCCGCATGAACCCGCTGTTTAGCGTCGCGCCGTACGCGCTCGACATCGTCGTGGTCATTGGCGTCCTCGGCCTGCTGATGTCGGGTGCCATCGCGATCGTCCAGACCGACATCAAGCGCATCATCGCCTTCTCGACGATGAGCCAGATCGCCTACATGTTCGTCGGCGTTGGCCTTGGCGCCTACTGGGCGGGCATCTTCCACCTCTTCACCCACGCGTTCTTCAAGGCCCTGCTGTTCATGGGTGCCGGGCTCGTCATCCATGCGCTGCACGGTGAGCAGGACGTCCGCAACATGGGCGGGCTCCGCAAGGTCATGCCGAAGACGTACTTCTGCATGATGATCGGCGCGCTCGCCCTCGTCGGCATCTTCCCGCTGTCTGGCGGCTTCTCGAAGGACGCGATCCTCGGTGCAGCCCTCCACGTCGATACCCCGATCGCGTGGCTCGCCTACATTGGCGGTCTGGTCGGCGCCCTGCTGACGGGCATCTACACGTTCCGCCTGATGTTCCTCGTGTTCCATCGACGGATGACGCCGTACGCCGAGCGCGTCGCCCCGCCGTCCATCAAGCACCACGGGGAGGGGCCGAGCTCCATGCTGTGGCCCGTCTACATCCTCGCCATTGGCGCCGCCTTTACGGGCTTGGTCCAGGTTCCTGGTGTGACCGATCTGGCCTTCTCGTGGCTGGAGCCAATTGCCCCGGGCGGCATGGCTGAGGCCAGCATCGGCCAAGACTGGCTGACCACGGGGATCGCCGTCGCCCTTGGCGTGACGGGCATCGCGATTGCCTGGCACCTTTACCTGCGTGAGAGCGAGGCGCCGAGCGAGATTCGCCTCGGCCGTGGTCGCCTCATCGCTCACACGCTCGAGCGTCGCGCCTACTGGGACGACCTCTACACCGTCGTCTTCGAGGGCACGACCCAGTGGGCCTCCGGCGCGCTCCGGCGCGGCGTGGATCGTCCCGCGTTCCAGTGGCCGCTTGACGGCATCGGCACCTTCACTGCCTTCCTCGGACGCAGCGTCACGGTGATCCAAAACGGCGTCGTTCGCTCCTATGCGCTCGTCTTTGCGCTCGGCATCGCCGGCCTGCTCCTCTACCTCCTGGTGCGTGCCGCATGATCACCATCTCCACGCTGATCGCGGTTCCCGCCGTCATCGGCGTCCTTCTGCTCGTGCTGCCGATCAGCCGCAAGGCGTCTGGCTACCTCGCCCTGCTGGCGTCGCTTGCCGTTGCTGGGGCCGTGATCGGCTTTATCTATCGCTTCGAGCCGACTGCGGGCTACCAGTTTGCCGACAACGTCGAGTGGATCCCTCAGCTGGGCATTCGCTGGCACGTCGCGGTCGATGGCGTCTCGCTCGCGATGGCGTCTGTCACCGCGCTGGTGACGGCCTGCGCGATCGGCTTCGGGCTGTGGGCCGGACGCGACCGCTCGCATACCTCGTTCGGGCTGCTGCTCCTGACGGAGGCGTTCCTGCTGCTGGTCTTCTCTGCCCGTGATCTGTTTGGCTTCTACGTGGGCTTTGAGGGCATGCTGATTCCGCTGCTGATCCTGCTTGGCGTCTGGGGCGGGGCGGGGCGCCGCACCGCGACCCTTCAGGTCATCGCGTACACGGCAGCGGGCACGCTCCTGATGCTGCTGGGCATCCTGTACCTTGGACTGACCGCGCCGGGCGGCCCCAGCTTCGCGATGGCCGATGCAGTCGGCCGTGGCAACGACTGGGTGTTCCTCGCCTTTGCCCTCGCCCTCGCGATCAAGTCGCCGCTGTTTCCGCTGCACGGCTGGGTGCTGCCGGCGTACCGCGAGTCGTCCCCCGAGGTTGCCGCCGTGCTCAGCGGCGTCGCTTCGAAGGCCGGCGCCTACGCCTTTCTGGCGGTGCTCGTGCCGATCTTCCCGGTGCAGGCGGCAAAGTACGCGTGGATCTTCATCACCCTCGGCGTGATCGGCTTCCTCTGGGGTGCGCTGCTCGCCTTCCGTCAGCCCGATGGGCGCGGCGTCGTTGCGTTCTCGTCGATTAGCCAGATGTCCTTCATCGTGCTCGGCATCTTCCTGCTCTCGGATCGGGGCGCGACGGGCGCGACGTTCCAGATGGTCAATCACGCGCTCGTCTCTGCGGCGCTGTTTCTGCTGGCAGGCTGGCTGGAGGTCAAGGTCGGCTCTGGCTCGTTTAAGCACCTCGGCGGGCTTGCTCGTCGCCGACCGATCCTCGCCACCGTTGCGCTCGTGCTTGGCATGGCAACCCTGGCCGTGCCCGGCTCCAGCGTCTTCGCCTCCGAGCTCCTGATCCTGCTCGGTGCCTTTGAGGCGCAGTGGTGGCTTGGGGCGATCGCGAGCCTCGGCATCGTCCTCGCCGCGATGTACATGCTGCGCTGGGTCTCGGCGGTCCTGCACGACCGCGAGGGCGAGCTGGTTGGCACGAGCAACCCACCCGACCTTCGGCAGGGTGCCCTGCTCGTGATCCTTCCGCTCGTGCTGGTTCTGATCGGTCTCAGCATCGCTCCCTACCAGCTGACCAGCAGGATTGACGCGTCTACGCACTCGCTGATTACCCTTGCCAGCCAGGAGGCCTCGCGATGATCAAGGGTCCTGCTGTCGATTGGCTCGCCATTGCCCCGGAGATGACGCTGATGGTCGGCGCCTTCGTGCTGCTGATGCTGGCCGCCTTCATCCGCGGCCGCGACCGCGGCATCGGCGTGATCGTGGGTCTCCTCGTGCTGGCGCTGTCGGGAGGCTTTGCGGTCTACGGGTGGAACGACCCGTCGACCACCACGCTCGCAGGTGCGGTCCAGATCGACCAGCTGACCGAGTCCGTGCGCGTGCTGATCGCGGGCTGCGGCATCCTCACGCTGATCATCTCCGTCGGTTGGACGCGCATGCGCGAGGTTGGTGCAGAGTTCGCCGCCATCTTGCTGCTGGCGTGCGCTGGCATGGACCTGATCGCTGCGTCGAACTCGTTCGTCACCCTGTTCGTGGCGCTCGAGCTCTTCTCGATCTCGCTCTACGTCCTGTGCGCGTTCGACAGCAAGAGCAAGGCGTCCCTGGAGAGCGGCTTTAAGTACCTCGTGCTTGGCACCATCGGGTCGATCGTGCTCGTCTACGGCGCCGCGTTCCTCTACGGCGCGACGGGCTCCTTCGGCTTTGATGCCATCAACGTCGCGCTGACGAAGGCCGGCTCGGGCGACGCGCTCGTCATCCTCGGCACCGTGCTGGTGGTCGCTGGTCTCGCCTTCAAGATCGGCGTCATGCCCTTCCACATGTGGGTGCCGGATGTCTATGAGGGTGCCCCGACGCACGTCACAGGCTTCATGGCAGCGGCGACCAAGATTGCCGCGTTCGTCGCCTTGGCTCGGGTGCTGCTGGAGGCCCTGCCGGCGGTCCGCGACTCGTGGCAGCCCGCGCTCGTGGTGATCGCGGTAGCGACGATACTGGTCGGTGGCATCGCGGCGCTGGTGCAGACCAGCATCAAGCGCATGCTCGCCTACTCATCGATTGCGGCAGCAGGCTTCGGGCTGATTGCCATCATCGTGGGTGGCGACGTTGGCGCACGAGCGCTCGTCTTCTACCTCGCGGCCTATGCCCCCATGGCGATCGGCGCCTTCGCCGTCGTCTCCATGCAGGAGCGCGACACGAAGGAGCACAAGGCAACCTACGACTCGATCCGTGGCTGGGGCTTCGATCGCCCAATCGCGGCCGCCGCGATGACGATCTTTCTGCTCGGCTTCGCGGGCTTCCCGCTGACCATCGGCTTCATCGGAAAGTTCGTCGTCCTTGGTAGCGCGGTGCAGGGCGGCTTCGGCTGGCTCGCTGTCGTGGCGGTGGTCGGCTCTGTCATCGGCATCGGCTACTACCTGCGGGTGATCCTCGCGATGTACGACCGGTCTGGCAAGAGCGGCGCGATGGTGCCTGCCGGTCCTGGGCTGGGATCGGCAACGCTCGTCATCGTGATCTGCTTGCTGCTCGTGCTGGCCGGAGGCATCCTGCCGGGCCTCGGGCTCGACTGGGCCACGGGCGCGGCGCGCGCCCTCGTCGCCGCGGGCTAGCCGTATCGCGTAGCCTGCACGCGTACGCAAGCGCTGGAGCAACGGATGCCGGAGAACACGACCATCACGTGGTGCGGACACGCCACGTGGCAGATTACGACGCCAGGCGGCGTCCGGGTCATCGTCGACCCGTGGCTCGTTGGCAATCCGAGCTGTCCGCCAGCGCTCGCGGAGGCAGAGGCCGATCTCGTGCTCGTGACCCACGGCCACGACGACCACGTTGGCGATGCCGTTGCGGTTGCGCAGCGGTCCAACGCCACCACCATTGCGCAGCACGAGCTCGCGGCGTGGCTGGAGGCAGAGGGAGCCCCAGCGACGATCGGCATGAACGTTGGGGGTACCGTCGCGACGCACGGCTTGAAGATCACGATGACCCAGGCCTTCCATTCGAGCAGCGTCACGACGCGGCCGGGAGCGGCGGCGTACGCGGGGGATCCTGCGGGCTACGTGCTCGAGCTCGAGCACGGG
>CAMDVX010000037.1 GCA_945877865.1 Bifidobacterium breve | reverse complement strand
TTCCGTGGGGGGTCGCGTAGAGCGTTGGCTGCCGGGTCTGACCCGCGGGTCAGACCCGGCAGCCAACGCTCTACGCGACCCCCCACGGAAGCAGAGCACCCCCGTCGGCACGTCGAGCGCTCTCGCGAAGCAGGTGGTTGTATTTTGCGAGGCGCTCAGATTGCGTGAGCGATCCGACCTTCAGCTGGGCCGGGCCTGCGGCGAGCGCAAGGTCGGCGAGCCAATCGTCCTCCGTCTCCCCCGACCGAGCAGAAACCACAACGCGCCAGCCGGCAGCGCGCGCACGGCGGGCAACCGTTAGCGCCTCCGACAGCGTCCCGACCTGGTTCGCCTTCACCAGCACCGCGTTAGCGGCGCGCGCGGTGATGGCGCGTTCGAGGCGATCGACCTGCGTGCAGATGAGGTCGTCGCCGATGACCTGCACGGCCTCACCCACGGCCGCGACAAAGCCTGGCCACGGCGACCAATCGTCCTCGCCGAACGGATCCTCCACGCTGACGATCGGAAAGTCGCGCGTCCAACCCGCAAGGCGTGCAGACCACGCAGCTGCAGACAGCACCTCATCGTCGGCGGCCAAGCCGTACCCACCAGCGCTGACGAGGTGGCTTGCCGCCACGTCCAGACCGATCGCGACGTCAACGCCGGGCCTCAGCCCAGCCGACTCGATCGCGCGGACGAGCAGCTCTAGCCCGTCGCGGTTGCCGCCACCCGCCACGAAGCCCCCCTCGTCCGCCCGCAGCAGCGTCCGACCACGAGCCGATAGCTCGTCGGCAAGCGCTGCCAGCACCCGGGCGACCTGCTCGATCGCCGCGGGAAACGTCTCCGCCGCGATCGGGATGACGAGGTAGTCCTGCAGGTCAACGCTGCGGCCCGCATGCAGCCCGCCGGAGAGCGCATTGACCATCGGGCGCGGCAGCGGACCATCTACGTCACCGCCGAGGTGCTGCCACAGTGGAATTCCTGCCGACAGCGCCCCGGCCCGCGCAGTCGCCACGGAGGCCGCCAGCACCGCATTGCCTCCGAGCCGCGCGCAGTCCGCAGTGCCATCAACCTGGCGCAGCACCGCATCGATTTCCTCCCGCTTACGTGCGTCGAGCCCTGTTAGACGCGCCGCTATCTCGCCGTCGACGTTGGCCACGGCCCGCAGCACGCCGCGCCCACCAAAGCGCGAGGCGTCGCCATCACGCAGCTCGACGGCCTCGTGGCGACCAGTCGACGCGCCCGACGGAACGCTGGCCCGTGCCGTGATGCCCGAGCTGAGTGCCACCTCGGCCTCGACGGTCGGTCGCCCCCGCGAATCAAGGATCTCGTAGGCGCGGATGCCGCGGATGATGCTCATGGCGCGCCCATCTCAACCCGCTCCAAGGCACGCATCACGGACGCCGGTGGGTCGAGGAGCAACGAGCGCCCGATCCTCAGCGCCAGGCCACGGGAGCGCTCGTCGAGATACTCGGCTGGCGACTTGCCGTCGACGCGCGCGACCATCAGGATGCCGAGCTCGGCGACGACCCCACGATCGTCGAGCAGCTGCGCCGCGTGCTCGCGATAGGCGCCGTAGAACGCCCGCGCCAGCCCCACCAGCAGGCCGCGCTGTCGCGGCAGGTGCAGCGCCTTTAAACACAGATGATTCAGGCAAAACGCGACGTCGAAGGCAGGATCTCCCCAATGCGCGACCTCCACATCGAGCACCAGCATGGCGTCGGGATAGGCGATCAGGTTCTTTGGCGCGTAGTCACCGAGCACGAGCGCGCGCCGCGTGGAGAGCAGCCGCTCGACCTCAGCCTCGATCAGTGCTGCGAGATCGGCATGCCGGGTCGCCACCGCACGGTGGTACGGATCAATGCGCCCCTCGATGAGGGTCAGCTGATCTGCGAAGCGGTCCGCGGCAGCGCCATCGGCGGCCGACGCGGCGTGGATGCGCCCAAGCAGGTCCCCTGCTCGGTACCCGTCGCGCAGGTCGATGCTCCCTGCCAGCAGGAGGTCCTTCCACGGCGTTCCACCAGCCGGGGCGCAGGTCATGCCAAACACGTGAGCTGCGTCATCCGCAAATCGGACTGCGGGCGCAAACCCTGGGCCGAGCAGCCGGTTGAGCTCGCTGAGCGCGCGCTGCTCAACGCTGCTGCGCCCGACGTCGTAGGCCCAGACCTCCGCAACCCGCAGAAACGGCAGCGCCTGCTTGACCACGAGGCAGCCATCGGCCCAGCGGACCTGCCAGACGTCGTTGGAGATGCCGCCCCCAAGCGGCTCGACCGTGCAGTCGACAGCCGCGGGTAGCGCACCGCGCGCCACGAGGTACGGGATGAGCGTCGCTGCAGTCAGTTCCACGCGAGCAGTATCCACGATCGCACGTACTCTTTCTCTGTGGGAGTCGAGCCGGTGATCGAGGTGCGTGGTGCGAGCAAGCGCTATGGGGCCGTCGCGGCACTTGCCGACGTGTCGATCAGCATCGAGGCTCCCGCCACCGGACTGCTCGGCCAAAACGGCGCAGGCAAGTCGACGCTGATGAAAGCGATCCTCGGCCTCGTGCCGCTTGACGCCGGCACGGTGCGCGTGCTCGGACACGATGCCGCGACCGAGGGCGACCAGATCCGCCGTCGGATCGGCTACGCGCCAGAGCACGAGTGCCTGCCGCCCGAGCTGACCGCGGCCGACCTCGTCCGCCACCTTGCTGAGCTGCGTGGCCTGTCGCGGCCCGACGCGATCCGCCGCGCCTCCGAGGTGCTCTTCGCCGTCGGCCTCGAGGAGGAGCGCTCGCGCGTGATCGGCTCGTTCTCGCTGGGCATGCGTCAGCGCGTCAAGCTCGCTCAGGCGCTCGTCCACGCGCCCGAGCTGATCATCCTCGACGAGCCGACCAACGGTCTGGACCCTACCCAGCGCTCCGAGATGCTCGACGTCATCCGACGCGTCTCGCACGACCTTGGCGTGCGGGTCCTGATCTCCTCGCACATCCTCGCTGACATCCGGCGCACCTGTGACGCGGTCGTCGTGCTGCGCGGTGGCGCCGTCACCCTCGCCCGAGCGCTGGAGGCCAGCGCCGACGAGGAGGACGTGCTGCGCGTTGAGACCGTTGCTGAGATCGCGCCGCTCGTCGCCTTGCTCGACGCAGCCGGCCTCGCGTGTCAACCAATCGACGACCACACCGTCCGCATCGGCATTCGTACCTCTGCCGACCTTGAGCGCATCCGTGACAGCGCCGCGGACTGCGGCGTCGGACTGCGGCGGCTGCATCAGGACGGCCCGTCCATCGAAGACGAGCTGCTGGCGGCGATCGGATGAGCAAGGCCGAGATCCACGACGTCCGCTACCGGCCCTTCGATGGCGAGCTTGGCGGCAGCTCGCTGCGCGCGATCAGCTCGATGGCCCGCTGGAGCGCCCTGCGGGCCCTCGGCGCCCGACGGCCGTGGACGGCAAAGGTGGTGCCCGTCGGGCTCGCACTGATCGCGATGGGGCCGGCCGTCACCGCCCTTGGCGTCAAGGCCCTGCTGGGGCCGGACATCACCCAGCGGCTGCCCACCGACCTCGTGCCCTACGGTCCCTACTACCAGCTGATTGGCTTTGCAATCCTCGCGTACGCCGCGATCGTCATCCCGGAGACGATCTGCCCAGACCGCCGCAGCCGCGTGCTCGACCTCTACCTGTCGACCGCCCTCGGTCCGCGCGACTACGTGCTCGGCAAGATCGGCGCCTCGCTGGTGCCGCTGCTCGCCGTCACAACCATACCGCTCGCCGTCCTCTACATCGGCAACGTGTTCTTCGCCCCGCACCCGCTTGGCTACGTGCAGGCGAACCTCCGCGAGATCCCCGCGATCATTGGCGGCGGCGTGCTGATTGCGCTCGTCTACACCCTGCTCGGGCTGGCCGTCGCGTCGCTGACGAGCAGGCGGGCGTTTGCGACGGTCGGGTTCGTGCTGCTCTTGATCGTGTCGTCGTTGACGGGAGGCACGCTGCGCCACGCCGCAGGGTTCGGCCCGAATGCCCGTCTGCTCAATCTTCAGAACCTCCCGATCTGGCTAGCCCAGAAGATGATCGGCGGCAGCAACGGTGCAATCGACAAAGGCCCGCTCGCGCCGGTGGTCACGCCCGACCTTGGGCTCCTGATCGCCGCGAACGTCGCCATCATCGTCATCTGCATCGGCATCCTGACCCTGCGCTACCGACGGAGCGCCGCATGACGCCGCTCTTAGAGTTCGACCGCGTCTCGAAGTGGTTTCGAGATACCGTCGCAGTCGGCGATGTCTCCTTCGCCGTTGCGCCTGGCGTCACGGGCCTCCTCGGCCACAACGGCGCGGGCAAGTCGACCGCGATCCGTCTCGCCACTGGTCTCGCGCGACCCGATGAGGGCCGCGTCCTCGTTGCCGGCCACGATCCTCGTCGCAGCAGCGTGGCGCGCGCAACGATCGGCCTCGTGCCCGATGGTGACGGCCTCTGGCCGGGCCTGAGCGCGCAGGGCCTCGTCGAGGCCTGCGCCCGCCTGCGGGGAGTGCGCGACGTCCGCGCAGCGGCGACGGCGGCGCTTGCCGCAGTCGACCTGACCGAGGTTGCGCAGCGCAGCGTGGCCGGGTTCTCGCAGGGCATGCGGCAGCGCGTCAAGATCGCACAGGCGCTCGTTCACCGCCCGCAGCTTCTGATCCTGGATGAGCCGCTCAACGGGCTCGACCCGCAGCAGCGGGAGACGGTGATCGCCCTGCTCAAGCGCCTCGGCGATGACGGCGTCGCCACGCTGTTCTCAAGCCACGTGCTCAGCGAGGTCGAGCGCGTAGCCGACCGGGTGCTGGTGCTGGTGAACGGTCGGCTCGTCGCGGAGGGGTCGCCGCCGGCGCTGCGTGAGCTGATGGACGAGCGGCCGCGGCGAATCTACGTGGCCACCACCTCTGCCCGCGGGCTCGCGTCAGCGATCGCTGCCCTGCCCGGAGTCCGTCAGCTCGAGATCGACGGTGATGGCCTCCAGATTGAGACCGAGGATCCCACCGGCCTCGCGCTCGCGCTGCCGGGTCTGGCCCGCGGCGCAGGCGCCGTGCTCAGCTCGGTTGAGCAGACGGATGCAGACCTCGAGAGCATCTACGGCTACCTGACGGCCCGCGCCCGCGGAGTACGCCGATGATCGTCACTCGGCTCACGTTCCGGGCGCTGCTGCTGCGCAAACGCTCGCTGGCGCTGCTGCTGCCTGTCGCCTCCGTCCTCTTCTTCGCGGCGCTAGCGATCATCCGCGGCGACGTCACCCCAGACACGCAGGCGATCATCGTCGGGCGACTCCTCATCACGACGGTCACGCCGCTGGTGGCGCTCGTGCTGGCCGTCACGGCGATCGGCGACGAGCGCGAGTCGGGCACGATCGTCTACCTCGCGACAGCCAAGATCTCGCGCCTACGGATCGCGGCCGAGAAGACGCTCGCCGCCACGTTCTGCACCTTGCTGCTGCTGAGCCCGGCGCTGATCACCATCGCCGTCCTCGGCAGCCACCTCGGCATCGGCTGGGACAACATCGGCCGCGGCATCGCGGCGACCATCCTGATCGCCGCCGCGTACGTGGCGGCATTCATCACCATCGGGTTGCTCCTGCGACGCGCGCTCGTCGCCGGAATCATCTACATCCTCGTCTGGGAGGGTGCGATTGCCACCATCGCCCCGTCCGCCGAGCGCTTTAGCCTGACCGCGTGGGGCCGCGCCATCAGCGACGGCGGCCTCTACGGCATTACGACCGAGCTCGTGCCCACGCTGGCGGCGCCGACCGGCAGCATCTCCCTGCTCGTCGTCTTTGGGCTCGCCATCCTGCTCGCTGGCTGGCGGCTCGGGCGCATGGACCTACCGTAGGAACCCAACACCACCCGGACGTCGGGCCCGCTTCGAGCTAGCCGACGCGCCGATACCCGCCCGCGTCAATCTGATAGATCCGAAACGTTCCATCGACCAGCTCGTGCCGCTGGTCGAACGCAATCGGCTCACCGAGGATCGTCTCCTTCAGCCTGGTCGTTGGCAGCGCCATCCAGACGCCACCGCGCGATGCGACTCCACGATCACAGGTGGCAAGCGCAGCGGTCAGCACCACCTCCATCGCGAGGTAGGCCGGGCCACCGAACGGCGAGAACTCACCGAAGATGGTCTGATAGAGGCGAATTAGATCAGCGCCAGCTGCGGTCTCGCGTGTATCAGGCGCGTACGAGGAGACGTAAGCACCTGCCTCTGAAAAATCGCTCTCCACGAACAGGCTGTCGCCGCCAACGATCTTCGGGCTGCGACCGGCGGCGGACAGCTCATCGACGAATCGCTGAGCCTCGTCAGCCAGCAGGAACGGCAGCACGACGACGTCGACCGACGAATCAATGCGGGCGATCTGCGCGGCGTAGCTCTTCGTCCCAAGCGGGGCGGACAAGCGAGTCACTTGGACGCCGCTGCCCTCAAGCGTCTTCTGCAGGCTATCTGCGAGTCCCAACGAGTAGGTCTCAGCGTTGTCGACCACCACCACGTTGCGCCCTGCCAAATTCTTTGCCACGAAGTTTCCGATGGCCGGCCCTTGGACGTCATCGTTGGGAACGACCCGGTAGAAGCCCTTCAGCGTGCCGTCGGTCAGAGACGCTCGCGTTGCGGAAGGCGAGACGTACGCCAGTCCCGCCGCGTCAAGGATTGGACCAACCTTCTCCGTCACGCCCGAGGTCTGCGGGCCGACGACGCCGACGACCGACATGTCGTCGGCGAGCCTCTTGGCCGCACGAATGCCCGGACCAACCTCGTATGAGACGTTTGCTGGCTCGATGACGAACGAGGTACCGTGCAAAAGGTTGAAGTTGTCCAGCGCTACGCGCGCCCAGTTCATCTGGATCGAGTCCTTCTCCTCGAGCCCTCCGTAAGGAGCCATCACCGCCACCTTGCCAACGCACGGCTTGACCAGACCGGCGACGGCTTCAGACGATTCCGCTGACCCGCCACAGGCAGCGACCCCCACGGCAACGGCGGCGAGCAAGGATCCTGCCGCCACCGCACGCACCAACGCGCTCACCAGAACACCAGCGCTCCAAACGTGCTCAGCACCAGCACGGCAACGCTCGTCGACAGCAGAGCAACCCGGGCGCGATGCGACTCGAACACGCCAGTCAGCCCGCCGGCGAGGAACGCGATGGTCACGAGCGCAGCGACGAACTCAAGGTTATGCGATCGATAAAGGCTCTGGTTCGCCGACTGCAGGTGCTCAGACGCCATCGCCATCTCCCGGTTCGCATCGATCAAGAGCGCCGGGGCCGACCACTTGGGGTTGGCAGAGATGAACGGCGAGAGGGGTCGCTCAGCCGGCGGCTGGGCCTGCCACCACTCGATCGCCTTTCGGGTGTTGATGCCCATCATCGCCTGAATCGTCAAGGCGCCCCCTTCGTCCCCCGCATCAAGCGCGGCCCGATAATCGATGAAGAGCTGCCGCTGGCCATTCATGCTCCGCTCGGAGTCCTGCGCCAGAACGTTGGCCTCGTTCAACGCCTGGGTGGAGAGCGTGAAATCTCGTACCGCGTGGCCAGACATAACCGTGCCGCGCCAGCCCGTGATGCCTGCTGCGATGGCAGCGAACCCGAGCACGAGCGCGATGCCAATCGACAGCCAACGAGGTCCGCTGACGTGGGTGACGGCGTGCCCTCCACCACCGCTCATCGGACGCCACCGCCGTTCGATCGGTGCTGGAGCGCTCTCGCCTTCATGCAGCGCATTGTGATGCAAGTCAGCCACCACAGCGCCAGCCGCCACGCACCACGCGCTGCGCCTACACGCAACGGCCGGCCAGTCCCTGCCGTGGCGTCCGATCGCTCGAGACGTGCTTTCTCAGGAGCCTCTCAGGTTCTCAGAGACGTCTCAGGTTCGTCCTGTCAACTACATCCGTCGGCCGCTCTACCGCCGAGCAAACACTCGCCAACGTCAATCGGACGAACCGGCGAAGCCCACCTACGGAGCACAGGAGCACCTCATCATGAAGACACCATCGATCTCCCGCCGGAGCCTCTTGACAGCAGCCGCGGCTGGCGGTGCCGCAACCCTCATCGGCCAAGGCCCATCGCTGATCGGCGGGGCACTCGCCAGCGCTGAATCGGAGTCCAGCCAGATCGTCAGCTGGGCCGGGCCACACCAGGCGGGCATCACGACCCCGGGCCAACGCCACCTCCAGATCTGCGCCTTCGACGTCACTGCCACGAACCGTGCGCAGCTGATTGACCTCCTCACGAAGTGGCAGCGAGCGATCGAAGTGCTCACCGTCGGGCAGCAGCTGCCCGGGAGCACCGCACCAACCGTTGCTCCGTCTGATACCGGCGAGGCAGCGGGCCAGACTGCGTCGCACCTGACCATCACGATTGGGTTCGGAGCCACCCTCTTCGACGGACGCTTCGGGCTGGCCTCCCAGCGCCCCGCAGCCCTGATCGACCTGCCGGCCTTCAAGGGTGACCAGCTCAATACCGCCATCAGCGGCGGCGATCTATCGGTGCAGGCCTGTGCCGATAGCCGCTTCGTCGCCGAGCACGCCGTCCGCATGCTCGCCCGCGTCGGCAAGGGGCTCGCCGAGCTGCGTTGGCTGCAATCGGGCTTCGACGAGCCGCCGGCACGCGCCGACCAAGGCTCGGGACGAAACCTCTTCGGCACGAAGGACGGAACCTCAAACCTCGACCGGTCGGATGACGCCCGCATGCGACGCAACGTCTGGGTCTCCTCCGAGGACGGCCCGGCCTGGATGGCCAATGGCACGTACCAGGTCTACCGCCGTGTGAACATGACGATTGAGACCTGGGACGACAGCCCGCTGGAGGAGCAGGAGGACGTCATCGGCCGGAGGAAGGCCAGCGGCGCGCCGTTTGGCGGCACCCGCGAGTTCGACCCGGTTGACGTATCCAAGCTGCCGATCCACAGCCACGTCCGGCTCTCGAACCCTCGCACCGGCACCGCCAGCGAGGACGAGCGGATTCTGCGCCGCGGGTACTCGTTCCATGACGGCATCAATCCAACGACGGGCGAGTACGACGCTGGCCTCGCCTTCATCGCCTACCAGCGGGATCCCCGCCGGCAGTTCGTCACTATCCAGACGCGCCTCGCCGAGAATGACACCCTCAACGAGTACCTCTTCCACACGGCCTCCGGCATCTTCGCGATCCCACCGGGGGCCCCGAGCGGCCAGTTCGTCGGCGCCGGCCTGTTCGCCACGCCAGGATCGCCGCCGCCGGCGGATGCTCCCCTGGCTGGCGGTGACGATGCCCCGCCAGCTGGTCCTCCCGCCGGTGGTGGCGGCACACCGCCTCCCGCCGGTGGTGGGGGCACTCCCCCGCCCGCAGGTGGCGGCACTCCTCCGCCCGCAGGCGGGGCGGGTGGTGCAGGGCGCGCCGTGCGCCCACCAGCGAGGGCTGCAGGACGACCGAAGCATCCACACCGCCACCGTCGTCCCAAGCCGAAGCGCGACTAGGCTCAGGCTCCCAGCAGGCGGTCGGGTGGGTTCAACCACCCGACCGCCTGCCTGAGCGGCGCCGACCACTGCACCACGGTCCACACCGGTTCTCTCACAGCTCGAGGAGCTGCGTCACGCTCCACGTCGCCACGGCTACGAGCAGCGCACCGTTAGCGAAGATCGCCAGAGCCGGGAGCCAGCCCTTCGCATGGCTCCAGGCCCGGACGCCGAAGGCGATGCCAAGCAGCTGGGGGACGCACGCCACGGCGACCAGCAGCAGGCCGACGAGCAGCCCAGCCGCACCGGCCTGCCGGAGACCCGCGTCGGCCTCTGCACCCAGCACCCATCCCGCGAGGCTGCGGCCGACGATCCTCAGCAGCTGGCCCTGCAGCAGCGCTGGGATCATCAGGAACGACAGGACGAGCGACCAGCGCTCGGATGCCCCGGCACCACGCCTCTTCCTCTGCATGCCTGCTCCTTCGGGGCCATTGTGTCCGTCAAGGATAGTCCTGTCGGCTGGCCCCAGCGGCGGCCCCATCAGGACGAACTTGATTGCGCCCGGGACCGCGACGCAGCTCAGCAGCACCGCGTTGGCAATCACCGCCACCGTCGCGAAGCGCCCACCGATGACCTGCGGGGGGCCTTGCCACGAGGCTGATGCCGAGCACCTGCGCAGCGCCAGCAAGGCGATTAGGTGAAGACCTGCGGGCAGCCCGGGCCTGCCAACCCGCCGCAGGCTCTCCTCGTCGGCAAGCCCGAAGTCGCGCTGGCTCAGCGCTCTGCTCGTGTAGCCGAACCCAAGACGCCGATCGGCGCTGCGAGCGTCAGCAAGGCAGCGATCACTACTTGACCAGCTCGCGAGTGGGCAGGCATCGCGTTCGCACTCGGGCGGCAGCCTCGACAGCACACCATCCATCACCCCGCGACTCACAGCAGGCGAGGCCGAGCACCGCGCTCACTGCTGCTGATAGACACAAACGGCTGCGCTTCGTGACTGCCCTCGACCACGAGGAAAGCCGACGATTCAACCCGCGATGCGGTGGCGAGCAGGCCCGAGCGTATCCCCTCCAGCGTCTGCGCTGGGGGCCAGCCAGACCGTCCTGCACGGCTGGCGCGCGGATCAGTCCGACTGAGACACCCGCAGGATGGTGACTCAGCAATCCAGCACGATTTGCTCAGAAGGCGGATCGAGCCCGGCTGGTCTCTCCGCCGATCAAAGTGGAGCCAAGGGGGATCGAACCCCTGACCTTCTGGCTGCCAGCCAGACGCTCTCCCAGCTGAGCTATGGCCCCGTCAGAGCCGGAGGATAGCAAGGGGGAGCGAACGACCCGACGGTCGCAGCGGCTCCTACGCTTCGGCGATGACGGTGGTGGGAACCTGACCCCACAGCTCCTCGAGCCGGTACAGCTCGCGAGCGTCGGGATCGAAGACGTGCACGACGATGTCGAGAAAGTCGATCAGCACCCAGGTGCCCTCCTTGAGCCCCTCGATGCGCAGCGGCAGCAGCCGATGGTCCTGCTTCATCCGCTGAGCGATCTCTTCGGCGATCGCCTGCGTCTGGCGCGTGTTACGACCGCTCATCACGACGAACCAGTCGGTGTAGCCGACTGCAGAGCGCATATCGAGCAGGACGATGTCCGTGGCGAACTTGTCGGAGCCGATCGCTGCGATCTGCTCGGCCAGAGCGGCGGTGTCACTCAGCGGTTCGGTCCCTTGCTCCGTGCATGCGACCACGGTACCACGACGCAGCCTAGGATCATCCGGCCGTCTCTGGGCCGTAGAGGCCAGCAGCGACAATCAGCGCCTCAACCGCTGGCGTCACGAGCCCATCGATCGAGTCGCCACGAGCGACGCGACCGCGAATGTCTGAGCTCGATACATCCAGCAGCGGCAGCGCGATCGCGAGCACCGCCGCATCGTCAATCGGCCCTGCACCCGGGCGCGGAGCAACCGCGATCATGGCGAGCGCACGCACCCGCTCTGGCTCGTGCCAGTGGTCCAGCGTTGCCGCCTGATCGGCCCCCAGCAGCAGCACGAGGTCGGCATCCACGTGCTGCTCGGCAAGGACCTCGAGCGTGTCCGCCATGTAGGAGGGCCCAGCTCGCTCGACCTCAACGGGTGAGACGACGAAGACCGGCTCATCCGCTGCGGCTGCCACGGCCAGCCGCAGCCGAATCGCGGGCGGCTCCGCCGGTTCGGGACGATGCGACGGATGCCCCGTTGGCACGAGCAGCACGTGAGCCAACCCGAGCTGCGCCACAGCCTGACGTGCCAACGCCGCATGCCCTACGTGCGGCGGGTTGCAGAGCGACCCGAGGACGCCGATGCGTCGCGCCGGGCTAGACACGGAACGGAATCTCCCGCCCGCCCATCCGGACAATGATGCCGTTGCGCGCTCCGGCCCGAACGAGCAGGGGCGTGAGCCGTCGCTCGGCAATGTAATCAGCGAGCGCTGCCTCGGCCCCGGCATCATCCAGCTTGAGCACGGCCTCCTCAATCGGCGCCCCGACGATGCGCACGCCAATCTCGTCGCGCAGCACCCGCAGAGGCCCACCACCGGTCCGTCCCGGACGGTAGACGAGGTACTGGGGCAGGTCGAACTCCGCCTCCGGCTGCTCAGGCGCCTCGGGCACGACGCGCGCCAGCAGGCTGACCAATCCATCGACGCCCTCGCCGGTGACGCAGGAGACGACGGCGATGACGGGCCGACCCGTCTCCTCATCGCGAAGCACATCGCGCAGTGCGGGGACGTCGCCGAGTGCCATCAGCGCCTCCGCGAGCTCGTCGCGCAGCTGATCAGCCGTGCGGTCACCCCTGAGGTCGACGCGATTGAGCACGACGACCCGCGGTCGGTGGGAGAGGTCCTCCTGATACTTCGACAGCTCGTTGTGAATCGCCACGAACCCGCGGCACGACTCCTCCACGGGCAGACCAGCATCGACGACGTGAAGCAAGAGCCGCGCTCGCTCCAGGTGCGCGAGGAAGTCAAGGCCGAGGCCGTGCCCCTCCGCCGCTCCCTCCAGCAGCCCTGGCACGTCCATCACCGTAATCTGGCGGTCGACGGCGAGGTCGACGACGCCAAGCACCGGTTCGATCGTCGTGAAGGGATAATCAGCCACCTTCGGCTTGGCATTCGAGATTCGCCGCAGCAGCGAGGACTTACCGATGTTGGGAAAGCCAAGCAGCGCCGCGTCCGCCAGCAGCTTGAGGTGGAGCTCGAGGGTGATCTCCTCGCCGAGGCCACCAAGCTCCGCGGTGCGAGGAGCCTGACGGACGGCTGAGCGAAAGCGACGGTTTCCTGCCCCGCCGCGTCCGCCATGCGCGATGACAGCGCGAACTCCCGGCGCAGCAAGATCGCAGATCAGCACGCCGTCCTCATCGAACACCTGCGTGCCAACAGGCACGGGCACGATCACGTCGTCCGCCTGCGCGCCCGTGCGATTCGAACCCTCGCCGCCATGGCCGCTCTCAGCGGTGACGTGCGGATGGTGCCGAACCTGCGTTAGATCACGCAGCGCAGAGTCGGCCACCAGCACGACGCTGCCGCCATTACCACCATCGCCGCCAGACGGTCCACCCCGGGGCACGAACTTCTCCCGTCGAAATGCGACTGCACCGTCACCCCCACTCCCCGCGGCGGCGTAGAGCGTCGCCCTGTCGGAGAACAACGCGCGGGCTAGGCCTCGGCCGCAGCGACCGAGATGATGCGCTTACCGCGCCTCTGACCGAACTCGACGATTCCATCGCAGGTGGCGAAGATCGTGTGATCCACGCCGAGGCCCGTGCCGGCACCCGGGTTGAAGCGCGTGCCACGCTGCCGAACGATGATGCCGCCCGCTCGAATGGTCTGCCCGGCGAACACCTTCACGCCGAGCCGCTGCGACTGGGAGTCTCGACCGTTCTTCGAGGATCCAAGACCTTTTTTATGCGCCATCGTCAGTGCCCTTCTTACCGAATGCGATCGACTCGACCTCTACGACCGTCTGCTGTGAACGGTAGCCCATCCGCCGCGAGCTGCTCTTCTTGGCCTTGTAGGTGCGGATGTGCACCTTCGGACCGAGCTTGTGCTCCTTGACGCGGACAGAGACGACGACCGGCTTGAGCTCGGCCTCCGTCGCGTGCATCTTCTTGCCATCCGACGCAAGCACGACAGGCGCCTTGAAGGTCGCGCCCGGCTCGTGCGCCTGACGGTCCACGACGATGCGCTCACCCTTAGAGACGCGGTACTGCTTTCCCCCGAGCGCGATTACGGCATACATCGAATTGAGACTTTCGGACGGGTCGCCACCGGCGACAACGGGATGGAACATAGCAGGGTGGTTGCCACGGCTGCTTCAGGTCCGGGGCAACCACCCTGCTGCGTGCTACTCCTTGCCGAGCAGCCGCCCGAGCAGCCCGCGCTTCGGCTTGGCCGGAGCCGCGGGGGCTGCAGGCGGTGCAACCGGCGCCTGCGGAGCCGCCGGGCGTGGCGCACGACGCTCGCCCGTCGTCCCGTTCGCTGCGCCTTCGGGCCGGGCGCCGTCCGTACGGGACCGCCCGCGTCCACCACGGCTACGGCGGCGGCGCTTCGGACCGTCGGCACCATCGCCCGCTTCACCATCTGACTGCCTGCTGGCGCTCGCAACCGCAGGTGCACGCTCCACGGCACCGTCTGCGGACTCGG
>CAMDVX010000036.1 GCA_945877865.1 Bifidobacterium breve | reverse complement strand
ACCTGCAGATGTCCGATTGGGGTCTGGCCCCTTTCGGACAAACCCAGCCGTCCGAGGGTCTGCTTTCGGACAAACCCAGCCATGCGAGCTCTGCTGTCGGACAAACCCAGCCGTGCGAGGTCTGCTGTCGGACAAACCCAGCCGTGCGAGGTCTGCTGTCGGACAAACCCAGCCGTGCGAGGTCTGCTGTCGAACGAACCCAGCCCAACGGATCCGATGCACGCGCCGATCCTCGCAGAGGATCCAGCCCCATTCGAACAGTCCCAGCCCGAGGTGCGCTTAGGGCCGAGCCCCTTTCCGCCAGCGCAACCGCCGGTTACGTAACGCGTAGCTGTCCCCTAATGAGCAGCGTTCGCCCCGATCGTTCAGCCCGAATCTGGCCCCATCCTAACGACGCGAGCCCGCGTGGTCCAGGCTGGAGGAAGCCGTCCTCGACCGACCCACCACCCCCAACCCACCAGCAGACCCAGCGCGATTCGCTTGGGTGCTCCGCCTAGCGCGCGTACGCCGCGTGGATGGCTGGCTGATAGCTCTCACCGCTCGCGCACTCTGGACACAGCACCGCTGCTTCGGCGTCAGACATGCGACGCAGCATCGCAAAGCCGGCTCGGGGCGGACACCGCTCCGCGTGGAGTGGTGTCCGCCCCAAGCCGGTCAGCCTGTGATCGGCTCAGGCACCACCGTGTACGGCCAGATCAGCCAGCTCGGCTTCGTCGTCGCCGGCCTCGCCGCCGCGCAGCCCCAGACCCGCCCCAGGCGAATGGTGCTGACAGAGAACTCCTTCGGACCAGTCGTCGGCGTAAACTCCACGTACACACGGACCGTCATCGGCGCGCGACACAGCTGCCGCCTCGTTGCCGCCAAGAACGCGCACTTAAGCACCAGCGTCGTCGGGCCCGTGGTCGTCTCATTCGGCGCCCTGCACGCCACCAGACGACGATGCGTCTGACGCCCAATCCGAATACCCGTCGTCCGCGTCGTCCCCGCAGCAGGCGCCTCAAACGACAGCTGAATACCCGTCGTCGACGGCGTCGGCTTCGGACTCACCACAGCCGCCGCCGCCGCATCAACAACATTCAGCACGCACGACGACGTCGCCACCGACGGCGTCGCACGACTATCCTGCGAACGCAACGTAATCGGATACGCACCCACCTTCGTCGGCGTGCCGCTAATCGTGCCCGTCACGCCATTCATCGTCATCCCAGCAGGCAGCGTGCCCGCCGTAATCGACCACGACGTATCACCCACGCCATAATCCGTCGCCAACGGAGCCGAATACGCGGTCCGCACAATCGCGTCCGGCAGCGGCGAGCACGGCGTCGTAATCTGAAAGTTGGGAATCGCCACCAACGAACCCGACTGCATGCCCCACAGCTCATTGTTCTGAACCGAGCCGCCCGTGCCGGCAGCGAAGCCGAACTTAAACGACGGCGCCGCAAGCAGCTGCGCCGGAGAGTCGATGGTAATCACCGGAGCACCAGAGGTGCCACCAGCACCAACGGCGTACCAGACCTTAACCTTCGGCGACGGATCAGTGCTCGGATCGATCGTGATCCGAATCGAACGAGCACCTGCCGTGCGACTACCTCCACCGAAAGCTGCGGAGTACGACGACCCCGCCAAATAGCAGTAGCCCGCATTGCCCTGACCTGGACCGCGGATAGAGATCGTGTCGGCGTTGGCGCCTGGACCGGCAGAGCCTGGATACTCCGCCGAACCACAGCCGGTACCACCAACAGAACTACTGAGGAAGTTGCCAAAGTTATCGAAGCCGATCCCGAGCAACGCCCCCGAAACGCCCGCCGATCCAGATGGACCGTACCCCAACGCGCCACCCAATGAGCCCGCAACCGTCGACGTATCGGACCCCTTCTTTAGAAAGAAGGACATCCCATCCGCACCCGAGCCACCCCACTCCGACAGCACGAAACTGATGTCCAAGCCGTACGCCGTCGGCCGCGCAACCGTGTAGAGCAGGAATCCGAACTGACTACCGCTCGCTGGCGTGAGCCGCATTGCCGACGCCGGCGTCTCCCCACCCGGAGTGGAAATCACGGGCGTGAAGCTACCGCTGCGTGACCAGTTCGTCCCCGCCGACCACGTCGAATCGAACGGCTCATTCAGAAACAACGTACCCGCAAACGCAGTCGGCGCAAGCACCGCAACGCAAGCGAAGGCCACCGCGAGCAGCACGCCCAAGCGGCCTGCGCGGAAGCAAGAGGCCCGCTGCGGGAGCGTGCCAGCAGCCGGCGTCGGATCGGGGACGGGATGTACTAGGCGCTTGTTCATGGCTGATGATTCTCCTTCAGGCGAGCATTTCCTTCTCTAACTGCATCTAAAATTTTTAACTGAAAATATTGTTGGAGACCAACGCGCGTTGGTTGCTGAACCACCCATGAGTGGACGGCACGATCTTCAGCACGTCGCTCGGTTCGCGCTGCATCGCAAGCCCGCGCTCAGGTGCCGGCCAGCATCGACGCATCGTGTGCAACGGCACGAGCATTGGCGATGATGATGCCGATTACCGAGCGGACGGAGGTGGTCTAGAGACGAGACCGGCCGAGGTTATCTGCAGGGATTGGAGGTTGCTCCGAGCACCCACAGCCGACGAGGCAGCAAGCTCCCGCCCGTTGTCGACCAGAGCGAAGCGTCAGGCCCCAGCTGAGCATGCGCAACGCTGCACGCGCGACGAGCGCGCAGACTACGAAGCGTGCATGCTGTCGCAAGCGACGGTGCCCGGGCCGCGACGTTGGCCGCATCTAGGCCAAGCGGTTACGGCAAGGGCGAAAGCACGGGGTCGGACTCGACGAGATTCGACGTTGACTTCGTATCCACACGGCCAAGAGCGACGCAGCAGAGACGAGGGCTTTCAATTTGCCGGGCAAGACGATGGGACAGGCATGAGCACCGATCACGAATGCTCGACTGGGCCCCGGGCGCACTACCCAGCGGCCGTAGTGCCATCTCTGCGAGGGACCGCCAGCCGACCCCAATGCTCGCGCGCGAGACGGCCGACCGCTATGGGGCTGCCTTGCCGCTCAGCCTGCGAGCCTCACGGAGACTCGTGCGCCTGCGCGAGGCTTCCTGACCAGCCCTGACCAGTGAGGCCACGCCGAGCCGTCAGCCCGTGATCGGCTCGGATACCGGCGTGTACGGCCAGATCAGCCAGGTCGGCTTCGCCGCCGTTGGCTTCCGTGTCGCGCAGCCCCACACGCGCGCCAGCCGAATCGTGCTGACCGAAACCTCCTTCGGACCAATCGCCGGCGTGAACTCCACGAACACACGAACTGTCATTGGGGCCCGACACAGCAGCTGCTTCGTCGCGGCGGTGAAACCGCACCTAAGGCTCAGATTCTCCGGCCCGCTCGTCGTCGCCGACGGGGCCGTGCACACCACGAGACGGCGATGCGACAGCTTCCCAGTGCGAATGCCGGTCGTTCGAGTCGTTCCCGCAGCCGGTGCCGCAAAGGTCAGCTGAATGCCCGTCGTTGAAGGCTTCGGCTTCGCACCGACAACACCGATAGCAGCCGAATCGACGACGTTCAGCAGGCAGGACGCCGTCGCCACCGATGGCGTCGCACGGCTGTCCTGGGCACGCAGGGTAATCGCATACGAGCCCACCTTCGTTGGCGCGCCGCTGATCGTACCGGTGGCGCCATTCATCGTTACCCCGGCGGGCAGCACACCAGACGTGATCGACCAGGACGTATCTCCCACGCCATAGTCCGTGTCCAGTGCCTGCGAATAGGCCGTCCGCACCGTCGCGTCGGCCAGTGGCGAGCATGGCGTCGTAATCTGAAACTCGGGAATCGCCACCAGCGAGCCAGACTGCATGTTCCAGATCTCGTTGTTCTGAAGGTAGGTCCCCGTGGAGGCCGCGAAGCCGAACTTGAAGGTGGCCTCGGCCAGCAGCTGCGCTGGCTCATCAATCGTCAGGATCGGCAGGCCGCTCGTGCCGCCCGTACCAAGCGCGTACCAGACCTTGACCTTCGGGCTCGGGTCGGTGCTCGGATCGACCGTAATGCGAATTGAACGAGCACCAAGGAGACGGGTCTCCCGACCAAAGTTGACATCACCCGGCGCTGTCTTCGCCAGCTGACAGTACCCGTTGATGCCCTGCCCAGGGCCACGGATAGCAATGGTGTCTGCCTGAGCACCCGTACCCGCCGAGCCGGGGTAGGTGCTGGAACCGCAGCCGGACCCGCCCGTCGCGGCCTCCGTCCAGCGTCCGTAGGAATCAAACCCGACGCCAAGCAGCGCGCCGCTCACGCCAGGATTAAGGTATGGGTGGTTTCCAAAAATGTCGGTGTATCCCCAGTCCGTGCTGTAGCCAAGCGAACCCTGGTCCTGCCCAGGAGCCACGGAGGTATCCGTGCCCTTCTTCAGGTAGAAGGAGATCCCGTGGCCACAGACGTTGCCAAAACCAAAAACGCAATTAGCGCTGAAGACAGAATCAACCCGCCATTCCGACAGCACGAAGCTGATGTCCAGGCCGTACGCGGTCGGCCGCGCGACGGTGTAGAGCAGCGAGCCGTACAGCGAAGCGACTTCCGGCGTAATACGCATCGCCGACGCTGGCGTCTCCCCAGCAGGGGTGGCAATCACCGGCGTAACGTTGCCATCGCGCGACCAGTTCGTGCCCGCCGACCACGCCGCACCAAACGACTCATTCAGAAACAGGGTCCCGGCGGAGGCCGACGGGGCAAAGGCTGCAACCAGCGACAGCACCGCGACGATCACGATCGTTCGACTGCGCAACCGAGCTCCCACACGCAGGCGCCTGTCGACGATACTACTGAGGGAGACGTTTCGGGCATTGCTGGAGCACATCCCGCGTACATTCCACACAAGTACGCTAACTCCTGCACCACAGCAGCTCTGCCGCGCTGGCCTGAGCCCGCTGACAGCGGACACGCACGCGACGGCAATCGTCGCCCCGCCGCGCTACGCGCGGACGCACGGCCCAACACGGACGAGACGTCGCTGCCCCCTAGCCATTAGGCACGAGCCGCCCATCCTGCTCACGCAGCACCAGCCCAGCCAGCTCGAGCTCTGCAATCAGCGCTCCGGCTGCTGCCGGCAGCAGCCCACAGCGGACGGCCAGCACGTCAATCGACACCGGCTCCCGCCGCAGCGCAGCGAGCAACCGCGCGGCGCCCTCTCCCACCTCCGGATCGGGAAGACGCGCCGCGCCAGGGTCTAAGCCCAACGCAAGCAAGACATCGCCAACCTCGGTCAGCGGCAGCGCACCGTCCTTGATCAGCAGATTGCTGCCGCCGGCCCCCGTCAGCCACGGAGCACCCGGGACGGCAAGCACGTCGCGGCCGAGATCGAGCGCCAGACGCGCCGTAATCAACGCACCGCTGCGCTGCGCAGCCTCCACGACCACCGTCGCATCGGCCAGCGCCGCCACGATGCGGTTGCGCTCGGGAAACCGAAACGGCGCGGGCGGCGTGCCCGGGGCGTACTCGGAGACGACGCAGCCAGCTGCCGCAATGCGACGGGCTAGGCCAACGGTGGCGGACGGGTAGTCGCGATCGATGCCGCAGCCAAGCACCGCGACGGTCCGACCCGCGCCGTCCAGCGCGCCCTCGTGGGCGCCTGCATCGATGCCGCGCGCCAGACCCGAGACCACGCAGACGCCGCTGCCCGCCAACTCGCGGCAGATCCGTCGTGCGAAGGCCGTGCCTGCAGCCGAGGCGCTACGCGAGCCGACAACCGCGACGATCGGTGGCTCGAGCAGACGCGCCAACTCCTCCGGCGTGGCGGGGGCCCGCAAGAAGAGGCGGTCTGGAGGAGACGCAAGGTCCTCCAGCCGCACCGGATATCCCGGCCCACCGCGCTCCAGCATCGTCATGCGACCGAACCCAGACGCAGCGCGAGCGCCTCGGCGACGTGGCAGCCCCGCACCTCGTCCTCCTCCGCGAGGTCAGCGATCGTTCGCGCGACGCGCAGCACGCGGTGCACGCCACGCGGCGACAGCAGCAGACGACGCGCCGCCAGCTGCAGCATCCGACGACCCTCCTCATCCGGCTCGGCGAGGTCGGCCAGCCGATCGACCGGGAGACGCCCGTTGACGACGCCCCGCACCGCCTGGCGCCGACGAGCAGCCAGCACCCGCTCACGCACCTGCGCAGTCGCCTCTGGACGATCCGCGTGAAGCACCTCCGGATCGGGTCGCCCGAGCCGAACGCCAACATCGATGCGGTCCAGCAACGGACCACTGGCCTTGCGCTGATACGCCTCGATGCGGCCACGCGTGCAGGTGCAAGCCGACGGCTCGGGGCTACCGCACGGACAGGGATTCATCGCCGCGATCAGCGCAAAGCGCGCAGGCAGCAGCACTGAGCCAGAGACGCGGGAGATGCGGACGACACCATCCTCAAGCGGCACGCGCAGCGCCTCCAGCGCGTCGCGGCGAAACTCTGGCAGCTCATCAAGAAACAGCACGCCACCCGTCGCGAGCGTGACCTCCCCCGGCCGAATCCTCGACCCACCGCCAACCAGCGCCGCCGTCGTCGCCGAGTGATGCGGGGCACGAAACGGCGGCACACGCACGAGGCCGCTGCCCGCCTCGAGCGTGCCGGCAGCCGACTGAATCCGCGTGACAAGCAGCGCGAGCGGGTCATCCAGTGGCGGCAAGATGCCCGGCAGGCGCCTCGCAAGCATCGTCTTGCCGACGCCCGGGGGGCCGACCATCAGCAGATTGTGGTCCCCCGCCGCACAGATCTCTAAGCAGCGACGCGCGCTCGGCTGGCCCCGCACGTCCGCGAGATCAGCAACCACTGGCGGGGCCGGCGGTGGCACCGCGCGCAGCGGTCGCGGGCTGGCCTCGCCGTTGAGGATCCGCACGGCCTCCCCAAGCGTGGCACAGCCAATCGGGTTGCAGCCCGGCACGAGCGCGGCCTCGGCGGCGCTCGCCTCAGGACACAGCAGCGTGCGCAACCCTTGGCGCACAGCCGCCTCAGCCACAGCCAACACGCCCGGCACTGGACGAAGGCGCCCATCGAAAGCGAGCTCGCCCGTGGCCGCCACCTCGTCCACCAGCTCGGCTGCGACCTTGCCATGCCCCGCGAGGATCGCAAGCGCCATCGGGAGATCAAAGCCCGCTCCCTCCTTGCGGACCTCAGCCGGAGCCAAGTTGACAAGCACAGCCGACTCGTGGATCGGCACGCCGGCACAGGCGGCAGCAGACCGGATTCGGGCCCGCGCCTCCTGCAGCGCCTTGTCCGGCAGACCGACGATCGTGAACGTCGGCAGCTTGGGCGCAGTCGTGACGTGCACCTCGACCTCAACGGGAACGGCATCAAGGCCGATCAGTGCAAAGGCGTGGGCGCGGAGGACCATGCCCTGCAGCGTGCAACCTCGGGACGCGCTTGCGAGCGACGAATCAGGCCCAGCCACGCATGGATGGCGGCAGGCATTCGTCACGATCGACTGCATTGCGCACCACACGCACGCGAACCCCATCGATCGCCACGAGATCGATCCGCGTACGTCGCACCCAGCGGTAGCGGCCACCAAGGTACACGGCGGCGCGTGCCAAGCGCTCGGCCTGCCGCGGGTGCAGCGCTCCAATCGCGGTGCCCCGCACGGCCGAGCGGCGGCGCTTCACCTCGACCAGCACGAGGCTATCGCCACGTCGACAAACCAGGTCGACCTCAGCAAATGGCGTTCGCACCCCGCGACCAAGCACGCGGTAGCCCCGCAGCTGATACAGCAACGCCGCAACGCGTTCGCCGTTTTGCCCGACGCGCCGCGACACGTCAGGCCGCGCGCGACAGCGGGGCGAACGAGCGACGGTGCGCAGCGACGGGACCAAGCCGCGCAATCGCCTCGCAATGCGCCGCGGTCCCATAGCCGGCATGGCGAGCGAACCCATAGCCTGGGCACGCCACGTCAAGCCCGTCCATCACCCGATCGCGGGTCGTCTTCGCGATGATCGACGCCGCCGCAATCGCCGCGCTCGTCGCATCGCCGCGGACGATCGAGCGATGCTCACGGGCCTGCAGCGGCAGGACGAAGCCATCGACGAGCAACGCGCAGCCAGAAGGTGCGACGAGCAGATCAAGCGACCGGCTGAGCCCGCCGAGGTTAGCCGCCTGAATGCCGTGCCGGTCGATCTCCTCGCTGGCGACCGCCACCACGCTGACCGCGAGGGCGACGCTGTAGATCACGAGCGCGAGCTCCTCGCGCGCCGCCGGCGAGAGCCGCTTCGAATCGTCGAGCCGACCCAGGTCCGCCCGCGCGCCGCGATCGAGCGCGCCCGGCTCAAGCAGAACAGCGGCCGCCACCAGCGGCCCGGCCAGAGCGCCCCGGCCCGCCTCGTCTGCCCCAGCCACGAAGCGGCACCCCAGCGCGCGGTCGTGCCGCAGCAGGCGACGACCTGGCGAAGTGGCTCTGCGCTTGACCGGCATACGACGAGCGTAGACGTCAGGTCGGCGCCCATTGCGCGCAGACACGCACGGGAACCGCAATGAGCTACCTACGGCCTGCCTACAGGATCGCGATGCGCGGCAATGGTGTCAGCACGGCGACCACCCGACCGATCATCGCTTTCAGCGGCACCGGGCCGTACACGCGCGAGTCGATCAGCGCTCCACCCCGATCGTCCGACATGACCCAAAGGGTCTCGGCTGGGATCTGGATCGGACCAAAGTCCGGCGTCGGCGACTTCAGGTAGATCATCTCCGCCGGATTCGTACAGCCATCCTCTGGCCGCAGCCCGACAGCAGCATCAGGCAGCTGCTCGCAGATGTACAGCTTCCCGTCGATCGCCCCGATCACCTCGCCCGGCGTTCCCACGATGCGCCCGACGCCAGCGATCGTACCCGTCGTCCCCAGCGCCGCATCAACGCCCTTGAACCGGGCAACCGCCACCACGTCGCCGCGTCCGACCGCCGAGAAGCGGATTGGCACAACGAGCACGCGATCTCCCGACATGATGTCGTCACCCATCGCGGCCTGCGGTACGTCCACGCCGTGTGGGCCCACACGCAGCCCAGCCCCGATCACCTGCCCACCAATCAGCGTGCCCGCCAGCAGGGCCATCAACGAAATCGCCGTCAGCCAGCTTGGTCCCTCACGCGGCACCTTCCGAATCGACCGGCGACGCAGCAGAGCAATCAGGCTCGCACCGAGGGGCCCCAGGGCGACAGCAAACAAGCCGGTCACCAGCCCGTAGCGACCACGCAGACCAGCATCGAAGACGGCCGCCGCAGCCCACAGCCCCCAGGCCGCCGCGGCAAACCAGACGAACGGGCCCCAGATCGTCGAGGCGACGGTGAAGAGCAAAACGAGCAGCAGCCCCCCGAGCGGCGCAGGCCAGCGCGCCAGCGCGCCCAGCCGCAGCATCCTCGGACGACGCTGCTGCCGCGGAGGCTGCCAGGATTGCGACCGCCTCACCGCCACTCGACTACCAGATCGAGATACGGCTCGGCGGCCAGTACGACATGAACGCCACGCCGATCATCTGGTCTCGGGTAATCGAACCCCAGTTGCGCGAATCGTCCGAGTCAGAGCGGTTATCGCCCATCATGAAGTAGCGGTCATTCGCCAGCGTCGTCGGACCAAAGTCATCCTGTGGGCTGGACACGAAGGGCTGGTCGAGGAAGGCGCAGCCGGGCGTCTTCGCAATCGATTTGCCGCTCTGCGGCCCCTTGCCCGAGCAGGCGTAGACGTTGCCACCAACCGCGCCGATCGTCTCGCCCGGTAGCCCGATCAGACGCTTGACGAACGTCTCATCCGACGCCGTGTTCGTGTCGTACACATCGGCCCCCACCCCGTTCGGATGAAACACGATGATCTGGTTGCGCTCCGGATCAGAGAAGCGGTAGGTAAAGCGCGAGGCGATGATGCGCTCACCGATGGCGATCGTCGGCTCCATCGAACCCGAGGGGACCCGGTACGGCTTCACAATGAACGCTTGCACGAGGTAGGCGATGCCCACCGCAATGGCGACCGTGATGATCAGATCGATCACCGGGTGTTTGCGGAACTCATTCAGCGTTGCCACGGTAACCTCATCCTACGACTCAACGTCGCGGTCGGACGGCGAGCTACTGGAGCTTCTCGCGGATGCGGGCCTGCTTGCCGATCTTGTCACGCAGGTAGTAGAGCTTCGCGCGACGAACCGCGCCAATGGCTCCGACGTCAATCTTGTCGATCTTCGGCGAGTGCAGCGGGAACGTGCGCTCAACGCCCACGCCGAACGACTGCTTGCGGACGGTGAACGTCTCGCGCGAGCCGTGCCCGTTGCGCTTGATGCAGACGCCCTCGAAGACCTGAACACGCTGCCTGCTGCCCTCGATGACGCGGAAGTGCACCTTGACGGCGTCTCCGGCCTTGAACTCGGGGACATCTCGGCGCTGGGCCGCTTCGATTTCTTCAATGATCGTGCTCACGAGGGTGGATCCTACCGAAGATTGGCGCCAGGGTCCGCAGGTCCCCGTGTGGCGTGTCGGTAGGGGGCCAGACGGCAAGCGGTCAGCGCGTCCGAACGGGGCCCGATTGTCCGAAAGCAGATCCCAAACCGACAGCGTGTTCGAAAGCAGACCCCCAAACCGACAACATGGTCGAAGGCAGATCCCAGTCGGACAGCGGACTGGGTTTGTCCGAAAGGGGCCAGACCCCAATCGGACACCTGCCCGTCGGCAAATGGGTAACTCGCACGCTGTGGGCAGGTGTCCGATTGGGGTCTGGCCCCTTTCGGACAAACCCAGCCGTTTGGGGTCTGGCCCCTTTCGGACAAACCCGGCCGTTTGGGGTCTGCTTTCGACCACGCTCTCGTTTGGGATCTGCTTTCGGACAAACCCAGCCGATTGGGATCTAGCCCCTCACGAGTGCTCAGAGCCTCTAGCTCGCGAAGTCGAGCAGCACCTTGCCGACCTTGCCTGAGCCCTCCATGTGGGCGAGCGCGCTGGCCGCCTCGATCCAGGGGAAGGAGCGGTCGATGACGGGCCGGAGGCGTCCGCTGGTGAAGTGCCCGCCGAGCTCGTGGTGGAAGCGCTGGATCGCGTCGGCCTTCTCCTCCAGCGGCCGTGCGCGCAGCGTCGTGCCGAAGATGCTGCCGCGCTTCGACATCAGGTCGCGCAGCGATAGCTCGGTCTTGTGCCCCGCGCCAATGCCAACGATGGCGATGCGGCCACGGCGAGCGAGCACGGCGATGTCATCGGCGAAGTTTGGCGAGCCGACGAGCTCGAGGATGACGTCAGCGCCGCGGCCGCCGGTCAAGGCGAGCACCTGCTCGGCCCAGCCATCCGCAGCGACTGCCTCGGCACCAAAGCTGGTGACGGCTGCGCGTCCGGCCTCGTGCCGCGAGACGCCGAGCACGCGTGCTCCCATGGCGACGCCGATCTGGACGGCTGCGGAGCCGACGCCGCCGGAGGCGCCGTGGACGAGCAGCGTGTCGCCGGGCCGCAGGCCGGCTTGCGTTGCGACGGCGTCGTGCGCGGTGATAAACACCTCGGGGATCGCTGCGATCTCACGCGCATCGAGCTGCGCTGGCACGTGGACGATGCAGCGCTCGTGGACGACGACGCGGTCTGCGAGGCCGCCGCCACCGACGAGGCCGTAGGCGCGGTCGCCGATCTTCCAGCCGCGGACCTTGGAGCCGACGGCGTCGATGACGCCTGCCACTTCCAGACCGGGGACGTCGGAGGGCCAGCCGGGAGGGGCCGGGTACTGGCCCTTGCGCTGCGACACGTCGGCGCCGTTAAGGCCTGCGAACGCCGCGTGGATCAGCACCTCCTCGTCGCCGACGACCGGGTCGGGCCGCTCTTCGCAGGTAACAACCTCGTTACCTCCTGCTCCGGTGTACACGACGCAACGCATAGTCGACTCCCTCGGTGGTTCCGCCGTGAGCGTACTAGAGGGTCGTTGAGGGCGGGCGGAGCCGATCGCGCATCGCCATGGGCGCGCAGGCGGCACCGATAATGACGAGCACGGCACCGATGACTGCGAGCGGGGTGGGTCGCTGGCCGAGTATGAGGGTGCTGGCGACGACGACGGTGGCGATCTCGACGGTTGCGACGAGCGTCGCGGCTGCGCTGCCGAGCCGCATCAGGCCGGCCGTCTGGAGGAGGCAGGGCACGAGGCTGCAGCCGATCGCGATCATCAGGATTGCCGCGAACCCTCTGCCGTTCGGCAGGGAGATGCCCAGCAGCGGTGCGACGGGCACCAGCACGACGGCGGCAGCGATGACCGTGACGCCGAGCCACGCCAGTGGGTCGACTCCCTCGAGCCCGTGCTCGGCGGCGAGGAAGTAGATCGAGAAGACGAAGGATGAGGAGAGCGCGAGCAGCACGCCGGTCAGATTGACGCCGCCGACGGGTGCGCCGACGGCGAGCGCGACGCCAATCATCGTGACGGCGGTGACGCCAATCGCGAGGGCCGAGAGGTGGATGCGTCCGAGGAGACGGGCGCCGACGATCGTGAGCGCCGGGTACAGGAAGACGATCAGCGTGACGGTCGTCGGCTGCATGGAGGCAAGCGCAAAGTAGTAGAGCAGCGGGCCGGCGATGCTCGTGAAGCAGGCGATGGACAGCACGCGCCAGTGACCGTGCAGCGTCGCTCGTCGTGCCGGATCGAGCAGGAACAGGCCGAGCAGGGAGAACACTGCGGCGCGGACTGCGAGCACGACACCGACCGACGCCCCGTTGTCGTAGGCGAGCTCTGCAAACACGCCCTGGATGCCGAAGAGGACGGCCGAGGCGGCCATCAGGCCTTGCGCGGACGTCTGTCCGGTGGGGGCGCGCAGCAGTCCGAGGGAGTTGGAGGGACGCGTGGCCGACACGCCGTGCATCCTATGGGGAGCCGTGGCAGATGCTTCGCACATGCGTTCGCCCAGGGTGTCGCGCCGCGCTGTCGTTGCAGCAGTGCTGACGACCCTCGCGGCCCTCACCGCTGCCTGCGGCGGTGTCGGAGCGGCCGACGGGGCAGGGTCGTCCGCACCAGTCGCATCGGTCACAGCGGTGGCGGAGACGGACGCCCCGCCAGCCAGCACAGCATCGGCTGTTCCGCGGCGTCTCGGCAGCGGTGAGTCCGTCACGCTTGCGTTCGGCGGCGACGTCCACTTCGAGCAGCCAATCCGCGGCTACCTCGACCAGAGCCCCGCCTCCGTCTTCGCGCCGATCGCCCCGTGGCTGCGGAGCGCCGACCTCGCGATGGTCAACCTCGAGACGGCGATCTCGGAGCGCGGCACCCCGTGGCCCGGCAAGCAGTACAGCTTTCGCGGGCCGGCGAGCGGCTTCGAAGCGCTTCGGCTCGGCGGCGTTGATGTGGTGACGGCCGCGAACAACCACGGCATGGACTACGGCGCGGATGCGCTGCGGGATACGCTCAACGCGGCGAAGCAGCATGGGGTTCCGCTCGTCGGTGCGGGCCTCAGTGAGCGCACAGCCTACGCGCCGTACCGGGTCACGATCAATGGCCAGCGGATCGCGATCTTTGGCGCCAGCCAGGTGATGGACGAGAACCTGCGCCCGCTGTGGTCCGCTCGCGGCAGCACCCTGGGCCTTGCCAACGCGTACCCTGCGGATCGCTTCTTACAGGCGGTTCGTCAGGCGCGCGCGACGAGCGACAGCATCGTCGTGTACCTGCACTGGGGCGAGGAGATGCAGGCCTGTCCAACGGAGCGGCAGCGCGACCTGGCGCCGCGGCTCGTGGCGGCTGGGGCAGACGTCATCGTCGGCTCGCATGCGCACATCCAGCTCGGCGCGGGGATGCTCGGCAAGGCATTCGTCTCCTATGGCCTAGGCAATTTCGTCTTCTACGCGTCCCGCCCAGACAACACGAAGACGGGGGTGCTTGAGGTGACCATCACGGGCCGTCGGATCGATGGCTATCGCTGGCGTCCCGCGCGGATCATCGACGGGCGCCCGACGCCCGCTGTCGGTGCGGAGCGTCGCCAGCTGCTGGCCGAGTGGAATGGTCTGCGGGCCTGCACGAACCTACGGCGCTAGCGGAAGCCTCTGCGGGCGAGGATCGCGGGCGGCGGGGTTCGCGCTACGTTTCCGCCATGGCCCCGCTCTCTGAGGAAACGCGCGCATTCCGCGACACGGTGGGGGCGTTCGCTACTGGCGTGACTGTCGTCACGTCGAACCAAGGCGGTTCGCCGCATGGGATGACGCTCAACTCGTTCACCAGCGTCTCGCTGGATCCCCTGCTCGTGCTCGTGTCGCTGGCGCATGGGACGCGGACGCTTGACGCCGCCAAGCACAGCAGGAAGATGGCCGTCAACGTCTTGCATCGTCGGCAGCAGGACGTTGCGCTGGCGTTCGCGAAGCGCGGGGCCGACTTTCCTGCTGAGCACGCGGTGCTCGACCCGCACGGCTTCTACTCGGTGCGCCACTCGCTGGCGATCATGCGCTGCGAGGTCTTCGATATCGTCACGGCTGGTGATCACGATCTCGTGCTTGGAGAGGTCGTCTCCTTCGAAAGCTCGCCGGGCGAGCCGCTGATCTTCCACCGCGGTGCGTTCGGTGGCTTGGACGCGGATGCGCTCGTTCCGCGTGGCCGCGTGATCGGCATCAGCGATGGCGAAGGCTGGATGTAGCATCACCGACCACGAGCCGCACTGTCACCAATTATACGATTGATGGTGCAATCTCTGGTGAAATCGGCTAGGGTGATCTCGGTTCCCGCCCCGTGGTGGGACGTGAGGCCCGGCGCACGGGGTCGATAGAGAAGGACGGGTGCCGCATGGCGACCGGTGTTGTGAAGTGGTTTTCCGATGCAAAGGGCTATGGATTCATCGCCCCCGATGGCGGAGGGAAGGACCTC
>CAMDVX010000035.1 GCA_945877865.1 Bifidobacterium breve | reverse complement strand
GCTTTGGGGTCAGGCACCAATCGATAGTTGGAGGCAGCGGAGCTGCCCTAACTATCGATTGGTGCCTGACCCCAAAGCAAAGCTGCCCAACCCCCGACCCGACCCGATCCGACCCGACCCGATCCCCAACCGCTAGTAGGTGAGGCGCCCGCCCGAGAGATCGAAGGCGGCGCCCGTCGAGAACGTCATCCCGTCGCTGGCGAGATACGCGATTAGCGTGGCTGCCTCCTCGACGCTGGCAAGGCGCCCCATCGGGACGCGCGACAGCATGTACTCGACGTGCTCCTTCGATAGCCCGCGCACCATCGGCGTATCGATCGGGGCCGGCGTGATGCAGTTAACGAGCACGCCTGTTCCCGCGACGTCCTTGCCGACGGATTTTGTCATGCCGATCACGGCCGCCTTGGAGGCTGAGTAGGCAGCAGCCATCGGGTTGCCCTCCTTGCCGGCCACGGAGGCGACGTTGACGATGCGGCCGTAGCCGCGATCGATCATTCCGCGCAGAGCGGCGCGCATGCAGTAGAACGTGCCGGTCGAGTTGATCGCAAGCACGCGCTCCCACTCCGCGTCGGTGACGTCGAGCGTTGGCAGCGACGCTCCCGCAATGCCGGCGGAGTTGACGAGGATATCGAGTCGCCCGTAGGCCGACTCGGTCGCGGCGACGGCCGCAGCGACGGAGGCCGACTGCGTGACGTCGGCCGCACAGAGCAGGGCCTCACTGCCCAGCTCGGCCTTCGCTGCCTCGAGCTGCTGCTGATCAAGGTCGAGCAGCGCGACGTTCGCGCCCGCCTCGAGCAGGAGTCGAGCAGTGGCGAGACCAACGCCGCTGGCTGCACCGGTGATGAGGGCGACGCGCCCTGAGAAGTCGTAGCTGAGTTCAGACATGCAGGGATTCGTACCACGTCTGGTCTGACCAATCCAGAGCAGACGGGGAAGAGTGGGGCTGCTGCAGCGACGCCCGTAGGCTCGGCGCTGACACAGCATCGCCGCGTGGTCCGTCAGCTCGGCACGCACGCGCCAGCCTGACGACTGCTTTGCCGAAGGTCCCGCGCACTCCACCACTGGCCGCGACGGTACGTGGGACACGACCTGCAGCCTCGACCACAGCGACCATGGCGCCGTGGGTAACCATGCCCGCCCGCGAGCGCCAACCCGTCGACCCGCGGCACGCTCCCAAGGCTGCTGCAGGTCCGTCACAGGCCGCGTGCGGCGCGGCGCGACCACGTGGGCGGGCCTCGGTGGGAATAACCAACGGATCCCCGATGTTTTCCCCTTCGTACGCTTACCTGAGGAGAACGAAGTGTCGGACACGTCCAACCTGTTCCAGCCGACGACGATCGGCACGCTGACGTTGAAGAATCGTCTGGCCGTCTCGCCGATGACGCGCGTCAGCGCCACCGAGGATGGCTGCGCCACCGCGCAGATGGCCGAGTACTACGGGCGTTATGCCGCCGGCGGTTTCGGACTGACCATCATCGAGGCGATCTACATCGACGAGGAGTACAGCCAGGGCTACGTGTTTCAGCCCGGGTTGGCAAACGACGCGCAGCAGGCATCGTGGAAGGCCGTCGTCGACGCCATTCATGGCAACGGCGGCAAGGCCTGCATCCAGTTCGTGCACGCTGGCGCACTGACGCAGGGTCGCCGTGGTCGGACGGGCGCCATCGCGCCATCCGCCTTCCAGCCGCTCGGCGAGATGCTGACCTTCTACCGCGGCGAGGGCAAGTACGACGTCCCGAGCGAGATCACAGCGGAGCAGCTTACGGCCGTCAAGGCCTCGTTCGTCGCTGCCGCCAAGCGCGCCGTCGCCATCGGCTTCGACGCGATCGAGATCCATGGCGCCAACGGCTACCTGCTCGATCAGTTCTTCACCGCGTACACGAACCAGCGCACCGATGAATATGGTGGCGACGTCCGCAACCGCATCCGCTTCGACGAGGAGCTCGTGCGCGAGACGATCGCCGGCATCGGCGGCGCAGTGCCCGTCGGCATCCGCCTCTCGCAGAGCAAGGTCAACGACTTCGAGTACACGTGGCCGGGTGGCGAGGACGATGCAGCCGTGGTCTTCCCCGTGCTTGAGCAGGCCGGTGCGGCGTTCATTCACATCACGGAGCACGACGCGACGTCCGAGGTCTTTGGCTCTGGCACGTCGCTCGCTGGCCTCGCCAAGCGCCATGCCTCGATTCCGGTGATCGTCAACGGTGGCCTCGGTAACCCCGAGACGGCCGCTGGGGTGATCGCCGCAGGCAACGCGGACGTGATCGCACAGGGCAAGTCCGCCCTCGCCAATCAGGACTGGCCAAACAAGGTCGAGTCTGGTGCGGCGCTCGAGGAGTTCGACTTCGGCATGCTCGGCCCGATCGCGAACCTCGACAACGCAGAGCGCTGGGCGGCGACCAAGTCCTAGTCGGCGTGGCGACGGGGGCGGGCGCGTCTCGCCCCCGTCGCTACACCAGCACGTTGACCGCGCGGGCGGTGACGAGCACGACGATCAGCAGGGACACGCCCGACTGCGACATCATCAGCAGCTTCGCCCACTGCGACAGCGGCATGGTGTCCGTTGGCGAGAACGCCGTGCCGTTCGTGAACGACGTGTAGAGGTAGTCGAAGAACTGTGGTCGCCATGCTGCTGGCGCCAGCGTCGGATTCTCCATCTGGGGAAACTGGAAGTCGGGGTAGGTGACCTCCGACGAGCCGTCGTCGGCGGCCGCTCGCGCGTCTGGCCCACCGCGATCGAGCTCCCAGAACCAGAGCGCGAAGACGATGACGTTCGTGGCCCAGATCGCCCCGGCCGAGGCGATCAGCTGCAGCCCGTTGAGCGGCAACGCCGGGTTGACGAGATCACCTATGAGCAGCCACAGCGACCAGGCGTTCGACATCGTGATGCAGGCGATGACGACCATTGCCAGCACCCGTTGCCAGCGGTCGACGGTGCCGTGGCGGTGCGGGGCGAACACGATCAGCACGACCAGGAGCGTCAGCTCGAGCACGACGACCAGCACCGCGGGCAGCGGTGTGAACGCATCCGGCAGCAGCCAGAACAGTGCGATGGCAACGAGAATCGCGCCACCCGGGCGCCAGCTCGACTCGCGAGCGGCACCCTCAGGCGGGCGCGGAAAGAGCCGAATCGGATTCACGTGAACCACCATACCCCAGCACGAGCGCCCAGCAGCGGCGCTCGCGCACCGGCTGGACGTTCGATGGGCCGTGAAGGGATCGAACCTTCGACCTTGGGATTAAGAGTCCCCTGCTCTACCAGCTGAGCTAACGGCCCGCGGGCGCAGATGATATCAACGGACGGGGTCCACAGGCGCGGCTCAGCCGGTGGGAATCACGTTCGAGCTCAGGGCCATCGCCTTCGTCAGCCGATCGATCTCGTCCTTGACCTTCGTGACCAGCGGATCTTCGGGCGCAAGCTTGACGAACTGGGCGTAGGCGGTGATCGCGCCCGCGTTGTCGTTGGCGGCCGTGCTGATCTGCCCTAGCCGGAACCAGGCCGCCGGATCATCGGGTCGCTGGTCGGTGACGATCGTCTGCGCGCTCACCGCCGACTTGTAGGCGTCATCGGCTGCCGTCTGCAGCGGCGTCACCTTTGCCATCGCAGCCTGCGAGCTGGCGCTGCTCAGCGCCGTCTGGGCAGTCTGAAACGCATCGATGCCGCTGGCTTGCCCGGGGATGACCGTCTGGGGCACCGTCGTGCGTCCACCGACCAGGCCCGCGCCCTGAGCATCCGCGTAGATCGTCTGCGCCTGCTGGAGCGAAGCGGCTGCCACCGAGAGGTAGAGATCCGCCAGCGACGACTGCACGTCGGCGTCCTTCGGCGCGAGCGTGGCAGCCTTGGCTGCGGCGTCAGCAACCTCGTCCGTCTCGCCTGCGTTGACGTACGCCTGCGCCAGGCTAACCCACGCCTGCGCGTCAGCCGGCGAGGTCTTCGTCTTCGCCAGCGCGTCCTTGACGGCGGTATCGACCTGGACCGTCGGCGCGGCTGCGGAGCCACCGTCGTTGAGCATGTCAAGCATCGAGGGGCCGCCCGTCCCGACGCCCGCAACCACGAACATCAGGGCGAAGACGACTGCGAGCAGCGCGAAGACCCACTTGAAGTGGCCACGAAGCCGCTCGTTCATCGTCGGCGTCACCGAGTGCGGCGCCTCCTGTGGACCGCGCACCGGCTTGCTCGAAGCCGGTCGAGTCGATGCGCCGGGGCCGTCGTGTCGCTTGGTGCGTGCCATCAGTCCTGAGGTCCCATCATCCGTGCACGCCCGGAGGCCGCTGCAGCGACGAGGGCGGCAATTCGTTGTTCATCCGTCCCCTTACGGTAGCGCACGACGCCGTCCACGACAGTGAGCAGCGTCCGCTCAGGCGAGCCTGCGTAGACGGCGGCGACGGCCGGGTCCTCGACCGGAGCGAGCGGAGAGCCACGCAGGTCGATCGCGGTCAGGTCTGCGCGCAGACCAGCCTCGAGCCGGCCGATCTGGGCGCCGAGCCCCAGCGCGTGCGCACCGCCGCTCGTCGCCAGCTCGATCGCCGCCTCTGCCGTGAGCGCGTCTGAGCGGGACTCGCGGATCCGTGCCGCAAGCAGCGCCGCCCGCAGCTCGGCCCAGAGGTCGAAGTCGATCGCCGATGCCGGCGAGTCGGTCCCAAGCCCGACGGGCACCCCTGCCGCGAGCAGCTGCACGAGCGGCGCGGCACCACAGCCGAGGTTTGCGTTAGAGCGCGGGCAGTGCACGACGGCCGCACCCGAGGCCGCGATCGTCGCGATGTGATGATCATCGAGCTGAACGGCATGCACGAGAATCATCCCAGCTCGCAAGAGGCCGCCGCGGGCGAGCAGGTCGACGGGATGGAGGCCCGTCGCCTCGATCCGCGTCAGCGCCTGCAGCGCCTCGGCAATCGGGCCGGTGCCGTGCGCCACGGCCTCCAGCTCGGCAGGCGACTCCGCGACGTGCGTCATCTGCGTCAGCCCCTCATCGTGCGCCACCCCAGCGAGCGCAGCAAAGACCGCCGGGGCGACCGTGTACGGGCTGTGCGGTGAGATGCCAAGCCGTACCAGCGGTGAGCAGCTCGACGCGAGCGCAGCGAGTCGCTCACGGACCTGGCTGGCCACCTGCGCTGGGTCCGCCTCGGGGCCTCCGAAGGCCTCGAGGTGGACCACCCCGCGCAGCCCCGCCTCCCGCACCGCCTCCACAGCGACGCCGGAGTACGAGGCATCCGCAACCGTGCCGACCCCAGAGCGCAACGACAAGGCGGCCCCGAGCCGCGCCGCGCGAGCAGCATCACCAGCCTCCTGACGTGGCCGGCGAGCGACGTGGTCGCCCAGCCACGCACCAAACTCCAGCCCATCGCCGAAGCCGCCGTACTGCGCGTACTCCAAATGCGTGTGGGCATTCACGAGGGCGGGCAGCAGAGCCGCCTCACCGAGCTCCTCGACGGTACAGCCAGGGAACCCGGCGAGCACCTCATCACGCGGGCCGACGGCGACGATTAGGCCATCGACAACGGCGACCGCGCCTCGGCGAACCGGCCTCGCACCGACCGGAAGCACGTGGTCGGCCGCGTAGACCTGGGTCACACGTCCTCGACGGGCGAGCCAGCTTCCTCTTCGGTGATGCGACCCTTAGTGCGTTCAACGAACACCGCAACGAAGATCGATGCCTCATAGAGCGCCAGCAGAGCGACGAAGATGATCATCATCGAGATCACATCGCCACCGGGCAGCGATGCGGCGACGATGGCAAGGACGAAGATTGCGTACCGGCGGTGCTTGCGCATCCAGCTGGCGCGCATCAGGCCGACGGTCGTCAGCACGAAGACGCCCGATGGCAGCTGGAAGATCACGCCGCACGCAATCAGGATCTGCACGACGAAGCCATAGTAGCTCCCCGCGTCGATCTGGCGGTTGTAGAGCTCCGAGTCGTACCCGACGAGGAAGCCCAGAGCGGGCGGCAGCACGAGGAAGTAGCCGAACGCTAGCCCGGCAAAGAACAGCGATGACGCACCCGCGAGGTACGGCCACGTCCGGCGATCATGATCCGGATCGAAGGCCGGCATGATGTAGGCGTAGAGCTGATAGATCAGCACCGGGATCGTCAGCACCACCGCTCCAGCGAAGGCCACCTTCAGCGAGATCGTGAACGGCTCTGCGACGCCAAGCACCATCGGCTGCGGAAGATTCGCCGGCAGCGGTCGATTGAGGAACTCAAGGATGAGCTCGTGCTGCCAAAAGCAGAGCGCGAACCCAACACCCAGCGCCAAGATGCTGATGATGATGCGATTGCGCAGCTCCTCGAGGTGGTCCGTGATCGGGACCTCCTCCTTGTGCTCAATGCGGCGCGTCCCGCGGAGTCCGGCCAGCATGGTCTCGCCTACCCTCGGGCGCTATTCAGCGGGCTTGGCATCTGCAATGGGAGCCTCGGCGGCGGCGACTGGCTCGGCAGCGACCGGTACCTCGACTGGCTCAGCGACAGCAGCAGCAACCGGCACCGTCGTCTCCACGACCGGAGCCGTGGACTGCACGACGACCGGCTGGGCCGGAGGGTCATTGTCTGCTTCGCCAGACAGCCCGCGACGGAAGTCGCGCATGCCGGAGCCGAGGCCACGGCCAAGCTCGGGCAGCTTCTTGGGGCCAAACACGAGCAGACCAATCACGAGCACAATGGCGATTTCGCCAACTCCAAAGTCAAACGGCATACGGGCACTCCTCCTTGCTGCGCCAAGGCTACCACCGAATCGTGCAGCCCGTCAGTACGTCGGGCTACTACCGTAGCGGCATGAGCACGTTCTTCCTCGTCGCCTCGCTCCTGCTGAGCGCCATCAGCGCCGTCTCCATCGTCGCGCTCGTCCGCCGCCGTGACCCACGGCTCGCCCGCGTCGCACTACCGGCCGCGGTCCTGCTGCTCGTAGTCCAGATGGCGCTCGGGCACTGGTCGGTGGCTGCGTTCCTGCTGCTGGCGGTGATCGTCAGCTCGGCCGGGGCGCTCGCCGCACGCGGACGCGACCGTGGACTGACGTGGATTGCGCTCGCAGCGTTCGCCGTAGCTGGCATCGTCGGTGGCTTCGGGGTACTCGCGCAGGGCCTCTGCGCGGCTGGCGACTCGTACAACTGTGGCGGCACACCATCCAACGTGCTGGCGATCGGCGGGTGGGCGATCGCCATCGTCATGTACGGGTACCTCGCCTGGGGCGCGCTGCGCTCATGATCGCGCTCGTCGGCCAGACCGTCCGCGACGAGATCGTTCACGTTGACGGCAGCGAGGAGATCCGCTGCGGTGGCGCGCCCATCTTCGCCGCCCAGGCGCTAACCATGGCGGGAGTCGACGCAGAGGTCATTACGCGCGGCGGCGATGCGGAACTGCAGGCCCACCTCGGGGAGCGCGGGCTTCCCGTGACCGCTGGACCGGCCTCAGCAACGTTCGTGAGCCGCCTCATCCTGCGGCCCGACGGCCTGCGCGACCACGAGCTCGCCAGCCTCGGCACGCCATTCTCCGCCGACGACTTCGCGGGTTGGGCCGCGCCGGTGCTCGACCGAGCGAGCACCGTGGTCGTCGGCACCCAGTGGCGCGACGACGTATCTCCGCTCGCGCTTTCGGCCCTCACCGCCCACGGGCGCCGCGTGGTCTACGACGCCCAGGGGCTCGCACGCCCCGGCCTTGGACCCGTGCGCCCAAGCGGTCCGTACGATCCGGCGTGGCTGGCCGGGGTCACAGCCGCGAAGTTCAGCGACGAGGAGGCGGTGGCCCTGCTGGGGGGCACCGACGCCGCTGCCTGCGCCCGGGCGGGCGTCCCGATCGTCACGATCACGTACGGCGAGGGCGGTGCCGACGTCTGGTCGGCCACGACGGGCCAGCTGCACCACGTGCCCGCCGATCGTATTCCTCGCCTCGCCGATACCGTCGGCGCCGGCGACATGTTTACCGCGCTGCTCGCCGCAGCGCTCGATGCTGGCGCGGACCCAATCGCTGCGACGGAGCAGGCCACCCGCGGCGTCGCCGACGTCCTGCGGCTGCGCGCCTAGCGGGCCAGCAGACCACCGCGCAGCGCGGCGATCAAGGGCTCAAGATCGGCTGGCGGGGGGTCGCCGACAGCAAGCCCGGGCACGATGCCACGAATCCGCTCATGCACCGCTCGCAGCGGCGGGCCGAGCCGATCCCTGCCGCGGAGGTCGACGGCCTCAGCGGCGATCACGCTGCTGATCGCAGCGACGCGAAGCCCCAGACCAACCATCTCCGCGAGCCGTCGGGCGCCGAGGCCCGCCATCGTCATCCGATCCTCAATGCCCTCGGCCTGCGTCGACGAGCCGAGCTCGGCCGACACGGGCTGAATCAGCAGCCGCGCCTCGGCGGCGATCGCCTGCAGCGGCCAGGCCAGCTCCGACAGCCCATGGCCGCCGGCGTCACCCGGTGGCTCGAGCCCATCCGACAGGCCCGACTCGCTCGCCTGCATCAGCTTCAGCGAGCGCTCGGTCTGGGCCGTGAGGCACGGCGCAAGCGCGATCCGTGCGAAGTCCATCGCAGCGGCGATCGCCTGCATCTCGAAGTTCGCAACCGGAAGCATGCGGTCCTCCTCCGGGAGCGCCAGCGGATTCTGCTGGTGGGCATTCAGCTCGATGGCAACCTGCCGCTCGCAGAACGCCAGCGCGTCGTAGGCCGCGCCGAGCACGCCGGCAGCGTTCCGAAACGAGAGCGGCGACTGGAGGTGCCGCGGACCCTCCGCCGCGAGCCTGCTGCCACCCAGCAGGTGCCCGAGCTCGGCGAGCGCCCGCCGGTAGCCGGGGTAGGGACGCAGCTCGCCGGCCGCCGGATGGTACGGCGTCGGATTCGCCGCGAATGCCTCGAGATCGAGCGCCGCGAGCACCACGAGCTCCTGCTGCAGGACCTGCGCGTCGTGCAGGGCCAGCGCCGCGTGCGCGGTCACCACAGAGCTCTGACCAATCAGCGGCAGCGCCTCGCCAGCGGCCAGCTCGACGTCGCCCAGCAGGTCCGCGACGAGATCCGCCAGCGGCACAACGTCGCCCATCCCCGTCGAGCCAAAGCTGCGGATCGCGTATGCCCGCCCCTCCGACAGGCTCTCAGCGATGCGAACCGCAAGCTCAGGGCGCACGTTGGTGCGACCCGCGGCCAGCTGATTGAGCAGCAGAATCGCAGACGCCCGGGCGACGTCCACGGGCAGCAGCGGACCCTGCCCCGTCGCGTGCTCCCGCAGCAGCCGCCGATTAAAGCGAATCAGCTCGGCTGGATCGATTCTCGTCTTCTTGCGGACGCCGACGCCGGTCGTCAGGCCGTAGACGTCGTCGCCGCGCTCCGCGATGCGCTCCGCAAAGGCGCGGTTAGAGCGCATGCGCGCGATTGCCTCGGGGCTCACGACCACCGCAGCCGGGTGGCGGGCGGCAGCGACGAGCGTGAAAATCGTCAGGTCGGAGCCGGTCAGCGTGAGCATCAGCCGTAGCGTAGGCGGGCGGCTCGGATCCCGGTGCGAAGGGTCCGCTTACGCTATGCGTGATGGACGCCCCTGCCGTCTCCCTCTCGGCCTGCTCGAAGCGGTTCGGCGACCGGCTGGCTCTACGCAAGGCGACGCTGACGGTTGCACCAGGCGAGACGATCGTGCTGCTCGGCCCAAACGGCGCGGGCAAGTCGACTCTGCTTCGGCTCGTGGCGGGGCTGCTGCGCCCGACGGCTGGCTCGGCCCAGATCGGAAACGCAGAGGCCTGCTCCGCGCCACGCTCCCTGCGTGCCGGCCTCGCCTACGCCGGTCATCGCGCCCAGCTCTACCGCGGCCTGACCGCCCGCGAGAATCTCGGGCTCCATGCCCGGCTGCATCGCCTGACCGACCTCGACATCGACGCAGCGCTCGACGGCGTCGGCCTCGCTGATCGCGCCGACGAGCGGATCGACGGCTTCTCCCGCGGCATGCTGCAGCGGCTCGCCCTTGCCCGCGCGATCGCCCACGCACCCGGCCTGCTCCTGCTGGACGAGCCCGCTAGCGGCCTCGATGCAGCTGGACGCCTGCTGCTCGACGGCGTGCTCATGGACGGGCTTGGGCAGCGCACGCAGCTGATCGCCAGCCACGACCACGAGCTGCCTGCGCGGCTCGGCGTGCGAACCGTCCACCTCGCGGGGGGGAGGCTCGCATGATCCGCCCCGCGCTCGCAATCGCCCGCGTCAAGCTGGTGCTCGAGCTGCGGCGCCGCGAGGTGCTGTTCGCGATGCTGCTGTTCATCGCCGCGACGATCGTGATCGTCCACTTCGCGCTCAGCGGCGCTGGCGCCGGCGGAGAGCGCGCGGCGGCAGGAATGCTGTGGGCCGCCGTCGTCTTTACCGCGGTCCTCGGTCTGCTGCGCACGTTTGCTGCGGAGAGCGAGGACGGCGCGCTCGACGCGCTGCTGCTGGCACCCATTGATCGCGCGGCGATCTGGTTTGGCGCCGCGCTCGCCCAGCTCGGGTTTCTGATCGTCGTCGAGGTCATCGCCGTGCCCGTCTGGTGGCTGCTGTTCTTCCAGCACGGTGGTCCTCGCATTCTCCCGCTCGTCGGTGCGCTCGTCCTCGCCGACGTAGGCATCGCCCTCGTGGGCACCCTCGCCGCCGCGCTGGCCCTCGGGGCACGCACGCGCGACGTCCTGCTGCCCGTCCTCGTGCTGCCCCTGCTCATTCCCCTCGTGCTCGCCGGCGTCACGGCCACCTACGGAGCCTTCGGCGAAGAGTCTGACGTGCTCCGTCCACTTGGCTTTCTGGCACTCTACGATCTCGTGTTCGCGGCCCTCGCCTGGGGCACCTCCGAGCACCTCCTAGGAGACTAAAAAATGCGCGCCCTCGGCCGCCCCTCCACAACCATCCCCCTGCTGCTCAGCCTGATCCTGATTCCGCTCACGCTTGGAATGACCTTCTGGTGGACGCCCGAGGACATCGACCAAGGCCTCAGCCAGAAGATCTTCTACCTCCACGTGCCGATCGCCTTGGCGTCCTACGCGGCCTTTGGCTACGGCGCCGTCTGCGCCGCGCTGTACCTCTGGAAGCGCACCGACGACTGGGACCTGCGCTCCTACGTCGGCGTCCACTCGGGAACGATCTTTGGCACGCTCGTCCTCCTGACCGGCCCGATCTGGGCGAAGGCCTCATGGGGCGTCTGGTGGAACTGGGGCGATAAGCAGCTCAACGTGTTCCTGATCCTCTTCCTCTACTACTGCGCCTACTTCATGCTGCGCTTCTCGCTGGATGAGGGCGAGCGCCGCCGTGCTGCGTCCGCGGTGTTCGTGCTGCTCGGCGTCGGGCTGATTCCGCTGTCGTTCCTCGCCGTGCGGATCGCGGAGACGCTGATCCACCCGTCCGTCTTCACGACCACTGGGGCGGCGATGCCTAGCTCGTTCCTGCTGACGTTTCTCGTCGGGCTCGCTGGCATGCTGAGCCTGATGGCACTGCTCATGGCAATCGAGCTGCGCGGCAAGCGCGCGGCACTACGAGTGCTCGAGCTGCAACGCCGAGCCCGCGGGGAGGACGCATGACATTCCACGAGGCCTTCCCGTACGTCGCCGGCGCCTACCTCTCCGTGTGGGTTCTGATCTTGGCCTACGTGGCGATTATCGGACGCAAGCTCAGCCGACTGGAGCGAATGCTGGACGCGCTTGAGCAGGCCGAGCCGGCGAACGACGCCGCGGAATGAGCATGACCCTACGGCTCGGCACGCGAGGCTCGCCGCTCGCGCAGGCACAGGCGCGCCTCGCTGCCGAGGCTCTTGATGAAGCCGGCATTGCCGTCGAGATGGTTATCGTCACGACTCGCGGCGACGCCCAGCAGACAACTCCGCTCGGCGAGCTCGGACCAGGAGCCTTCGCAACGGCGCTGGAGGAGGCGCTCCTCGCTGGCTCCATCGACGTCGCCGTGCACTCGGCGAAGGACCTCACCGGCGATCAGCCGGAGGGTCTCACCCTCGCTGCCTTTCTGCAGCGAGCCGACCCGCGCGATGCGTGGTGCGGCGAGGCGCACTCCTTTGGTGATGTCGCGGCCGCTGCCCGCGTCGGCACCTCCTCGATCCGTCGCACGGCGGCGCTGCGACGGCTGCGGCCCGACCTCGAGCTGGTGCCAATTCGCGGCAACGTCCAGACGCGCCTCAAGCAGCGGTCCCAGAGCGAGCTCGACGGCGTGATACTCGCCGCCTGCGGCCTCGACCGGCTCGGGCTGGCGTATGAGATTGGCTTCCGCTTTCCGATCGCGATGGTCGTGCCCGAGTCCGGGCAGGGCGCGATTGCCCTGCAGACGCGGGCCGGCGACGAAGCGCTCGTCGCCGCGGCTGACGACCCTGAGACCCATCGCGCAGTCCTCGCGGAGCGGGGCGTGACCCGCCGGCTGGGCGGGGGCTGCCGCGTCCCGGTTGCGGCCCACGCCTACCGCGAGGGAGACGCCTGGCATCTCGTCGGCTGGATCGGCGCGACCGACGGGACCAGCGAGCTTCGCCACGCGCTCAGCGGACCGGATCCGCTCCTGCTCGTCGACGCCGTCGTCGAGCTGCTGCTGGGCGACGGCGGCGGCGAGCTGCTCGCGGAGGGCACGACGTGACGGTCTTTCTCGTCGGCGCAGGCCCCGGCGATCCTGGCCTGATCACCGTCCGTGGGCTCGATCTCATCCGCCGAGCGGATGTCCTCGTGCTTGACCGGCTGGCCGGCGATCAGCTTCCACTGGAGGCCCGTGCCGATTGCCTGCAGATCGATGCGGGCAAGGCTCCCGGGCGGGTGGCAATGACGCAGGCTGCGATCAACGCCTGCCTCGTTGAGCACGGCCGGACGGGCGCGCTGGTCGTCCGTCTCAAGGGCGGTGATCCCTTCGTCTTCGGGCGCGGGTCCGAGGAGGCAGAGGCGCTGCGCCACGCTGGCATTGACTACGAGGTCGTCCCCGGCATCTCCAGCTCGATCGCCGCCCCCGCTGCGGCTGGCATCCCCGTCACGCACCGCGGCCTGTCGACGCACGTCACGATCGTCACAGGACACGAGGACCCGGCGAAGCCGGAGACGCAGACGGACTGGGCCGCGCTCGCCCGGGCCGGCGGCACGCTCGTGGTCCTGATGGGCGTGGGCAGGCTGGCGCGGATCGCCGAGGCCCTCATCAACGCTGGTCGCGCGCCTGAGACGCCCGTTGGCATCGTTGAGCACGGCACGCTTCCGACGCAGCGGGTCACGACCGGCACGCTCGCCACGATCGCAGACGTCGCCGCTGAGGCGGGCGTGGGCTCCCCGGCCGTCACCATCATCGGCGACGTCGTCGCAGTTCGCGATCAGATCGGCTGGACGGAGCGCCTGCCGCTCGCTGGCCGCGTGCTCGCCGTCACTCGGGCCCGCGCGCAGGCCGACGGGCTAACCCGTCGCCTGACCGACCTCGGCGCGAAGGTCATCAGCGCTCCAACGATCCTCACCGTCCCGCTCGCCACTGAGCCAATTGACGCCGGCAGCTACGACCTCGTCGTCGTGACGAGCCCGAACACGCCGGCGCTCCTGCTCGCGGCGATCGGTGGTGACGCGCGGGTGCTGCACGGCGCGGAGCTCGCGGCGATCGGCCCCGGCACCGCAGCCGCGCTACGGGAGGTCGGTCTCGTTGCCGACCTCGTCTCCGAGCGGGCGGTTGCCGAGGCGCTCCTCGAGCGCCTGGCCGACCGCGTCGCCGGCAAGCGCGTGCTGATCGCCCGTGCTGAGGAGGCGCGCGACCTGCTGCCCGACGGGCTCACCCACGCCGGGGCGCTCGTCGACGTGATCGCGCTCTACCGCACCGAGTACGCCGTGCCCGTTGGCGACGGACCGCTGGCCGCCGACGCGGTCACGTTCACGTCCGCCTCCACCGTCCGCGCGCTCGTCGCCGCGTACCCGGAGCGGGACCTGTCGGGCCTTGCGGGCATCTCGATCGGCCCCGTCACGAGCGCCGCCATGCGCGAGCTCGGCGTTGGCATCGCGCTCGAGGCCGACGAGCACGACCTTGACGGCCTCGTCGCCGCTGTGCTCGAGCTGCTGTCCTAGCACCGAGCTGTAGCTCGTCGCAGGCGCTAGGATTGGCGCATGCGAAAACTCCTGATCGGCCTCGCCGCAGCGGTCGCCATCGGCGGCATCATCGTCGGCATCTCCGTGCAAGATAACGCGCTCCTGCCCCAGGCCGGCGCCGCCGACCCACAGGCCGCCGCCAAGGACCCGGGCGCCCTCGTGCCCTTCCTCCGCTTCACCGGCTCTGGCACCGTCTCCGTCAACCCCGACACAGCCACCATCACTGCCGGTGAGACAGGCCGTGGCGCCACAGCGAAAGCAGCCATGGACGACGCGCAGGGGCGACTGCGCTCGCTCACCGCCGCTCTGCGCTCGGCCGCCGCCGGCGCGACCATCGCCACCGATCCCGTCTCGACGTATCAGGACGAGCAGAAGCGCTGGATCGCGACCGCCAGCGTGACGGTCTCGAAGCTACCCGTCGACAACGCGCAGGCCGTCCTTCAGGCCGCGATCAACGCGAACGCCGACCAGGTGTCGGGCCCCTACTTCGCACTCGAGCGCACGAGCGACGCCGAGAACGAAGCGGTCCGACGAGCGCTGGCAGCGGCCCGCGCCAAGGCAGACGCCGCCGCCGCCGCGATGGGCGTGCACGTCACCGGGATCGTCTCCGTCGATGAGTCCTCCGGCGGCGGCGGGCCCATCCCGATGATGAGCAAAACCGACGCGATCGCAACCGATAGCGCAGCCGGTGCACCACCCGTCGTGCTCCCCGGCACCATCGACGTCTCCGTGATGGTCACCGTCACGTTCGCCTACGGAAGCTAGCCGGTCGCGGCTGGGGTTGATGGTTGGGGTAGCTTTGCTTTGGGGTCAGGAGCGAGTTGATGGTTGGGGCAGCTTTGCTTTGGGGTCAGGCACCAATCGATAGCTGGAGCAGCT
>CAMDVX010000034.1 GCA_945877865.1 Bifidobacterium breve | reverse complement strand
AAAGTCGATAGAACCCTCTGAGTTTCAACTTCGTGGTGGACTTTGCTTTGGTGCCTGACCCCAAAGCAAAGCTGCCTGACCCCTCAAAGCTGCCTGACCCCAAAGCAAAGCTGCCTGACCTCAAAGCTGCCTGACCCCAAAGCAAAGCTGCCTGACCCCCCAATCCGACCGCCCCAGGACCCCGCTCGACCAGAAGCCGAAGACCCGGGACGCGGTCCGCGCTAGGGTGCCGCTAACTGCCAGCGGACCAAGGACGGCGTGATGACCGAGTATCGAATCGAGACCGACAGCATGGGCGAGGTCAAGGTGCCCGCCAATCGCTACTGGGGGGCTCAGACCGAGCGGTCGATCGAGAACTTCCCGATTGGGGTCGGCTCGTACCACTGGGATCGACCCGTGATTCGGGCGCTCGGCGTGCTGAAGAAGTCGGCTGCGCAAGCCAATCGGGACCTCGGTCAGCTGCCAAGCGACGTTGCCGAGCTCGTCATCACGGCCGCCGATGAGGTCATCAGCGGCAAGTGGGACGACGAGTTTCCGCTCGTGATCTTCCAGACCGGCTCGGGCACGCAGTCGAACATGAACGTCAACGAGGTCATCTCGAACCGCGCCATCGAGCTGGCTGGCGGCGTGCTCGGCTCGAAGGTGCCGGTGCATCCGAACGACCATGTAAATCGCGGCCAGTCGTCGAACGACACGTTCCCGACTGCGATGCACATCGCCGCCGTCGAGGTGCTCGACAAGGTGCTGCTGCCCGCGGTCACGGAGCTCCGCGACTGCCTCGACGCGAAGGCGAAGGCGTATGCGGACGTCGTCAAGATCGGCCGCACCCACCTGCAGGACGCCACGCCGATTACGCTCGGTCAGGAGATCTCCGCGTGGGTCGCCCAGCTCGATCACGGCATCGCCGGCGTGCGTCACTCGCTCGACGCGCTGCTAGAGCTCGCGATCGGCGGCACGGCCGTCGGCACGGGCCTCAACGCGCACCCGAAGTTTGGCGAGCTGGCGGCGAAGTACATGGCGGAGGAGACGGGCTACGCGTTCGTATCGGCCGAGAACAAGTTCGCCGCGCTCGCCTCGCATGACGCGCTCGTCGATGCCAGCGCCGCGCTGCGCACCCTCGCGGGCGGCCTGATGAAGATGGCAAACGATGTGCGTCGCCTCGCCTCCGGACCACGCGCCGGCATTGGCGAGATCGTGATCCCCGAGAACGAGCCTGGCTCGTCGATCATGCCGGGCAAGGTCAATCCGACGCAGTGCGAGGCGCTCACGATGGTCTGCGTTCAGGTGTTCGGCTTCGACGCGGCCGTTGCGTTCGCCGGCACGCAGGGCGACTACCAGCTGAACGTCTACAAGCCGATCATGGTCCATAACGTGATCGAGTCGGCCGAGCTCTTGGCCGACGCCTCGCGCTCGTTCAAGGAGCGCTGCGCCTACGGCATCGAGCCGAACATGGAGCGGATCAACCTCAACCTCGCGGCGTCGCTGATGCTCGTGACGGCTCTCAACACGCACATCGGGTACGAGAGCTCCGCGAAGATTGCGAAGAAGGCCCACACGGAGGGTACGACGCTGAAGGAGGCCGCGCTCGCGCTCGGCCTGCTGACCAGCGAGCAGTACGACGAGTGGGTCGTGCCCGTTGAGATGACGCACCCGCTCGCGGACTAGACGGAGGCGCTGTCAGCCGTCCGGCGACGCTGCCGGACGGCTGACAGCACGTCAAGCGACGCCTGCGTCAGGGCATCCCAGACCGTGCCTGAGGACACTGCACCGGGATGGTAGGTCTGGTAGATCCAGATCTTGCTGAGCCTGACTGGCGTGTCGTAGAACGCGTCGATGTCGGGCTTCGACCCGGCCTGCTCGGCGGCTCAGGCACGCACGCGACTGAGCCGGGTGCGCAGCTGCGCCGACTGCCCGACCTGCCACCCGCGCAGCGCGGCTAGCGCGTCGGCGACCATCGCTCGATCGTGCCAACGACGCCGACGACGCCAACGACGCCTGCGCCCGCCAGCGCCGAAGCCCCAACGACGAGCCCGGCCGGCAGCGCGCCAACGCCAGCCGCCCCAACGAGCGTGGCCACGTCTGCGCCACGTAGGATGAAGAACACGAGCCCCATGCCGAGGACCGGCCCGAGCCCCCACGCCAGCCGCGCGATCGTATCCTCGGGGCGTGGGACGAGCGTCCACAGCCAGAGGGCAGGAACGGCGATCAGCACCGACGCGGGGCTGCCTGCCAGCAGCAGCGCTGCCGCGCCGAGGCCGGTGATCGGGGCCGCAACGAGCGGCATCGGCGTTCGAAAGCGACGCTTCAGCAGGTACGCCGCGATGCCGGCCGCGAGGAGCGCCGAGCCGATCACCAGGACGATCGTGAGGTTGTCTGCACGCGGCCTTCCCGAGCCCGGCAGCGTTGTAATTCCACCCGCCAGCTCGGCTGAGCGTGCGATCAGCACGGTCGCGATGCCCGGCAGCGCGCCGATCGCGGCGACGAGCAGCGCCGAGCCCCAACCGACCCGCGATGGCCGCCCGGTCAGCAGCGCGCTACCCGCAGCAAACAGCGGGCCGACGAGGAGCGCGAGCGCGAGCAGAGCGATGGCGCGTCCGGGCAGCACGCGCCCCGAGACGGCGATGTAGACGCCGCTTGGCGGGGCAGGCCGCGGCTCGGCGTCGAGCCGAACGAGCAGCGAGCCGACCGCCGCACCGACGCCACCGAAGCGCTGCTCGCCGATCGCGGCTAACCCCACGCCGCCGTTGCCGTCACCGAGCTGGATGGAGGCGACGCCTGCACCAAGAAAGGGTGCCTGTGCTCCCTGTGGGGTAACCGGAGCGATCAGATCGAGGACCTGCAGGATTGGATTCTCCGGGCCGGCCTCCCCCGCCTCCGGCTGCGAGCCCAACGCCTCCTCGAGACCGCGCAGCAGGCTGTCTGGCGTGCGCACGCCACCCGTGCCAGCAAAGCGGATCGGCAGCTCCCCGTCAGGAGAGCCGATGGAGTCGAGCGCGACCACGACCACCGGGCGCAGGCCAGAGGCGATCAGGTCCGGCAGCAGCTGCTTCGCACCCGCCTGGCCGACCGTTCCCCCGTCGGTGGAGGCCAGCACGAGCGCACGGGCTCGCTCGACGCCCGAGAGCGATCGCGCCAGCTCCACGAGCGCGCTCGTACCGCTGGCGTTGTCGTCGAGCCCAGGGCCGGGCGCGATGTTGTCGCGGTGGGCGAGGATGACGATGGCCTCCTTTGAGGCCCCCGGCTCCACGACCCAGACGTTCTGCATCGTGACGTCCTCGCCCGTCGGGCCCGGGGCAGTGAACGTCGAGCGATGCACGGCCTCGCCGCTGTTCTCCGAGAGCGCCGAGGCGATGTCATCAGCGGCCTGGCCCGCGGTTGCTGAGCCGGGCGAGCGATCCGGCACCAGCTGCGAGAAGCGACGCGCGAAGGTCGCGGCGCGGGCACCGTCGAAGCTTGGCGCGACGGTGCCGCTGGCCGACGGCCCCGCGGGAGTGCTGACGCTGATCAGCAGGATCAGAACGGCCAGCAGGGGGGGAGCGAGAAAGGCCACGCGTAGCGCGCGGCTGGCGCCCCCACGGGAACCGCGATCCACCCAAACGCTGCCACGATCTTCTGCCACAGGCATTATGACGGTAGCATTCGCCTGTGCAGTCGCCCCCCGTGGTTCTGATCATCGACGACGAGGTCTCGCTTCAAGAGCTGCTGACGCATGCACTCGAACGTGACGGCTACGGCGTCATCGTGGCCGGCACGGCAGCCGAGGGAATCGCCGCTTTCGAGCGTCATCAGCCAGATGCGATCCTCCTTGACGTCATGCTCCCGGATCGGTCTGGGCGTGAGGTCTGCCAGGAGATCCGAGCGGCCTCGACCGTTCCGATCATCATGCTGACGGCCCTTGATGACGAGATCGACAAGGTCGTTGGCCTCGAGCTCGGCGCGGACGACTACATCACCAAGCCGTTCGGCCTGCAGGAGCTCCGCTCCCGGGTGCGGGCGCTGCTGCGCCGCGCCGCCCTCAACGCACCGCAGGAGGAGGAGGCGCCCGATCGCCTCGAGCTCGCCGGGGTCGAGCTCGATCGCGCTCGCCACACGGTCGCCGTCGACGGCGCCGCCGTGGAGCTAACCTTCGTGGAGTTCGGAGTGCTGAGGACGCTGATGGAGCACCCGGGGCGGGTCTACAGCCGCGGCCAACTGCTCGACGCCGTGTGGGGCTCGTCGGACTTCCGGGAGCCGCGCACCGTCGACGTCCACGTCCGGCACCTGCGCGAGAAGATCGAGCGGGACCCAGCGTTGCCGGAGCGGATCCACACGGTCCGCGGCGTCGGCTATCGCTTCGAGGGATAGCGTGAACTGGCTCGTCGACCGCCTGTTTCCGTTCCGGCGGCTGACGGTGTGGCTCGGCGTGCTCGTCCTGATCGTCAGCGCGCTCTCGCTGGCGCTGTCGGCGCTCCTCGTGCTGCCGTCGCTCGACCAGAGCCTCGTGGAGCAACGCGTCGCCAGCATCGCGCGCTCAGCCGACGCGACGGCGCCGACCTTCGCCTCCAACTTCGCCAATGCGCTGGGCGGCAGCGGGAGCCGTGGCGATACCGACGCCGTGACCGCCGCCTACGGCGACCTGACGAACACGCAGGCCTCGGTCTACCAGGTCGTCTCGCCAAGGCTGCTGACGCCGGTCACCACCCCCGCTACGAAGACGGTCAGCCCCATCACGATGAGCGTCGCCCGCGGCAAGGGCGCTCAGAGCGGAACCACCGTAATCGACGGCAAGCGCATTGCCGAGACCGCCTACCTGATGCGCATCGGCGGCACGACCTACGTCGTGGTGCTGCAGTCCGATCTCGACGGCGTCGAGGCGGCGGTCCAGCTGACCCGTCGTCGCAGCCTGCTTGGTGCGGCGCTCGCGCTGCCGCTGGCCGTCCTGGCGGGCGCCTTTGGAGCCGCGCTGCTGACGCGGCGGATTCGCCGCTTAGAGCGAGCATCGAGCCGCATCGCCGCTGGCAACCTGACGACGCCAATCGCAGACCACGGTCGTGACGAGCTCGGCGCCCTCGCCGTCGCGCTCGATCAGATGCGCGACGAGCTCGCCCGCACCGACGTCGCCCGGCGGGCGTTCGTGGCGAACGCCTCGCACGAGCTGCGCACCCCCGTCTTCGCACTGTCCGGCTTCCTCGAGCTCCTCGTCGATGAGGAGGACGAGGCGAACCGTCGCCGCTTCCTCACCACGATGCAGGACCAGGTCGAGCGCCTGACGCGCCTGGCCACAGACCTGCTCGACCTGTCGCGCCTTGACGCCGGCAAGGTGTCCGTGGATCGCGAGCCCGTTGAGCTGGCAGCCGTCGCGGAGGGGATCGTCCGCGATCTGGGCCCGGTGGCCGCCAAGCGCGGGGCGACCCTGACGCTGACGACGGAGCCGGCGATGGCGATCGCAGACGAGACGCGCGTCGGCCAGGTCGCCCGGGTCCTCGTCGACAACGCGCTCCGCCACAACCCGGCCGGCATCGAGGTGCGGCTCAGCGTCGGACGGATCGGTGCGATCGCTGCGCTGTCGGTGGAGGATTCGGGACCGCTGATCGACGAGGAGCAGGCCGATCGGATCTTCGCCCGCTTCGCCCGCGGCAGCGGGGCCGGCGAGGGGTCCGGGCTCGGCCTCGCGATCGCCTCAGAGCTAGCCGAGCGAATGGGTGGCCGCCTCGTCCTCGATCAGCGCGGCGAGCGCAAGGCCTTCCGCCTCGAGCTGCCTGCAGATCCATCGGTCGAGTAGCCACCGTCGGCCGCCAGCAGGTAGGCTCGTAGGGGTGAGCAGCCTGCCGAGACGCCAGCTAACGATCGTCTCGAACCGGGGCCCAGTCGTTCACGAGGCGATCGACGGCGAGCGCACCACCACCCGTGGCAGCGGCGGGCTCGTGTCGGCCCTGCGCGGCCTGTTCGGGACGCACGACGTGACGTGGGTGGCCTGCGCGCTCACCGCAGAGGATCGCCTCGTCGTCCACGAGCGCGACGGCCAGGCCGAGACCGAGTACGACGCCGCTGGCAATCCCTTCCGCCTGCGGCTCGCGACGCCGGATCCCCACGACTTCGACCTCGCCTACAACACGATTGCGAACCCGCTGCTGTGGTTTATCCAACACGGCCTGCACGACATCGGACTGTCTGCGATCGTCAACGAGGAGACCCGGGCGGCGTGGGCCGCGTACCGCCGCTACAACGCGGCCCTCGCCAGTGAGGCTGCGCTTGAGTGCGACGCCGATGCCGTCCTCGTCCACGACTACCAGCTCTACCTGATGCCAGCCATGCTCCGCGAGCTGGGCGTCGCGACGCCGATTCTGCACTTCACCCACATCCCGTGGCCCGGCCCCGACGACTGGCGGCTGCTGCCGATCGACCTCCGGACCGAGCTGCTGCAGGGGCTGCTCGGCGCAGACATCATCGGCTTTCAGACGGCCCACGATGTCGCCAACTTCCTCGCCACCTGCGAAGCCGACCTGCCCGACTGCACGGTCCTGCCAGCCGGGCAGACCGTGCGCGTCCAGCACGAACGCAGCGAGCGCGACGTCCTGATCCGGGCGTATCCGATCTCGATCGACGCGGCTGAGCTGCGAGCCCACCTCGACCTGCCAGCCGTCAAGGCCGCCAGCGCCCGCCTTGCGCAGAGCCGCCCCGAGCGGATGATCCTCCGCGTCGATCGCACCGATCCGTCGAAGAACATCGTGCGGGGCTTCCACGCTCTGGACCGGCTGCTGGCGCGGCGCCCGGACCTGCTCGGCCACGTCGGCATGGTGGCGCTGCTGACGCCGTCACGGCTGGGCGTGCCCGAGTACGCGACGTACCTCGCGACGATCCGACAGACCGTCGCCGACATCAACGAGCGGCACGCCCGTGACGGCTGGTTCCCCATCACCTTGCGCGTTGGCGATAACTTTCCAGAAGTCGTCGCCGCCTACCAGCAGTACGACGTCCTTCTCGTGAATGCGATTGCCGACGGTATGAACCTGATTGCAAAGGAAGGTCCCCTCGTCAACGCGGTCGACGGCGTCGTCGTCCTCTCGTGCCGGGCGGGCGCCTTCGAGGAGCTGGAGCCGTTCGTGCTGGCGATCGACCCGCTCGACGTTGAGGAGACGGCGGCGCAGCTCGAGCAGGCGCTCGACCTGCCTGCCGCCGAGCGCGCTACCCGTGCCGCCGGCCTCCGCGGCTTCATCGAGCAGCACGATGTCGCGCGCTGGATCTCGCTGCAGCTGCACGACCTCGAGGCGCTTCCGGGGGCGCGACGATGAGCGACGACCTCCTCGTCGTTGCCGCCCTCAACGGGACGCGGTCGGCGAGCGAGTGCCCGAAGCTGCCGCTGTCACCGCAGGACCTCGCTGCCGAGGCACGCCGGGCCGTTGACGCGGGCGCCGGCATCGTGCAGGTGCACGCGCGCAACGCGGATGGCAGCCCTGCCTTCGACCTCGTCGTCGATGACATCGTGTCGGCAATCCGCGCGGCCGTTGACGTCCCGATCGCGATCTCAACCCAGCGCTCGCGGCAGACCTCCCTCGGCACGGTCACCGCCCTCTTTCGCGTCCTCCGCGACCTGCCCGACCTCGGCGTCGTCCACGTTCGCGCGCCCGAGCCCGACCTGCCGGCGCATCGGGAGGAGGCCCGTCAGATCCTCGCGGCGCTCGACGCAGCGGGCGTTCGACCCGCCCCGGTCGCAGGCAACCTTGACGCCCTCAGCGACCTCGCCGTCCTCTACCAGGACTCCCTGCTTGGCCGGGCACCGTTCGTCCTGCTGACGTTCGGCGCGTCGACGTCGGACAGCGCCGATACCTCCCCCGGCACGCCCCACAACGTCCTGCGCCTGCTCGACACGGCACACTCGGAGCTGGCGCAGCTTCCCGTTGTCGCCAGCGGACGCAACGAGGCGAGCCCGCTCGTTCAGGCGGTTGCGGCTGCCGCCGGCGCGCACGTGCGCGTCGGCTTTGAGGACTCGGTCACCCTGCCCGACGGCGCCCCCGCCAGCTCGAACGCCCAGCTCGTTGAGCATGCCGTCCGGCTCGGCGCCGCCCTCGGCCGGTCGCCGATGACGCCGACCGAGGCGCGTCGGCTGCTGCGCTAGGCACTGCTCGCTGCACCATCGACGCGTCGGGCGCCCGCCGGCTGGTCTGCTTTGCGCGCGTCTGCGATACCTTTGAGGTTGTGACCCGTCGGCAGCTCATCGTCGTAATCGCGCTCGCCGGCCTCGGCGTCGCCGTCCTCGCGGTGGGCCTGCGTGGCAGCGGCACTGCGGCTCAGCCGGCTGTGGGGCCGACGGAGTCGAGCCTGATCCCAGACTTCACGCCGGCAGCGGCACCGGTGGTCAAAGGGACGACGCTGGCCGGACGCCCGCTTGATCTCGCCTCGTTTCGGGGGCGCACCGTCGTCCTCAACTTCTGGGCGTCGTGGTGCGGGCCGTGCCGCCGCGAGCTGCCCGCGATCGCAGCCTTCGCCAAGGCGCACCCGGAGGTGCAGGTGGTCGGCATCAGCTATCAGGACGACGTTGGCGAGGCCAGGGCCTTCGCCAAGCAGGCGGGCGCAACGTGGCCGAGCATCGTCGATGACGGTCCGATCGGCAGCGGCTTCAAGGTGCCGGGCCTGCCCGCGACGTTCATTATCGACCCCGCCGGCAAGGTGACCTACCGCCTCCTTGGCGAGGTCACGGAGCAGCAGCTCGTCGAGCTCGTCAAGCCGCGGGCCACCTCGTGATCGCGGCGATATCGCTCTCCGGCGTCGGGCTGGCGACCGCATTTGCCGCCGGCTTCGTCTCGTTCCTGTCGCCCTGCGTCTGGCCGCTCGTGCCGGCCTACCTGTCGTACGTCTCGGGCGTTCCCTACGACGAGCTGGGCTCAAACACGCGCCGCGTGACGCTCACGACGCTGGCCTTCGTTGGTGGCTTCACCATCGTGTTCGCCCTCTACGGCGTCAGCGTCGGCTACCTCGGAGCGCTCATCGCGGACTATCGCCGCCCCATCGAGCTCGTCGGCGGCGTCATCGTGATTCTGATGGGGCTCGCGCTGCTCGGCTTCGCGCAGCGCCTCGTCGGACGCGAGGCGCGCGTCGCCCTGCCCGCGCGACCCACGACGTACGTCGGCGCAGCGATCGCCGGCGTCGTCTTCGCCGTCGGCTGGACGCCGTGCATCGGACCCGTCCTGACGGCCATCCTGCTGTACGCCGCCACGCAAGGCGGTGGCGGTGGCTCGGTGCTGCTGTTCGCGTACGGCGTCGGTCTCGGCGTCCCGTTCCTGCTGAGCGGCCTGCTCGCCTCGACCATCCTCGAGCGCACTGGCGCCTACCGGCACTATGGCGCGTGGATCAACCGCGCGGCCGGCGTGGTGATGATCGCCGTCGGCCTGCTGCTCGCGACGGGCGAGCTGGCTCGCATCACGCAGCAGCTGAGCGGCTTCGGCGTGCTGATCTAGCCCGGGTAGCCCGCGAAGGCGAGGATCTGCCTGGCCGACGGCGTCAGCGGCGCCGGCGGTGTCGCCGCTGGGTAGACGCCGAGGCCGATCACCTCGGGCAGCATCAGCCGGAACGGGCCATCGGCGCGCAGGCGAAAGACCCCCGCCATCTCCGTCTCAGCAGGCAGGTCGGTGATGATCGTGCCAAGGTGCTCAGGCGGCGCGCCCACGTAGCCGAGCTCTTCGCCGAGCTCGCGAACCGCCGCCTCTGCGTACGTCTCGCGGCCATCGACGTGGCCCGAGCAGGCGAGGTCCCAGCAGCCGGGCGATGAGTCCTTGCGCAGCGACCGCCGCTGGAACAGCAGGCCCTCTGCCGTCTCCACGATGACGCTGATCGAGCGGTGGATCAGCGTCGGGTCCGCATGGCACTCGGCCCGCGTCCGATAGCCCAGCACGACGTCGCCGCGGTCGACGACGCAGAAGACCTCGTCTTGGCTCTGCACGGCGGCGGGCTCCACGACGACTATCCTACGACGCGATGGCCAGGATCGTCTCCGTTGTCGGCAACCGCCCGCAGTACGTCAAGGCAGCTCCCCTGTGCGTCGCGCTCGCCGCCCGGGCCGACGTCGTCGGCATCGACACGGGGCAGCACTACGATCCAGAGCTGTCGCAGGTGTTCTACGACGAGCTCGGCATCGCGCCGCCCGCGCACCGCCTGGCAGTCGGCTCGGGCACCCACGCGGCCATGACGGCTCGGATCCTCGAGCGCATCGAGCCCGTGCTGATCGCCGAGGCGCCCGACTGGTGCGTCGTCTATGGCGACACGAACTCAACGCTCGCCGCCACGCTCGCGGCGGCCAAGCTGGGCATCCCGATCGCGCACGTCGAGGCGGGGCTACGCTCGTTCGATCGCTCGATGCCGGAGGAGGTCAACCGCCTCATCGCCGACCGGCTCAGCGACGTGCTGCTGTGCCCCGCGACGGCCGCGCGCGACAACCTCGCCCGGGAGGGCATCACGACCGGCGTGCACGTCGTCGGCGACGTAATGGCCGACGCGGCCAGGCTGTTTGGTCCGATCGCTGAGCGGTCCGCAATCCGCGAGCAGCTCGGCGTCGAGGCTGGCGGCTACGTGCTCGCAACGGTGCACCGCGAGGCCAACACCCAGCAGCCCGCCCTCGGTCGCCTCGTCGCAGCGCTGTCGTCGCTCGCCGCGGACGTGGTGCTGCCGCTGCATCCCCGCACGCGGGCCGCGCTCGAGCGCGAGGGCCTCGCCTTCGGCGGCCGCGTGCGGATCATCCCCCCCGTTGGGTACCTCGAGTTCACGGCGCTGCTGCGCGGGGCGCGGCTGGTGCTGACGGACTCCGGCGGCGCGCAGAAGGAGGCGTACTTTCACCACGTCCCGTGCGTAACGCTGCGTGAGCGCACCGAGTGGGTCGAGACGGTCGAGGCGGAGGCCAACCGGCTCGTCGGCGACGATCCCAGCCGCATCGCCGCCGCCGTCGCGCAGCCTCCCCGGCCCGCCACCTGGCCGCCCCTGTATGGCGACGGTCACGCTGCCGAGCGCATCGCAGACGTGCTGCTCGGCGCGTAGGCGCAGCGTCCACGGCGGCGTCGGCGGTACCATCCGAGCCGTGCATCGTGATGTCGCAGTGGTTGGGGCTGGCTACGTCGGGCTCCCCCTTGCCGTCCGCCTCGCCGAGGCTGGGCGCTCCGTGGTGTGCCTCGATCCAGACGTCGAGAAGATGGCGCGCCTGAACGCCGGCGACTCGTACATCGAGGACGTCGACTCGGCCGACCTCGCCCGGCTCGTCGCCGCCGGCACGATGGCCGGCACGACCGACGAGGCCGACCTCCGCGACGCCGACGCGATCCTGATCTGCGTGCCGACGCCGCTGGCCGAGCACCGCGAGCCCGACCTCGGCGCCGTCCGCGCCGCCACGGCAGCCGTCGCCCGTAACCTCCGCGCCGGGCACGTCGTCGTGCTCGAGTCGACCACGTACCCGGGCACCACGCGCGAGGTGCTGCAGCCAATGCTGGAGGCGGGCGGCCTGCGGGTCGGCGTCGACTTCTTCCTCGCCATGTCCCCCGAGCGCATCGATCCGGGCCGCACCGACTTCACCGTCCGCACGACGCCGAAGGTGATGGGCGGCATCACGCCCGCCTGCGCCGAGCGCGCCGCCGCGGTCTACCAGGGCGCCGTCGACAACATCGTGCGCGTCTCCTCGCCCGAGGCAGCCGAGCTCGCCAAGCTGCTCGAGAACATCTACCGCACCGTCAACATCGCGCTCGTCAACGAGCTGGCGATGCTGTGCGACCGGATGGGGCTGGACGTGTGGGAGGTCGTTGATGCGGCGGCGACGAAGCCCTTCGGCTTCATGCGCTTCGAGCCGGGGCCGGGGCTCGGTGGGCACTGCCTGCCGATCGACCCGTTCTACCTGACGTGGAAGGCGCGCGAGCACGACTTCTCGACGGAGTTCATCGAGCTGGCCGGCAAGGTCAACGAGAACATGCCGCACTACTGCGTGGACCGCATTGCGCGCGTGCTCAACGACGCCTCGAAGAGCGTGCGCGGGGCGCGCCTGCTGATCCTCGGCGTCGCCTACAAGAACGACGTCGGTGACATGCGCGAGTCGCCGGCGCTGCCAATCATCGAGCTCTTGCGCGATCGCGGCGCGAACCTCAGCTATCACGACCCCCACGTCGCCGAGATGCCACACCTCGGCCTCACCTCCGTCGCCTTTGATCGCGCCACGATTCAGGCAGCCGACTGCGTCGTGATCGTCACCGGCCATAGCGACGTGGACTACGCGCTCGTCGTCAACGAGGCGCAGAGCGTGCTCGACCTCCGCAACGCAACCGGTCGTCGCGGCCTTGAGGGTCCGAATGTCCAGCGGCTCTGAGCAGCCCATCCGCGTTGGCATCGTCGGCCTCGGCTACTGGGGCCCGAACCTCGCGCGCGCGCTCGCCAGCACCCCTGGCTGCCAGCTCGCCTACGCCTGCGATCTCGACGCGGGTAACCGCGCTCGCATTGAGGGTCGCTATCCCGGCACCGTCCTGACGGATCGCTTCGACGACCTGCTTGAGGACGACACGCTCGACGCGATCGTGGTCGCCACCGGCGCACCAAGCCACTACGCGATTGGTCGGCGCGTCCTTGAGGCCGGCAAGCACGCGCTGATCGAGAAGCCGCTCGCGTTGACGGTCGAGCACGCCCGCGAGCTGGTCGAGCTCGCAGCGGCTCGCGATCGGGTGCTGATGGTCGGGCACCTGCTGCGCTTCCACCCCGTCTTCGAGCACCTGCACGAGCTGACCCAGAGCGGCAAGCTCGGCCGGATGCTCTACCTCTACACGAACCGCCTCAACTTCGGCAAGGTCCGCGCCGACGAGAACGCGCTGTGGAGCCTCGCACCGCACGACATCTCGCTCGCGCTCGCGCTGGCTGGGGAGCGGCCCGCGGAGGTCTCCGCCCGCGGCGAGGCGTTCCTTCGCCCTGGCGTCGAGGACGTCGTCTTCGGCTACCTGCACTTCCCCAGCGGGCTCGTGGCGCACCTCCACGTCTCCTGGCTAGATCCGCATAAGCGCCGCATGCTCACCGTCGTCGGCAGCGAGGGCATGGCCGTCTTCGACGACACCGAGGCAGACCGTAAGCTGACCGTCTACGAGAAGGCGTCCTCGCCGTCGCGCTTCGACACGTGGGGCGAGTTTCAGGCGCTGCGCACCGGCGACGTGCTGATTCCGCAGGTCTCGAACTCGGAGCCGCTAATCCAGGAGACGAAGGCCTTCGTCGCTGCGGTCCGCAGGGGCTCGGCCACCGTCGCGTCCGGCGACGAGGGCCTCGCCGTCGTCGAGGTGCTCACGGCACTTCAGGCGTCGCTCGAGCAGCGGGGCGCTCCGATCCGCCTCGACAGCCAGTGAGCGGCGGCGTCCACCCGAGCGCGATCGTCGAGGCTGGCGCCGTGCTCGGCGCAGACGTTGAGATCGGCCCGTTCGCGATCGTCCGTGCTGGCACCGTGCTGGGCGACGGCGTCACGATCGGCGAGCACGCGGTGCTCGGCAAGCGCCCCAAGCTCGGTGCGAAGTCCGTTGCCAAGGGTGGCGACCTGCCCGGGCTCGTGATCGGCGCGGGCTCGACCGTCTCAACGCACGCGATCGTCTACGCGGGGACGACGCTCGGCGAGCGCGTCATCATCGGCGACCACGCCTTCGTTCGCGAGCGCTGCTCGATCGGTGCAGGAACGGTGATTGGTCGCGGCGTCACCGTCGAGAACGACACGACGATCGGCGAGGGCTGCCGCATCCAATCCCAGTCGTACATCACCGCCAAGAGCCTGCTGGAGGACGACGTCTTCATCGCGCCCTGCGTCGTCACGACGAACGACAACTTCATGGGTCGGACCGAGGCGCGCCACGCGCTGCTGAGGGGCCCCACGATCCGCCGTGGCGCGCGCATTGGCGGGGCGGCATGTCTGCTGCCTGGCATTGAGGTCGGCGCTGAGGCCTTCGTTGGTGCTGGCGCAGTCGTCACGCAGGATGTCCCGCCGGGCAAGGTCGTCGTCGGCGTCCCCTCGCGCATTCTGCGCGACGTCGTCGACGACGAGCTGCGCGCTAACGGCGGCTGAGGCCGACCCGCCAGACCGATGAGCGTCGCCCTTGCTGGCTTTCTGACCGGCCTCTCGCTGATCGTTGCGATCGGCGCCCAGAACGCGTTCGTGCTGCGGCAGGGGCTCGCCCGCCAGCACGTCGGCCTCGTCGTTGCCATCTGCGCGACGTCGGACGCCCTGCTGATCGCAGTCGGCATCGGCGGCCTTGGCTCGCTCGTGCAGACGCATGGCGACGTGCTCACGGCGATCACGGCCGTCGGCGCCGCCTACATCATCTGGTTCGCGCTCCGCTCGTTTCGCAGCGCGCTCCACCCCGACGTGCTGCTGCCGTCGCAGCAGCCGCCGCAGCGCCGCCTGGTCGTCGCCGCCACCGTGCTCGGCCTCACGTTCCTCAACCCCCACGTCTACCTCGATACCGTCCTCCTCGTTGGCACGATTGGCAGCACCTTCGGCGCCAACCGCTGGTGGTTTGGCGTCGGCGCGGCCGCCGCGAGCCTCGCCTGGTTCACCGGCCTCGGCTACGGCGCGCGCCTGCTGTCACCGCTGATGGCGCGCCCGGCCACGTGGCGCAGCCTTGACGTCACCGTCGGCGTCGTCATGCTCGCGATCGCCGGCGGTCTGCTCTGGAGCGTCGTCGACGGCGGCTAAGGGGCGGGCGGGTTCGCTGCCCGAGCCGAGCCGATGGGCGGGCGGGTTCGATACCCGAGCCGACAGGCAGCTTTGCTTTGGGGTCAGGCCGATGCGATCCGCGGGCCGTGCAGCTTTGCTTTGGGGTCAGGCAGCTTTGCTTTGGGGTCAGGCAGCTTTGCTTTGGGGTCAGGCACCTTTGCTTTGGGGTCAGGCAGCTTTGCTTTGGGGTCAGGCACCAAAGCAAAGTCGATAGAACCCTCTGAGTTTCAGCTTCATG
>CAMDVX010000033.1 GCA_945877865.1 Bifidobacterium breve | reverse complement strand
CGAGACGGGATCTCCCGTTGAGTACCAGACCACGAGGCGGCTGGCTCCCGCGGGTCGGCGCCCAATCAACGTCAGCGGGCTTCGATCTGCGTAGCACCGGGCCTGCGTCGTCGGCGTTCCGTTGCACTCCGCCTCTACGAGGACCCTTCGGTTGAGCGGCAGCGAGCCGAAGCGAAAGCCAAGATCACCGAGACCGTCCAGCGAGACCACAGCGCGATAGGCGAGCGGATAGCGAAGCCCCACCAGCAGGGCCTCCATCCCACCCATCGACGAGCCAGTCAGATAGACCCGCTGCGGATCGATCTGGAGGCGCGGCAGGCGCGCCTGCACGGTCGCAGGAGCGCTGGCGAGATCGCTGATCTGGCCTGGGGCGCCATACGAGAACAGGCGCGTAGCGGCGCCTTGCCCGTCGAGGCAGGCAACGACGAACCCGAAGCGGCCAGGCAGGCCACCAAGCACCTCGGCGCACGTGCTCGCCCCACCAGCAGGATGCGCAGCGACCAGCAGCGGCAACGGCCCCCGGTGCGCGTAGTCGGCTGGAACGACGATCGTCAGCGCGCGCCGCTTGCCGCTCCACGCCTCGTACCACGAGCGGTCGACCAGCGTCGCCGCGTCCACGGCCCGCCAGGCATCCGTCGCCGAGACCTCCGGCAGCGCAGAAGGGTCGACGAAAGCACGGCTGCCCGCCCGCGCCGTGCTCGTCAGCACGAGCAGGAGCAACGCCACAGCCATCACAACGCCGAGCGCGCGGGAGCCCATCGCTGCATCGTGTCGCACCCACCGGTTGGCTGCGGTCAGACTGCAGCAATCCGTGGATGGGCGCAGCGCACGCGGACGCCGCATCGCCGGAGTCGTGCGAGGATCCGAGCATGGCGCAGCCGGAGCACGCTCGAGCTCGATTCCCGCGCCGAGCAGGGCGACGGGTCGCCCTCTTGGTCGGACTGGACGACATTCCGCGCGCGCTCGTGCCGCTGCTGATCGTGGACACGCTCGGTGCCGTCGCCTTCTCGAACTTCTTCGTCTACGTCGCCATCTGGGGCAAGGAGCGGCTTGGCGCGAGCGACACCGAGCTCGGCCTCGCCTACCTCATGGCCGCCATCACCTCGGCGCTTGCCGGCACGCTCGGGGGCACGCTGTCCGACCACGTCGGCCGCAAGCCGGTGATCGTCTGCGGCTGGCTCCTGACCGTGCTGGCGGCCCTCGCGGCCCTCGCCTCCGGCGATCACCTCGTGCTCGGGCTCGCGTCCTACGTGCTCGTCAGCGGCGTCGCCTCCATCGGACATGGTGCCGACACTGCGCTCGTCGCCGACCTCGTGCCACCCGAGGCACGCGAGCGATCGTTCGCAGCCGTTCGGATGAGCGGCAACCTTGGTGGCGTGCTCGGCCCATCGATCGGCGCGGCTGCGCTGGCGCTCGCCGGCTGGAACGCGTTGTTCGTGACGGCTGCACTGCTTGGCGTTGCTGCCACGGTGATTGGAATCCGCTACCTGCCGGCCGCAGGCGCATTTACCCCTGATCGCAAAGATCACACCAAAGGCGCCCTCCGCATCCTGCTCAAGGATGCACGCTTCGCAGCCTTCTGGGTGGCCAGCGTGCTGCAGTTCGTCGTCTACACGATGTACGAGCCAATGCTCGGCCTCTCGCTCACCCAGTCGCACGGCTACAGCGTCGCCGCTTGGGGAGTGATGGCAGGCGTCAACCCGCTGCTCGTCGTGGCCTTCCAGCTGCGCATCACGCGGTGGTCGTCACGCGCGAGCGGCGTCGCGATGCGCCTGGCCATCGCCACGCTGCTGATGGGGATGCCATTCCTCCTGCTCGATGCGTCCTCGGCGCTGCCAATCGTCATCGTGATCATCATCGTGTTCGTGATCGGCGAGATGATCTGGGTTCCCGCTGGCCAGGCCGTTGCCGAGCGGATGTCGCCTCCGACCATGCGAGGAACGTATCTTGGGGCTTTCTCCGCCACCGGAGCCGTCGCGTTCGGGATCGGGCCGCTCGTCAGCCTGCAGGTGCGAGAGCGCTTCGGCGACTCCGCCGTCTGGACGTTTGCGGCGCTGCTGAGCGCAGCAACAGCGATTCTGATCCTCCTGATCGTCCGTCGGCTACCGAACCGGGGCGATGGACCGGCGGTGCCAGTGGCCGACCCCACGTAGACTGCGGCCGCCTGTGGAACGCCGCGAATCGATTCGAAACATTGCGATCGTCGCGCACGTCGATCACGGCAAGACGACCCTCGTCGACGCCATGCTCTGGCAGTCCGGTGCCTTTCGTACCAACCAAGACGTCGGCGAGCGCGTCATGGACTCGAACGACCTCGAGCGCGAGAAGGGCATTACGATCCTCGCGAAGAACACGGCGATCCGATACGGCGACGTCAAGATCAACATCATCGACACGCCCGGCCATGCCGACTTTGGCGGTGAGGTCGAGCGCGGCTTGGCGATGGTTGACGCCGTGCTGCTGCTCGTCGATGCCAGCGAGGGCCCGCTGCCGCAGACGCGCTTCGTGCTGCGCAAGGCGCTCGAGGCGCACCTCCCGGTGATGCTCGTCATCAACAAGGTCGATCGTCCCGACGCGCGCATCGCAGAGGTCCTTGACGAGACGTACGCCCTGTTCCTCGACCTCGACGCCACCGAAGAGCAGATCGAGTTTCCGATCATCTACACGAACGCTCGTGCCGGCCACGCCTCCTCCGCTGGCCCCGATCAGCTCGAAGAGAACCTGATTCCGCTCTTCGACATGATCCTCAAGCACGTGCCCGCGCCCGAGTACGACCCTGAGCATCCCTTGCAGGCGCTCGTCACCAACCTAGACGCTTCGCCGTACCTCGGCCGACTCGCGCTCTGCCGCGTGCGCCACGGCACGCTCCGCAAGGGCGAGACCGTGGCCTGGTGTCGGGCTGACGGCACGATCGAGCACGTGCGGCTCTCCGAGCTGTTCGTCGCCGAGGAGCTTGAGCGCGTCCCGACCGACGAGGCCGGCCCCGGCGAGATCGCCGCCATCGCAGGCATCCCCCAGGTGACGATCGGCGAGACCATCGCCGATATCTCCGATCCGCGGCCGCTGCCCGTGCTGACCGTCGACGAGCCGAGCCTCTCGATGACCATCGGCATCAATACCTCTCCCCTCGCTGGCCTGAGCGGATCGAAGCTGACCGCCACGATGCTGAAGAATCGGCTCGACCAAGAGCTCATCGGCAACGTCTCCCTGCGCGTCGCGCCGACCGAGCGCCCTGACGCCTGGGAGGTCCAAGGCCGCGGCGAGCTCCAGCTGGCCGTGCTCGTCGAGACGATGCGCCGCGAAGGCTTCGAGCTGACCGTCGGCAAGCCCCAGGTCGTCACGCGCATGATCGACGGCAAGCGGCACGAGCCGATGGAGCGCCTCGCCATCGACGTGCCCGAGGACTTCGCTGGCGTCGTGATCCAGCTGCTCGGCATCCGCAAGGGCCGCATGGAGCAGATGGTCAACCACGGCACCGGCTGGGTACGGATCGAGGAGATCGTGCCGGCCCGCGGCCTGATCGGGTTCCGCACCGAGTTCCTCACCGAGACGCGCGGCACGGGCCAGCTCCACCACGTGCTCGACGGCTTCGAGCCATGGCACGGCGAGATTCGCTCGCGCGGCAACGGCTCGCTGATCGCGGACCGCCAAGGCCCCGTCACCGCCCACGCGCTGTTCACCCTGCAGGAGCGCGGCGAGCTCTTCGTCGATCCCGGCGTGATGGTCTACGGCGGCATGGTCATCGGCATCAACGCTCGCAGCGAGGACATGGACGTCAACCCGACCCGCGAGAAGAAGCTGACGAACATGCGCGCCTCCAGCGCAGACGAGCTCGTGCGGCTCACCCCCGCCCGCCACCTCTCGCTCGAGCAGTCGCTCGAGTTTATTGCCGAAGACGAGTGCGTCGAGGTCACCCCCAACGCCGTGCGCCTTCGCAAGACCGAGCTCGACCCGACCAAGCGACGCCAAGCCGACAAGAAGCGCAAGGGCCTGTAGATCGGGCTTTGCGGGGCAAGCTCCGCTGCTGGATTGGCTCGACGGCTTTGCTTCGGGGTCAGCTTTGCTTTGGGGTCAGCTTTGCTTCGGGGTCAGCTTTGCTTTGGGGTCAGCTTTGCTTTGGGATCAGCTTTGCTTCGGGATCAGCTTTGCTTTGGGGTCAGCTTTGCTTCGGGATCAGCTTTGCTTTGGGGTCAGGCACCAATGCAAAGTCATCAGAACATCAGGGATATCAAGTTCGTCTTGGACTTTGCATTGGTGCCTGACCCCGAAGCGAGGCCAGTCCGAGCTACAGGCCCGCGAGGACCTCGTCGACCATGACGGCCGCAACCGTCCGATTCGTCGCCGGGTCGATCAGGACGAGGCTGCCCATGCCGCGGCTGATCGCGTAGGGCTCGATCACCATCGGTGACGCTGCAAGGACGTTCACGATGCCGATGTCGTTGACGTCGAGCTGGTCTGCCGCGACCTGCAGCATCGTGTCGAGCTCGAGCCGCTCGTGCAGCTCTTCGACGATGACGGGAACGGTGCGGGCACCCTGCCGCGCCTCAAGGCGCATCGGCGCAGTCAGCGGCTGCTCGTCGAGCCAGGCGACCGTTGCACGGAAGCGCGTCGCAACCTGGGGAGCGTTGGTCACCGTGGAGATCACGTCACCACGGGCGACGTCCACATCGTCTTCGAGGTGCAGCGTGACGCTCAGCGGTGCGGATGCCGCTGCGCGCTCCTCACCGAGCACCTCGATGCGGGCGATGCGGCTCGTTACGCCGGAGGGGAGCGCGATGATCTCGTCCCCGACGGAGACGGAGCCGCTGTCGATGCGTCCGGCCAGGCCACGAATGTCGTTGACGCCGTCGTCGTGGCGGATCACCCACTGCACGGGCATGCGGAAGGCAGTCTCCACGATCGGCTGGTCGAGATCACGCAGCACCTCAAGGACGGAGGGGCCGTCGTACCACGGCGTCTCTGGCGAGCGCTCGACCACGTTGACGCCGTTGAGTGCCGAGAGGGGGATCGCCGTGATGCGCGGCCCGTCGACGGCTGCCGCCGCGGCACGCAGCTCGGCGGCGATCTCGTCGAACCGGGCCTGGCTGTAGTCGACGAGGTCGATCTTGTTGATGCAGGCGACGACGTCGCGAACGCCGAGCATTGCGCAGAGCGCGAGGTGCCTGCGAGTCTGCGGCGTAGTGCCGCTCTTGGCATCGACGAGCAGAATCGCCGCGTCGGCTCCGGCGGCGGCCGTGACCATGTTCCGTGTGTACTGGACGTGACCGGGTGCGTCGCCAAGCAGGATGCGCCGCCCGTCGGCGTCGAACGAGCGATAGGCGACGTCGATCGTGATGCCTTGCTCACGCTCCGCCCGCAGGCCGTCGGTCAGCAGGGCGAGGTCGATCCCCTTGCGGCCGCGCTTGCGGCTCGCCTCCGCAACGGCCTCGATCTCGTCGCCGCGCAGGTGGCCTGTATCGTGGAGGAGCCGCCCGATCAGCGTGCTCTTGCCGTCGTCGACGGAGCCGACGGCGACGACGTGCAGCGTTGCCGCCATTAGAAGTACCCGTTTCGTTTGCGATCTTCCATGGCGGCCTCGGACGTCTTGTCGTCGGCCCGCGACGCGCCGCGCTCGGAGACGTCGGAGGCCCGCGTCTCTGCGAGCACCTCTGCCACCGTCGTCGCGGTCGACCGAATCGAGCCGGTGCAGGTCATGTCGCCAACGGTGCGAAAGCGCACCGTCTCGGTGAAGGTCTGCTCGTGGCTATAGCGCTCGATGTGGTCGTCAACCGCGAGCAGCATGCCGTCGCGCTCGAAGACCTCGCGCTGATGGGCAAAGTAGATCGACGGCAGCGAGAGGCCTTCGCGGCCGATGTACGCCCAGATATCAATCTCCGTCCAGTTCGACAGCGGAAAGACCCGGAAGTGCTCGCCCGCCTTTAGCTTGGTGTTGTAGATCGTCCACGGCTCAGGGCGCTGATTGCGCGGGTCCCACTGGCCGAAGGCGTCGCGGTGGCTGAAGAATCGCTCCTTCGCTCGGCTGCGCTCCTCGTCGCGACGCGCCCCACCAAACGCCGCGTCGAAGCGGTGCTCGGCGATCGCGTCAAGCAGGGTCGTCGTCTGGAGCCGGTTGCGGCTGGCGCGCGGGCCCGTCTCGTCCTGAACGCGTCCCTGATCGATCGAGTCCTGCACGCTGGCGACGATGAGACGCTCGTCGATGCGCGCCACGAACTGATCGCGGTAGTCGATCACCTCTTGGAAGTTGTGGCCCGTATCCACGTGCATGAGGGGAAACGGCAGGCCGGCGGGTGCGAACGCCTTGACGGCGAGATGCGCGAGGACGATTGAGTCCTTGCCGCCGCTGAACAGCAGCACGGGCCGCTCGCACTCTGCGGCGCACTCGCGGATGACATGGACGGCTTCGGCCTCGAGCACGTCAAGCGTGCCAACCTCAGTGAGCAGGGTCATGCGATCTCTCCAACAGATTTCGCAGCGGTCGGTCGGACGCGGCGGTAGACGATGATGATCGAGGTAAGAACGATGAGGAACCAGCCGAGCAGAGCAAGCGGCGGGAGCGGAAGGCCCGCCTTGACCGCCAACGAGACAGCGGCGGCGAGCAGCACGCCCGCCAGAGCGAGGCGGATGGCCAAGGCAGGCAGCCGAACCGAGAGGCGCGCGCCGAGCAGCACGCCCGGGATCGAGCCGAGCAGCAGAAACGCCGACATCGTGTAGTTGACGTTGCCGAGAATCATGTTGCCGATCGCGGCGGCCCACAGCAGCAGCGCGGCATGAAAGACGTCCGTGCCGACCACGCTGTGCGGCGCTAGCTGGAAGACCGCGATCAAGAGCAGCGCCAGGATGGCACCGCTGCCGGCCGACGTCAGGCCGAGCACGAAGCCCACGAGGAGCCCGGACACGATGGCGGCAATGAACTGATGGCGTGGTGCACGATCCGGACGCACCGCGGGTGGAGAGACGGTCTGCCAAAACATCGCCACCCCGCAGATGCCGATGGCCACCGCGACGGCCGCGATCAGAGGCGTATCAATCGAGACGCCGATCGACCCTTGCAGCGAGTGCAGCAGCCAGACTGCGCCGAGCGCCGCCGGGACGCTGCCGACGGCGAGCTGAAGCGAGAGCCGCACGTCAACCGTGCTCTTCTTCCAGTGGCTCGCGCCGCCGACCGTCTTGGTGACCGCCGCGTAGAACAGGTCCGTACCGATGGCCGAGACCGGCGGGACGCCGGCGACGAGGACCAGCAGCGGCGTCATGATCGAGCCGCCGCCGACGCCCGTCATGCCGACGAGGAGGCCCACGCCGACGCCGAACGCAATCAGAATGACGTCCTGGCTCATGCGATTGGCCCGCCGGCTGGGTGCAGGCCACACTCCGTCTTCTCCGTATTGGCCCAGCGTCCCTCGCGGCCCGCGCCCGCTTTCGTGCAGTGGGTGCAGCCGATCGAGGCGTAGCCCTGCTCGTGCAGCGGGTTGACGGGCAGGTCGTGCTTCCGGATGTGGGCCCAGACGTCGTCGAGCGTCCAGTCGGCGAGCGGGCTGAGCTTCCAGATGCCCCGCGCCTCGTCGTACTCGACCTTGCGCGTGTTGGCCCGCGTCGGCGCCTGATCGCGGCGCAGGCCGGTGATCCACGCATCGAGCTGGCCGAGGGCACGGCCGAGCGGCTCCACTTTGCGGATGCCGCAGCACGCGTTCGGGTCTGTCTCCCAGAGCCGCTCGCCGTGCGACGCCGCCTGCTCGTCGAGGCTCGGCCCGTGGAAGGACTCGACCGTGATCCCGTAGCGCTGCTCGACGGCCCGCCAGGTGGCGTAGGTCTCCGGGAAGAGCACGCCCGTATCGAGGGCGAAGACGCGCACGTCAGGGCGCGCGGCGAAGGCGAGGTCAAGCAGCACCGACTCCTCCTGCTGGAAGGAGCAGGCGACGGCGATCTGAGTGCCGAACGCCTCCAGAGCTGCGGCGATGAGCCCTCCGGCCGTCAGCTGCTCGGCGTCGTCAGGTGTGAACGGGAGGGGGTTGGTTGGTGGCATCGGCATGCTCGCGGGAGGGGGATCGCGGGCGGAAGAAACCCCCGCGCTAGGTAGAAGCATACCTTATGTTCAATAGTGGCCTTGCTTATAAGAGAGGATTATTCCCCGGCGCCGACGTATTCGGATCGCTATCCCACGGGGCAGCAGCGTCGCACTCGCACCGAGCCGCTCCCTGCCGCCGCCATCGGCAGACCAACCTGACGGGAGCCGGGTCGCCGGTATGGTGGCGGGCGATGACGAACCCGCCCGGTTTCTCCGCCCTGTCCCTACGCCTCTCTGACGAGCCCGATCCCGCCTGGGAGGTCCACGCGCTCGCCGTGCAGCGGCGAGCCGCTGGCGAAGACATCATCATGCTGTCGATCGGCGAGCCAGACTCGCCGCCGCCTGCCGCCGTCCTGACGGAGATCGCGGCGTCAATCGAGCGTGGCCGCACCCGCTACTCCGCTGCCCGTGGCGAGACCGTCGTCGTCGACGCAATCTGCCGCTACGCCTCGCAGCAGGCCGGTCGCGAGATTCGCCCCGAGCACGTCAACTTCTTCCCCGGCGCCCAGACCGCCCTGTTCGGCATGCTGATGACCATCGTCGGGCCAGGCGACGGGCTGATCGTCCCCGAGCCGTACTACGCGCCGTACACGCAGGTCCTGGGTGCGACGGGGGTCGAGGTGGCGGAGATTCCGCTGCGGCCAGCCAATGCCTTCCACCCATCGCTCGACGACCTGCGCGCCGCGATCACCCCGCGGACGCGCGCCATGGTGATTACGAATCCCCACAACCCAACGGGGGCGGTGCTGACGCGAAGCGAGCTGATGGGCATCGCCGCGATCTGCCGCGATCACGACATGTGGCTCGTCGCCGACGAGGTGTACAGCGAGTTCGTCTACGCGGGAACCTTCACCAGCGTCCTTGCGCTGGAGGGGTTTGAGGACCGCACCATCGCCCTCGGCACGCTCTCCAAGTCGTACGCGATGACGGGCTTTCGTCACGGCTGGGCGATCTCGCCCCCTGAGGCCGGCGCCCGCGCGGGGGTGCTGCTGGAGGCGATGCTGTTTGGCTGCGTGCAGTTTATTCAGGATGCTGGCGCGGTGGCGCTGTCCGACGGCGGCGCCTTCCCACGCGCCGAGCGCGAGAAGTACCTGCGCCGCCTCGACCTTGTGATGGCAGCGCTCTCCGGCTCGGCCGCAATCTCGCCACGTCGACCGGAGGCGGGCATGTTCGTCATGATCGACGTCCGCCCCACCGGTCTGGATGCCGACGCCTTCGCACGGCGGCTGCTCGCTGAGGAACGGGTTGCCGTGCTGCCCACCCACACCTTCGGCCCCTCGGGCGCGGGACACGTTCGCATCTCGCTCGGCATGGACGACGAGGCGCTCGCCGAGGCGGCCCGCCGCATCCGTCGCTTCGCCGACGCGCTCACCGGGCCGTCAGCGACCTAAGCCCCCCGCCTGCTCGCGCGGGCCAGCCACGAGCGTCGCCTGGACTGCATTTTCCAGAGCTCGAGCTAGCCCGCAGCCTTCGGCTCGACGACCTCGACCACGGCCATCATGCCGTGATCCTCGTGGACGAGCACGTGGCAGTGGAAGACGAACCTGCCCGCGTAGTCCTCAAAGGGAATTCTGATCGTGATCGTCCGACCCGGCGGGATCGCGATCGAGTCGGCCCACTCGGGCTGGCCCTTGACGGCCTTGCCATCGCGGCGAATGATCTGATAATCGTCAACGTGAAGGTGGAAGTTGTGCCACTCCGGCGAATTGTTGACGAGCTTCCACTCCTCGATCGTATTGAGGGTGGCCGTGAAGACGGGCGCGTAGTGGCTTCCGTGGTGTTGAAAGACCTGCCCGTCGATGTAGAACTGCGCCACTGACGGCGCCTGCGTCATGACGATCGTATGGCGACCAGCGATCTGCACGCCGGGACCGCGCAGGTCGCGCGCGGGAATCAGGTTCGTCGGAATCTGCTGCGGCGTCTCTGCCGTGCCGGCTACGCGCAGCGTGGCAATCTGGACGCGTGGCTGCACCCCGTACGGCGTCGGACGCTGCCTGAAGTACGACTGAATCAGCGGGAACGACCCTGCCTGCTGGCCGGCCTGCACCAGGACCTCCATGCGCTGTCCGGGAGCCAGCCAGATGCGTCCGATGCGCCGCGAGCGCGAGAGCGTCCGCGCGTCCTGCGTCAGCTGCCAGTAGGTGGCGCCGCCCATCGGGAGGATCTGCAGAAACCGCTCGGTGGAGGCGTTCACGAGCCGCCAGCGCTGCGTCTCACCGGGTTGGATATCGACCCGTGGCTGCACCTGACCGTTGATCGTGATCAGGCGATGCACGGGTACTTGGTATTGCGAGCCCGCCACTGCACCATTGAGCACCTCAACGTTTTGAATGACCATCAGGCGGTCCTTCAGCCCCTTGATGCCCGGTAGCTCATCCAGCCCACCCCGGACGATGATGGCGCCGGCCTGGCCCTGGCCAACCTGCATGTCGGCGTACTTATGCCCGTGCGGGTGGTACCAGAACACGCCTGCTGGATGAGCGGCAGGTAGCGCGTAGCGGTACTGGAAGCTGCCTCCGGGCCGCACCGACAGCAGGACGTCATCTGCTGGCCGATTTGGCGAGACGTGCATCCCGTGCACGTGGAGGTTGGTGATGTTACCCAGGGGCTGCGTAAAGCCAGCGTACGGCTGGCCAGGAAACAGCTGTGCAGGCACCTGCGACGAGGTCCCGTACGGGAGGTAGCGGGGATTGAGACGATTGCGCAGGAGCACGTTGAGCTGACCACCAGGATCGACCACCAGCGTCGGTCCCGGAAACGAGCCGTTGTAGACCTGGCTGCGCACGCTACGACCGCCGATCGTGACCGTCGCCATGGCAGCCGTCAACGTCGTCGACAGCACGCCATCCTTCGCCTCGAGGCGCTCGGGCTCACGCAGCGGCTGACCCGTAGCAAAGCCCTGGCAGGCGGAGCACGTCTGCGTGGAGACCGCGGCCGACGACGACGGCGTCTCACGCACCAGCTGCGAGCCGGCACCGGCGACGAGGAGGAGGACGCCAACACCAAGGGCGATCCGGAGGGCGAGCGAGCTGGCGAGGCGCTTCATGACGACAAATATACCGTCATTTGACGCGCTTGCCACCTCGCCGCTGGTGGCGCCGTCGCAATCCCCCGCAGGCGGAGCGCCCACGCGATCGCCATGGCGCTCCGCGGGCAGCCGTGGCATAGTCGCAGCATGCCCTTCGCCCGCGAGCTAACCCTGGATAACTGGCTGAGCGACGCCTTCCGCCTGCGCTCGTTCCAGCGCATGCGCGAGCTGCTGCCCAGCGCGCTGATCGCCCGGTCTTCTGCTGGTCCAGCGCTGCTGCCGACGGCAGCCGCCGACCTCGGCGGCATCGAGCTCGAGGGCGCCGACGGCGCGACAACGACGGTCGCCCGGCAGCTGGAGACGTCGTATGCCGAAGGCCTCTGCGTCCTCAAGGACGGCGCGATCGTCCACGAGCAGTACCTCAACGGCCTCACCGAGCACACGCCACACCTGATGATGAGCCTCACGAAGTCGCTCTGCGCCACGCTCGTCGGCCTGCAGATTGGCCGCGGCCTGTACAGCCGAGACACGTTGGCCACCGACCTCGTTCCCGAGCTCGCCGGCACGAGCCTCGACGGTGCGACCGTCTCGCACCTCATCGACATGACTGCCGGCACGCTCTTCTCCGAGACCTATGACGAGCTCGCCGACCCGGGCACCGAGACGGCGCTGACCTCCTTTACGCGCGAGGCGGGCTACCGGCGCCTTGGCGACCGCACGCCGATCGGCGTGCTCGGGCACTTCCGCACCTATCCGCTGGCCCGGCCCCACGGCGCCTGGTTCGACTATCGAACGCCGCTCACGAACGTCGTCGGCCGCATCGTCGAGCTCGCCGCCGAGCAGCCATTCGCAGAGGTCGTCTCGCGCGAGCTGTGGGGGCCGCTCGGCCAGGAGCACGACGCCTCCATCAGCCTCGATCCACTCGGAGTCGCCCTGGCCGGCGGCGGCATGTCGTGCACCCTGCGCGACCTCGCCCGCCTTGGGCTCGCCTACCAGCAGGGTGGCGTCGCCCGAGACCAGCAGGTGATCCCCGCCGACTGGGTCGCCGACACCGCTGCCGGCGGGGAGGGCTCCGCGCGGGCCTTCGCGGCGTGCGAGACGATGAGCGCCGAGGACCGCGCCGGCTGGGACTGCTACCGCAACGCGTTCTGGATCGCCGAGCCTGGCGAGACGTACTCCGGGATCGGCATGCTCGGCCAGGCCTGCTACATCGACCGGCCAAGCGGCGTCGTCATTGCCCGCTTCTCGTCGTACCCGCTCGACCAGCGCAGCGCCCTCGGCCGCGAGACGTTCCGCTCCTTCCACGCGATCACGGAGGCACTGACATGACCAGCCCCACCACCCTTGACAACTGGCTGACGGACCCGTTCGACCGCCGCTCGTTCCAGCGCGTGCGTGAGCTCGTGCCGACGGCGCTGATCACGCGCTACGAGGGCGAGCCGACGCTCTTGCCACAGCAACCCCGCGACGTGGGTGCCATCGAGTTCGCAGGCGTTGACGGCGCCACCACGACGGTCGCCCGGCAGCTCGAGACGTCCTATGCCGAAGGCCTCTGCGTCATCAAGGACGGAGCGATCGTCTACGAGCAGTACCTCAATGGCATGACCGAGCGGACGCCGCACCTGCTGATGAGCGTGACGAAGTCGTTCTGCGGCGCGCTGCTCGGCGTGCAGGTTGGCAAGGGCCTGCTGACCCGCGAGACGCTGGTGACGGACATTGCCCCCGAGCTGGCGGGGACGAGCCTCGACGGCGCGACCGTCGCCCACGTGATCGACATGACTGCCGGCACCGAGTTCAACGAGGACTACGACCTCTACGCCGACCCCGACGCCGACAACCCGCTGCTGGAGTACGAGCGACACGCCGGCTATCGACGCCTCGGCAGCCGCGAGCCGATCGGCATCCTTGGGCACTTCCGCACCTATCCGCTGGCCTATCCGCACGGCGGGTGGTTTGAGTATCGATCCGTCCTCACCAACATCGCGGCCCGCCTAATCGAGGTCGTGACCGACCAGCCCTACCCCGAGGCGCTCTCACGGGAGCTATGGGGACCGCTCGGGCAGGAGCACGATGCCGACATCATGCTCGACCCGCTTGGCTTCCCCACCGTTGACGGCGGCATGTCGTGCAGCCTGCGTGACCTCGCCCGCCTCGGCCTCGCGTACCTCCAAGACGGCTCGCTCGGTGGCCGTCAGGTGATCCCCACCGCCTGGGTGGAGGACACGCGTCACGGCGACGAGGCGTGCATCAAGGCGTTCGCCGACAGTCCACAGATTGACCACGAGACGCGCGACTGGTCGATGTATCGCAACGCGTTCTGGGTGCTCGAGCGCGACCAGGTCTTCAGCGGCCTCGGCATCCACGGGCAGTACTGCTACGTCCACCGCCCCGCTAACGTCGTCATCGCGCGCTTCTCGACCTATCCCCTCGCCATCCCCGTCGAGCTCTCAGCGGAGACGATGCGCAGCCTCGCGGCGATCGCCGAGGCCCTCGCCTAAGCCGACAGCTGCAGCGATCATGAGCGAGTCAGACAATTCGGCCAGCAGCGCGCAGGAGCTCGACGACGCGCTCCCGCGGCAGAGCGGGCATCCGTCGCCCCTTGCGTCCGTGCATCTCGGCGTTGGCCACGAGCGCGTTGAGGACCGCTTCCTCGACCCCCTGCACCGTCGCTGCAAACAGCTCCTCGATGCGGCCCCAGGGCAGAAAGTCGAGCGACCGGACGTGCTCTGGCCCCGTGGCACCGAGCGGAAACCCCGTCAGAAACGCACCCGGGTTGGCCGTGGAGAGCGCGAGGAAGATGTCGCCTGAGAAGTGCGACCCCGTCGTGCCGGTGCGGGCCAAGCCGAGCGGCACGCGACGGGCGAGCGCCTTCAGCTGGTTCGGCAGCAGCGGCGCGTCGGTGGCAACGACGACGATGATCGAGCCGGCGCCCGGTGGCGCAAGCCAGTCCGTGTCGTTGAAGGGGTCGTCGTCGGCCAGCGCGGCGCCGAGCGGCACGCCAGCGATCGACAGCTCGCTGCGGTCGCCGAAGTTCGCCTGCACGAAGACGCCCACGGTGTACGTGTCGGGCCCCCACTCGACCTGGCGCGAGGCGGTGCCGCTGCCGCCCTTGTACCCGTAGCAGTTCATCCCCGTACCACCACCAACCGAGCCCTCGTCGAGCGGGCCCGAGGCCGCCGAGTCGAGCGCGGCGTGCACGTCCTGCTCCGAGATCCGCTGGCGATTGAGATCGTGCAGAAAGCCATCCCAGGTCTCGGCTGCGACGGGCAGCAGCCACACGTCGTTGGGGTCTGGGTGACGCTCAGCCACCCAGCTGACGGTGCCGGCGTGGGCCAGCCCGACGGCTGCGGTGCTCGTGATGGTGATGGGCAGGCTCATCGTGCCCGACTCCTCGATCCACACGTATCCCGTCAGCTCGCCGTTGCCGTTGAGCGAGTGGACGCCGGCGGCGCAGGGGTCGTACGGATTTGCGCGGCCCCGCGGGTGGATGGCGGTAACCCCGGTGCGGACAGCGTCGCCCGCGATCACCGTGGCGTAGCCCACCTCAAGCCCCGGCACGTCGGTGATTGCGTTCCACGGCCCAGGCGTGCCGGCGAAGGGAATCCCGAGCGAACGCGCTCGTGGCAGCCCTGCTGGGGTAGTGCGATGCGGATCAACCATCAGCTGAACAGTATGGATCAAGAGGCAGCCGAGCCAACATGACGCGGTCCCGTGTGGCACCATGGTCGTCAACCCCATGCTTCTGCTCATCGCATCCCACCTCGTCCCTGCGCAGATCACCAGCGCACCTGCCGGCACGATCGGCCGAGCCGCACCATCTCCCCGGAAGGAATTCCCATCGTGACCCCCACCCTGACACGGAAAACTGTGGTGCTCGTCCTGATGATCGCCGCTGCCGCGCTCGCCGCCGCCTGCGGGAAGTCCAGCACGG
>CAMDVX010000032.1 GCA_945877865.1 Bifidobacterium breve | reverse complement strand
TCATTGCCCAATCCCAGTTCGCCCGCGCCTTCCAACAGAACTGGGGCGGGCTAACACCTGTCTATCTGCTCTACGTCTCGAAGATCCCATGGGACACGATTCATCAGACGGGCTAGGCACGACGTCGGCACCGGCATCTCCTCGACCCTCGTCATCAACGGCAGGCCGTGGGCCGGAGCGGACGGCCGGGCGATCCTGCTCGGGGCGCCGCTCGTTGAGGACGTCGCCAGCGGGCCTGCCATTGCCCGCGTCGCAGGCGCCACGAATGCAGAGGCCGCCTTCGCAGACCCCGCGGCGACCGCCGCGATCGCCGCGGCAGCGGCAGCGCTCGGTCTCGAGCTCGCCCGCATCGTCCACGCGACAGATCCCGGCCTCATCGTCCTTGGCGGGGGGCTTGGGCTCGTCGCTCGCTATCGGGCGCTCGTGACGGCGGCGATCGCCTCGACGATCGACTCCACCTACGCCGTCATGCCGACGGTGGTGCCAGCTGCCCTCGGTGCCGATGCCGGCGTGATCGGCGCAGCGCTGGCGGCGGGGTGACGACGAACGACGCGGCTAGTGACAAACGGCGCATCTATCGCTTGTGCCGGTAGCGGTCATCGCTCAGACTGTTGCCATGGGTCTTAGTGCAGCGCGGATCGGCATCTCGGCTGCGGCCCTCCTGCTCGCCTTGCTCGCCACGTTCTGCTCGGCTGCCACCGCCTCCGAGGCCATCCCAATCAACGGTGGCAGCGCAACCCGGGACCCGCTGATTGCGATCGGACTCGTGCATGCGGCCACGATCAATCCCGTCGGTCAGGGCAACGTTCTGCTCGCCCAGGGCCACAGCGGGGTGATCCCAATCGTCACGTACCTCCAGAACACCTCCCTGGCCGAGGGCGGCACACCGCTGACCATCACGGCGACGCTGCCCGTGGGTCTGACGCTGGCCGGCGTGGAGTCCGGGCAGAACAGCCGAGAGATCGGCGTGCACTTCACCTGCGCACAGGTCGATCAGACGGTCACCTGCACGATGGGCCTACGCAACAATCCCGCCGTCGCGGCCGGGCTGGCGAGCCAGATGGCAACGTTCCTCTACCTCATCGTGCGCGCGTCCCCGACCCTCGTCGCCTCCGGCACCGCCGATGCCAGCCTTAGCAAGCGGCTCCATGAGACGATCGCCGCCCTCTCAGATATCACCCTCAGCGTCAGCGCCGAGACGGTCGCCGGGCCGCTGGCAGCAGTGGCGACGGCGAAGGCGTTTGCGACGAACCAGGCGGTGCCCGCGGAGCTGATGGTTGAGGGCATCGAGCCACAGACCGCCGAGCGCACGTCGCGGTTCTTCCTGCGCGTCCGCAACATCGGCGGACTGCCCGCGACGAGCGGCGACGGTCAACCCGCCATTACCGTCAACGAGATCATGCCGTTCCATCGCGAGGCGATTGATCACAGCGCCACCGGCAGCGGCTGGCGCTGCCTCGACGAGGGCACACGCTCGCTCGACTGCACGCGCCGGGGCTCGCTCGGCATTGGCCAGGCCGCGGATGAGGTGACCATCGCATGGAAGCCGCTGCCGATCCTGACCCCGGGACAGCGTGCTCCCGACAAGTGGATCGCCAAAGCATTCGCCCACTGGAGCGATCCGGCAACGCGACGCTCCGGCCTCACCCGCGGCGAGCACCACATGCTGATGGCCATCGAGACGCTGGTTCCCGCCCGCCTCGTGGCGCGCGCCCGCACGCCACGAGGCATCGTCCTACCGCAGCTGGCACGGACGGTGTTCACCGTCCAAGTGCATAACACCGGTGAGGTCGCTGCAGCCCGCACTGGAGTTGACGTGACGCTGCCCGCCGGCGTGTTGATCGCCGACGTTGCCGCCGGTTGGACCTGCACAGCCATCGGTACGCCCCGAACCTGTCGGCTGACCGCTGGGACGCTCGCCCCTGGCGCCACGAAGGAGCTTCGCATCACTCTGACCACCACGCGTGACGCGCCCACCGGGCACCGCCAGGTGCGCTTTCGCCCCTTTGCTGACAATGACCGCAAGTCGCGCACCCATTCAATCCCACTGCTCGTCCACGACCTCGGCGACCCGGAGGCGACCCCGACGCTCCAGTTCAACCCCTCCGGCCGCGCGTGGCGGGACTGGCGTAGCGGCGCCGTCACGACGGTCCACGTCGACCAGTCGATCTCCTACCGCGTCACGATCAGGAATCGGGGCGGCAACGTCGTGCCTGCCGGATCCAGCGTGCGGATCACGCAGGGCATCGGCCGCGGCGTCACCGCCCTCAACGCGGTTGCCTCCGGCGGTGGCACCTGCACGCTGCGACCGCTGGCGTGCACGATCACAGCAGGGCGCACCATTGCGGTGGGGCAGGCAATCGGCACGGTCACGATCACGGTGGCACCGCACGTCGTCGCCCGGCGCGTGGACGTCGGTCCGATCATTACCTCCGTCGAGGGCGAGGCGGGCAATGAGCAGGTGCCGGTGCTGCTGCGCGCAATCCCGACCGATCGGACCCTGCGCGTCTCCACGCACATCAAGCGGATTCCTGACGTCGACGGGCTCGGTGAGGTCACGCTGCGCGTGTTCAACCTCCAGCGCGGAAGCGCGGCCCAGGGCCTCAGCATCCAAGCACCGCTGCCCGCCGGGGTGCACCTCGACAAGTCCGTCGGGCAGCTGTGGACCTGTCGCCAGGTAGCGACCATCGCCACCTGCACGTTCGGGGCCGACCTTCCAGCCCGCACGAAGTCGCCGCTCCTCACGCTCACCCTGCGTGCCACACGCGCCGCGGCTCCGACGATGACACCGACCACGCGGCTGTGGCGCGCAACTGCGAAGTCCGCCGGCAGCGGATCCTCCGCCTTCGGAATCGCCAAGGTCCGGCTAGCGGTCCGCAAGCCGATCCGCGTCGCGGCGACGTCTGCACCGCGGGTGATCGCCGCCTCCAAGAACCCAAGGGCCCTGCGCTCCGTGATTCTCCGCGGCGACGGGAGCGTCGGCAACGGTGTCTCGCTGGACTACACGTGGACGCAGCGCTGCACGACCGCCGCCGACGTCGCCGCCTTCGGACGCTGCCCAGGCAGCAAGCCCGTGCGGAGAGTGAGAATCGATAGCCCCCACGCCTCCGTCGCCCGCGCGCGCATACCGTCCGTTGCGACCCGCACCACCTTCGTCTTCCAGCTAACCATCAGCGACGGCTCGTCGACGCTCGAGAAGACCGTCCGCGCCACGGCCACCCCAGCGACGCGCCTCGTGCAGCGTGGTAGCCGCCCCGTCTCGTCAAAGGGCGGCAGCAGCCGCCAGGCGCTCGCGGCCCAGCGCGCCGCCCAGCGAGGCGCCGACCAGCAGCACCAGCGATCGGCCACGCAGGCCGCTGCCGCGCTGCGCTCCACGCAGCGGACCGGCGCGTCCGGCGCGCGCGCAATCGTCAACGGGGCGGCCCGCGTCACGATCGGCGGCTCGACGCTGATCGACGCCACGCCCGGGCAGGACGTGGCGCTGACCGTTCGCGTGCTGAAAGGCACCGCCCAGGCGGTCGAGTGGACGCAGGTCGGCGGCAGCCCCGTTGCGATTCGCGATCGCACCTCGGCGGTGGCATCGATCCGCACGCCCGACGTCAGCGGACCACTGGCCTTCAAAGCCGTCATCACCAACCCCACCGGCCAGCAGAGCACCGCTCAGGTCACCATCCACGTTGGCGCGGCCGAGATCTCCCAAGCGGCATCGCCCGACCTCTGCAGCGTCGTTTCAGCGAGCGCGACGGGCAAGCCCGTTGGCCTCGGCAACGCCATCAGCGTCACGTTCGGCAAGATCGCGGCGAACGCGACGACCGCCAGCTCCTGCGGCGTGCGCCTGCACCGTCCCGCTCAGGCGTCGACGGGCACGGGAGGCTCCTTCTCGAAGACGGCCATCTCCATCGGTGGGCTGACGATCACCGGTGCTGCTGGCAGCTACTCGGCTGCCGGCCTCGAGCTGACGGCAGGCACGCTGACGATGCCGTCCTCGTGGCAGATCGCGCCGCTCTCGATCGGGTCGAAGCCACTCAGCCTCGTGTTCGGTACAGCAAAAGCCGACGCGCAGCTGAGCGGGTCGCTGACATCGCCGGGCTTCGCCTTCATCACGCTGCCCAGCGGGTGGTCGGGCTCGACGACGCTGACCTTCGCACCGGGTGATAGCGGGGCGATGACGGGCACGATCACCGCCAAGGCGCTCAACGGTAATGGCGGCACCGCCGAATTTACCGGCACGCTGCAGGCCGGAGGCACGTTCTCCGTCGACGTCACCGCGAATGAGCTGATCACCATCGGTGAGACGCCGCTCGACCTCTCTGGCAGCATCTCGAACGCCACCGGCACCGTCGTCTCGAGCATCACCGGCTCGATTGCGGCACCCATCGACCTCGCCCCCGGCGTCTCGCTCACCACGCTGACGGCAACCTGGGGCGCAACCGGAACCGCCGCCGATGCGCCGGTCGTCACAGGCCAGGCCGTCGTGGCGATCCAGAGCGGCAGCGAGACCCCGACCGCGCTCAATGCCAGCCTCTCCTACACGAGCACCACGGACTGGAGCATCGACGTTTCGAGCTCGGGTGGGCCGACGTGGACGCCGCTGGCAGGCCTCAACGTCACCCCAAGCGACTTCTCCGGCTCGATCGCCAAGGTCAAGGGCCAGTGGCAGTGGGAACTCGTCGCGAGCATCCCCACGTGGACGCCGACGGCGGCGCTGACGCTGACGAGCCTGAAGCTCGAGCTGTCGAACACGTGCTCATCCACCACGCTCGTCTGTCCCGGGTCGGAGATGTTCATGCAGGTCTCCGCAAACGCGGCGGTGGACCCGCCGGGAGGCAGCGTGATCAACGTCACGGCCGACGCCATCTTCGGCATCGGCGGTGGTGACGGCTTCTCGCTCTACGCGAGCGTACCTGGCTCGATCAACGTCGCGCCAGGTCTCTCCATCACCAGTCCTTCGCTGACCGCCTCGTACGGCCTCCCCGATGATGCAGTCACCCCGACGACCGGCGCGGTGACGTTCGAGGGCGCGACGGAGGGAGGCTGGTCGGTGACTGCCGCCGGTGGCCTGACCGTGCCGGGCCTCGGCAGCTTTACGGACCTCGCGGTCAACATCACCTCCGTCGGCGTCAGCCTTGGTGGCTTCGACGCCGATGGCGTCTCGCTCGGTGGCGGCAGCAACGGCTCGCAGTCCGGTACCGCCTTCGGCTGGTCGTCCATCGCCACGACGATGACGGCGGACATCCCCGGCTTCGGAGAGCAGACGCTGCAGCTCAAGCCCGGGCTGATCTCCGTGCAGGGCGGCTACGACGCGCCGGCCTGGTGGGACACCTTGACGCAGGACACGATGCCGCTGGCCCTCGGCACGATCCAGTTCAACCCAGCAAACGGGTTCTTCGACGCGGAGATCGAGTTCGAGGGCGTCCACTCGATTCCAGCGGGCGGCTCGACGATGACGGTGCCAACCCTCTTCTTCGACATCCGCTTCAACGCCCAAGGGCTCACCGTCAGCGCGGGTGGCGTAACCGATCTCAGCATCACCGCGCTTGGCGGGTCGTCGCAGACCGCCCCGACGCTGACGTTTGAGATCTCCTACGACATCACCGAGAACGCCCTCAGCGGCACCTTCCAGTTCCAAGACGCCACGGGCTGGAACGACGCGTTCGGCGTCAACGGGCTCGTCATCGACGATCTCGCCATCTCGCTCGGCATCACCCTCGACCCACCGATTCCACTGCCCTCGATTGGCCTGTACGCCTCCGGGGTGCTGCCAGAGAGCCTGACGCAGGCCTTCGGCGTGTCGAACGGCGTGCCGATCTCCATGACCGCCGAGCTGTCCGAGACCTCACCATGCCTCGCCATCTCCGTTGGGTCCTCAACGGGCAACACACAAATCATGTCCGTTGGTAGCGGCGCCGTCACCGCCACGTACTTTGAGTTTGCCGTCGCGCCCGATGGCTGCACCGTCGGGACCTCCCAGGTACCCGCAGGGATGTCCCTCGAGTTCGACGGTGCGGTCTTCGGTACGACCGTCGACGTCTCGGCCAGCCTCCAGCTCGACCCGGTCATCTTCACGGCCAAGCTCGAGATCGGCGCCTTCACGATTCCCGGCACCGGCGGCTCCGTCTCCTTCCAGCAGACCGTAATCGACGTCTCGATCAATGAGCAGACGCAGGTCGACGAGGTCGACTTCTCTGGCGGCTTCACGATGCTCGGCACGACGATCAGCGTCAGCGGCAGCCTGACCAAGACGGCCACCTCCGTTAAGGCCAGCCTGACCGTTGCGCAGACGCAGCCGTTGGACGTCGCGAGCTTCACGCTGTCGAACCTATCGATCACCCTCAAGGTCGAGTACGGACCGGGCGTCGAGAACCTCTCCGTCGCGGCCTCCGGGGACATGGACGTGATGGGGACGACGCTCGCGGTCGGCTTCGCCGCAACCATCGATAACGGCGTCATCGAGAACGTTGATGTGCAGGCGACGCTGTCAGGGCTCCAGGTGGGGTCCGTGTCGATGAGCGGCTCCTTCCAAGGCTCGTACACCGAGTCGACCGGCGCCTTCGATGTCAATGCGGCTGTGACCGTGACCGTCGGCGGCTTCTCGTTCGACGCCACGCTCGCGATCTCACCGCAGTGCATCGCCTTCACTGGCTCCGTGACGGTCGGCAGCGTCTTTAGCGCCCAGCTTGAGGGCGCCATCATCTACCAGGCCGACTGCACCTCGACCGTTGTCAACGCCGCGGGCAGCGCCGTCACCGGCGCACCAGGCGACTTCAGCTTCGCAGCATCGAACGTCACGCTCAACCTCGCAGGCTTCGATGTCACCGGCGCCGTGGGCTTTGGCAGCGTGGGCGGCGACTTCTACGCCTCGGTCGCCGCGCAGATCGACCTGTCGCCACAGGGCTCCGGCGACATGGTGGCGATCTCCGGCGAGTTCCAGTCAAACGGCGACTTCTCCTTCAGCGGCTCAGGCACTCTCGCGCTCGCCGGCTTCTCGCTCGCCATGCAGGTAACCGCTTCCAACGAATCCGGGAACGTCTCGGTTGCAGGCTCGACCACGCTCAACCTCTACGGCTCCACGCTCTACCTCGCTGGCTCCTTCACGATGGACGGTGGTCAGGTCTCCACCACCCTCAACGCCACCGTCGACCTCAGCATCGGCGGCTGGAACCTCGCCAACGCGGCGGTCACGCTGTCGGATACGCCCACCAGCATCGGCCTGACCGCGGACGTGGCCATCGACGTCGACGTCGCCCAGCTGTCCGGCAGGCTCACCTTCATCGAGAACGGCAGCAACGCGCCGCTCTTCTACCTCGCGGCGCAGGGAACCATCACGATCCCTGGCATCGGCGGCATCGCGATGGACGGCACCTTCACCAACTGCACCGACCCAACCTGCAGCCAGGCGGCGGGAGACACGACGCTGACGATGACGGGCAGCATCGACCTCGGCGGTGACACCTTCGACTTCCCAACGGTCTCGATCTCGTCGGACGGCCAGTTCAGCGTCAGCGCGGCGTACTCTGGCAACCCGTGCAGCGGCGAGATCTACCTCCTCGTCGTCCGCGGCTGGGGCTGCGCTTGGTACAACGAGACGCTGCTGATCACCAACAGCGACTTCTCCGTGAGCAGCGATCAGGGCATCTCGATCTACTTCGAGGCGTGGTGGCCGTTTAGCTGGCACGGACCGTGGAGCTTCAGCTTCGGCGGCGGGTTCTCGCTCCAGACCGATCCCTTCCAAGCCTGCCTCTCCGTCGACGTCTGGCACGGCTACGGGTTCAGCATCTGCATCCCCTAGCTCCAAGCCAGACTCGATGGAGCCGGCCGCCTGTGGGCCGGCCCCGCCAGCGCTGCGGCGGCCTCAGGGCGAGCTGAGTGCGGCAGCGATGACCTCCCAGCCAGCCCCCTCCGGCTCGCCCTCGGCAGCCGCAAGAATCTCCCCGCTGCGCAGGACGACGCGCGCCTGCACCACGTGCGGCGACGATGAGCCCAAGGCACGCAGCGTCGCCGTCACATCACCGTAGACCGTGACGGTCCGAGCCAGCACGAGCGGATCCCGGATCGACGACGCCATCCCGCCATCGATGAAGCGACGCGCAATGCGCCACTGCCGACCGAGGCATGGGACCTCAAGCACGGCGCGTGCGAGATCCGTCCTGCCGTGCGGCGATCCCGCCCCGCCCAGCGCGATCGGCGTCGCCTTCCCCAGCTGCTGAAGCAGCGTCCGGATCTACGCGCTCGGATCCACCCCAATCGCCTGCAGCAGCGCGAGGACGACGACGCCAACGAACCAAGCGACGAGGCGCACCAGGCGCTGACGGCCCGCTGCCCGCGACACCGCGGTCTCCTGCTGAGCGCTCATTCGGTCGTGCAGGCACAGGGCTTCCAGTACCGTACCCCCATGATCGCGATTGAGGTCATCACGCTCGTCGTCATCATCTTCGTAGCGCTGCGATCGCGACCGCCCGAGCATCGCGCACCGCCTCGCGTCCTCTCGCTTCTGGCCGGCCTGTCGCTCGCGAGCTTTGGCGTAGCGATGGCCGCAGTCGTCATCTTCATGTCGCAGGCGGTCTTCAGCGTCGCGGTGCTCGTGGCCGGCATCGCAGCAGCAACGTTCCTCTGGCTATCACGTGGCGACGGCAATGCTGACGACGACGATGACGATGACGCACCCGCAGAGCCACCCGGGGCCGGCTCCGACCACACCCAGCACCGCTTCCTGCGCAAGCGAACCAGCCCGATCAGACCGCGGGCCCCGAGCGGCCCTCCTCAGCGCTAGAGCAGACCGTCGGGAAAGTAGATCGCGAGCTCGCGCTCGGCAGACTCGGTCGAATCGGAGCCGTGGATGATGTTCTCACCCATCAGCAAGGCAAGGTCTCCACGAATCGTGCCGGGCGCCGAGTCAAGTGGGTTCGTCGTGCCCATCATCTCGCGCACCGCCAGCACCGCGCCCTCACCCTCCAACGCCAGCGCCACGATTGGGCCGGAGGTGATGAAGTCGACGAGCTCGCCGAAGAATGGCCGCTCGCTGTGCTCGGCGTAGTGCGTCTCGGCCATCGCGCGATCAAGCTGCAGCAGGCGCAGGCCGCGGAAGTGAAAGCCGCGCCGCTCAAAGCGGCCGATGATCTCCGCCATCAGGCTGCGGCGGACGGCGTCGGGCTTAAGCAGTACGAGCGTGGTCTCCATCGATTCCCTACTTGTCATTCAGCGCACCGCCGGTTCAGCGGTACCCCTGCATCATGCCGTCGCAGGCGGTGCTGCCGCGCAGTACGGACAGACCTGCCACGCCGGGTCGAGCGGGCGCTCACAGCTCTCGCAGGCCTTCCGCAGGCGCTTCGAGCAGGCGGGGCAGACGAGAAAGTCGGCCTCAACCGGCGCGCTGCAGCCCGGACAGGTATCTGCTCCACCGAAGCGGCGCTCCATCAGCCGGATCTCCAGCTCGCGCTCACGTACGTCGTCGAGGTACTCCGGTGGACGCAGAAAGAGGTACACGAGCGGACCGACGAACGGGAAGAGCACGCCGGCGGCCACGGCCACGCCGATCAGAATCGGGTCGTTCATCCGCCGGCGCGCATCCTTGTAGACCCAGAGAGCCAACGAGAGCCAGAGCACGACGACGAACAGCAGCGACAGACGCAGCCCCGCACGAAAGAGACCCGATTCGTAGAAATCCACGATTGGCTGAAGCGGGTTGGCGGCGGCGATCAGGAGAGCGTGCATGTCAATAGCGTACGTTCGATGTATTCCGAGAAAATCCTACTGGCTGATGAGGCGACTGCGCGGCCTCGTTCCGGCGGTAGCATGGTTGTCATGCCAGGCCGCCCAAGCGTCGTCATCTTCGCGCTCCTCATCCTCGTCGGATCGATCGCTTTGGCCTACGCGTTCGGCTACGTCGTCGGTCGCCTGATCGTCTGACGCTCGCCGAGCGGATTAGCCGTCGGTGGTCGTGAGCGCTGCGAGCAGCGTGAGTGAGCCTGCGATGACGACGGCGCCAGCCGGTCCCGCTCGAAACCGCGCCCGAGCCAACGCTGCCGCCGGGTCCGACGCGAGCTCGGCGGTTAGCCCCGCCGCCTCGCAGGCCGCCAGCAGCTGCGCAGCTGGCAGCGCGCGGTCAGACCCCGTCTCCGTCACGACGACTGCCGAGAACGACTCGGCGAGCTCAGCGAGGAAGCCGCCCGCGTCCTTGTCTGCGAGCAACGCGATCACGCCGATCACCGGCGTCGCCCCGCGCAGCGCCCGCGGCAGCTCTGCCGCCAGCACCTTGGCACCGTCGGGGTTGTGGGCGGCGTCGCGCACGACGAGCGGATAGCGAGCGACAACCTCGAGCCGGCCCGGGACGACGACCTGCGCGATCGCTGCCAGCGCGCGCTCCGCATCGAATGCAGCGCCGAGCAGCGCTGCGGCCGCTCCGAGCGCGACCGTTGCGTTGCCGCGCTGGAACGTCCCGGCGGCCGCGAGGTCTGGCAGGCCATCATCAAGGCTGCCCGGACCGACGAGCAGCGCTCGCGCGGCGCCGCGCTCCGTTGCGATCCGCTCGACGGTTGGACGGATCACCTCGTCCATTCCGCCCGCGACGAGCACAGCGCCCGGCGTGACCACTGCCAGCTTCTCCCGAGCGGCGTCCTCACGGGTCGGGCCGAGGTGCTCGGTGTGGTCGAGGGCAACGCCGGTCAGCACCACCACGGGTGCGTGCAGGACGTTGGTCGCGTCGAGGCGCCCGCCAAGCCCCGCCTCGATCGCCGCGGCCTCCACCCCGGCCTCAGCCAGCGCGACGAAGGCGGCAGCAGTCAGCACCTCGAACTGCGTGCAGGATCCTCCGCGGTCCGCGTCCACTCGCAGCGCCGCCGCCTCAGCCCGCTCGACGGCGCGCTCGAATGCCGCCGCCGCGATTGGCTCCGGCAGCGCGCCAGGCTCGGCGAGCAGGACGCGCTCGTGCCAGCCGCTGATGTGCGGCGACAGGTAGGCGCCGACCCGAAGCCCCTGGGCGGCGAGGGCAGCCGCGATGAAGCGGGTCGTTGAGGACTTGCCGTTCGTGCCGACGACGTGAACGGCGCGAAACGACCGCTGCGGCTCGCCCAGCGCAGCCAGCAGGGCCGCGCTGCGCTCCACGCCGAGCTCCATGCCAAACAGCGCTCGCGACTGGAGGATCTCTCCGGCGCGATCCATGGTGCTTAGCCCGCGTCGAGCGCGACGAGCTGCGCCTCGAGCTCGGCGGCGTCGCGGCCGAACCGTTCGCTGCGCTCCCGCTCCTCGGCGACGACGTCGTCCGGTGCTCGCTCCACGAACTTGGCGTTCGCCAGCTTGCCGTCGGCCTTGCGCTGCTCGGAGCGCGCCTCGTCCAGCCGCTTGGCGAGCCGATCGCGGAGCTTGCCGGCGAGACCGTCGCCTTGGATGAACAGCGTCGCTGCGCCGGCGGGCAGAGGTACGGCCGGACCGACAGCCACGGTGTCGACGAGCTCGATCGCCCCGAGCGCAGCCAGCAGCTGGGCCTCGGCCTGCAGCGCGCCAGCGTCATTGGACAGGGTGGCGATCAGCGGCGCTCGCGGGCCCAGGTCGGCATCCTGTCGGAGGCGCCGCGCGCCGGTTACTGCCTGGATCACCGCAGCGACCGTCGTGGCGGCCGTAGCGTCACGCGGAATCCCGTCAGTCGTCGGAAACGCGCTCGTCGCAAGGAGGCCGCTCGTGCCCGGCAGGAACGACCACAGCTCCTCCGTCACGAACGGACACATCGGGTGCAGGAGACCGAGCAGGCGCTGGATCACGAGCAGCGCCGTCTCCGATGCGGCTCGCTTAGACAACGCATCGTCGCCGTACAGGCGGGCCTTGATCGCCTCGAGGTACCAATCGCAGAGCTCATTCCACGCAAACGAGTACAGCGTCTTCGTGGCTGCCGAGAACTGGAACGCCTCGTAATCCGCGGTCACCGAGTCGATCGTCGCTGCGAGCCGATCGAGGATCCAGCGGTCGACCGCCTCTAGGCCGTTCGGGGCCGGCAGCGCCTCGGGATCGGCATTGAGCAGCACGAGCCGGCTCGCGTTCCACAGCTTGTTTGCAAGACCTCGCCCCTCGTCGATCATGCCCTCGGCGAAGCGGACGTCCTGCGTCGAGCACATCTTCAGTAGCCCGTAGCGTGTGGCGTCCGCGCCGTACCGGTCAATCAGGTCGAGCGGATCGACGCCCGTGCCGAGCGACTTCGACATGCGACGACCGTCAGCGGCCTGGATCGTCGAGTTGATGTAGACGTCGGTGAACGGGATCCCGTCGGCGAAGGCGATGCCAGTCATGATCATCCGTGCGACCCAGAGGTTGATGATGTCGCGGCCCGTGACGAGCACGTTGCCGGGATACCACTGCGCGAGCTCGGGCGTCTGCTGCGGCCAGCCGAGGGTGGCGTACGGCCAGAGCGCTGACGAGAACCACGTGTCGAGCACGTCGGTCGACTGCTCCCACCCGTCGCCATCCGGGCGCGCGACCTGCACGACGTGCGAGCCATCAGGCGCGAACCAGACGGGCAGCCGGTGCCCCCACCACAGCTGGCGCGACACGCACCACGGGCGGATCGCCTCCATCCAATCGAGGTAGATCTTCTCCATGCGCTCCGGATGGAACCGGACCGTCCGCGCCTTGACGACGTCGATGGCGGGCTTTGCGAGCTCGTCCATGCGGCAGAACCACTGCAGCGAGACGAGCGGCTCAATACGGGCCCCGGAGCGCTGGCAGAAGCCGACGGAGTGCCGATACGGAGTCTCCTCGCGCAGCGCGCCCTCCTCCCGGAGGCGCTCAACGGCTCGCAGATGACCCGCTTCGGCAGTTAGTCCAGCCCACTCCGGCAGCAGGTCGGTCAGCAGGCCGTCCGGGCCGATCGCCGAGAGCGTCGCGAGCCCGTGATCTCGGGCGACTTCGAAATCGACGGGGTCGTGGCCCGGCGTGATCTTCAGCGCGCCCGTGCCGAAGCCGATCTCGACCCGCTCGTCGGCGATGATCGGCACGAGCCGACCGACGAGCGGCACCACGGCCTGTCGACCAACGAGCTCGCGGTAGCGCGGATCATCAGGATGCACGGCGATTGCAACGTCGGCGAGGATGGTGACTGGGCGCACCGTGGCAATGACGATCTCGCCGCCGCCCTCAACCGGGTATGCGACCTCGTAGAGCACGTCGTCAACATCCTTGTGCTCGACCTCAAGGTCGGAGATCGCTGTGGCGAGCGGCACGCTCCAGTTGACCAGGTAGTTGTCGCGGTACACGTAGCCACGCGCATAGAGCTCGACGAAGACATCCTGCACGGCCAGCGCGTAGTCGTCATCCATCGTGAAGCGCTCGCGCGAGTAGTCCATCGATGCCCCGAGCCGCTTGTACTGCTCGATGATGGTGGAGCCCGTCTCTTCCCTCCACTTCCAGACGCGCTCGACGAATGCCTCACGCCCGAGGTCGTGGCGGGTCTTGCCTTCCTTGGCGAGGCCACGCTCGACGACCATCTGCGTGGCGATGCCGGCATGGTCTGTGCCGGGCTGCCAGAGGACGTTGCGGCCCTGCATGCGGCGCCAGCGAATCAGCAGATCCTGCACGGCCCCGTTGAGCGCATGGCCCATGTGGAGCGAGCCCGTCACGTTCGGCGGTGGCAGGGCGATGCAGTACGGCTCTCCCGGCGCGGACGGATCGGCGGTAAACAGGTCGGCGGTGCTCCACGCGGCGAAGACGCGCCCCTCGACCTCGGGGGCCTCGTAGCGCGTGCGCTCTTCTAGTTCTGCTCGTCGGTCCATTGGGTTGGGAGTGTAACGAGGCGGTGCTGAGCGCCCCTCCGCCCCCACAGTGCACCCACGACCCTGTAGCCTGATTTTAGAATCAGGAGATATCACTATGCGTCGTGTTGCCATTGCCCTATCGGCCATCGCTCTACTCAGCCTGCTCGCCGCCTGCGGTGGTGGGGTTTCGACCACGCCGGGCGCTACCAGCAGCGACGGCAGCAACGCCACGAGTGACGCTGCCGCTCCGATCAAGGAAGGCGGCCTCCTGCGCGTCGGCTACACCGACCCGCCTGATGGCATCAATCCCTTCGTTGGCACAAACCAAGTCTCCTACGTGATCTTCCAAGAGACGTACCCCGCCCTCGTCCAGTACGACGAGAGCTTCAAGCTGGTCGGCGACTGGGCAGAGTCGTGGACGATCTCGCCCGACGGTAAGGTCTACACGTTCAAGGTCAAGCCGGGCAAGTGGTCGGACGGCACGCCACTGACCGCCAAAGACGCGGAGTGGACTGGCAACACCGTGCTCAAGTACGCCGACGTCTCGACCGGCCTGCTGGCGGGCTACATCAACCACGCCACCGACTTCAAGGCGATCGACGACAGCACGCTCGAGATCACCTATGACACCGCGGTCTCCAATGCGCTCGCCAACCTCCAGCCGTTCTACATCCTGCCTCAGCACATCTTCGAGCAGCATCTCGGCAACAAGGGCAAGGACCTCAAGCAGTGGGACATGAAGGCCGAAGGCGAGCTCGTCGGCGGTGGCCCGTTCTTCGTCAAGAGCTACGACGAGCAGGGCACTACTCTGCTCGAGCGCAACCCTGGCTACTACGGTCCGAAGCCGCACCTCGACGCGATCGGGATCACCGTTTACCAAAACCCAGATGCGATGGTCAGCGCCTTCAAGGCCGGCGAGATCGATTCGATGGACAAGGTGCCCGTCACGCTCGTCAAGCAACTCGAGGCGGATCCCGGCGTGCAGATTCGCAGCGAAGCCGTTCCCGACGTGATCAACATTGGCTTCAACTCGAACCCGAAGAAGACTAATCACCGCGAGCTGCTCGACATTCGCGTCAAGCAGGCGATGGCCCATGCCGTCGATCGCGAACGCATCATCGAGACCGTCTACAACGGCTACGCCGTGCCCGCCGCGAGCATCCTGACGCCGATCGCTGGCGACTTTCTCAACCCGAGCATCAAGCCCGAGGTCTACGACATCGCGCTCGCCAACTCGATCCTCGACGAGGCCGGCTACGCCATGGGCGCAGATGGCATCCGCCAAACCACAGCGGGCGCGCCGATGAGCTACGACGTCATCATGCCGATGGACATTCAGGGGCAACAGCGCAAGTTCGACATCCT
>CAMDVX010000031.1 GCA_945877865.1 Bifidobacterium breve | reverse complement strand
CGTCGGTGCGATCGATCGCTACGGGCTAGCCGACGGCGTCGCTGAGACGATTGAGCGGTTTCAGGCGCTGATCGCTGCTGGCGCTGAGATCGTGCCGCAACGCTGAGGCCACGATGACCCGCGAAACCGTGATGCAAAGCCGCATTGGCAGCCGGCTGCCGCTGCTGGTCGGCCTGCTGCTCGCTGCGCTGACGCTGCGGCCGCAGGTCGTCGGGCTCGGGCCGCTCATTCCCGACATCCAAGCCTCGCTCGGCATGTCGCACGCAGCCGCCGGGCTGCTGATCACGATCCCGGTGCTCTGCCTCGGCATCTTCGCGCCCGTTGCGCCCGTGCTCGCTGGCCGCATCGGCGCCGTGCAGGCCGTGACCGTGGCCGTGGCCCTGATCGCTGGCGCCGGTCTGCTGCGCGTCGTCGCGCAGGGAGCGCCCGGAGTGCTGGCCTGCACGTTCGTGCTCGGGGCGGGCATGGGGCTCGGCAACGCACTCATGGTGGTGGCGGTCAAGGAGCGCTTCTCCGATCGACCGCTGCTGCTGACGAGCGTGTACACCGCTGGCATCCAGGTCGGCTCTGCCTTCGCCGCCGTGCTCGCCGTGCCGATCGCGAGCTCGATGGACGGCTGGCGCTCGACGCTGCTGGTGTTCTCGTTGGCGAGCTTCGTCGCGCTCTCGTCCTGGCTGCTGCTGACACGAACGGCGCGCCACGAGCGCCCCGCTGGTGCCTTTCCGCGCTTTCCCGTCAAGAGCCGGCTGGTCTGGGTGTTCGTCGCGATGTTCGCCCTGATGGGCGTGATCTACTACGGCATCACCGCGTGGATACCCGCAGCCTACGTTGAGCTCGGCTACTCGCAGGCGGCCACCGGCTGGCTCGCAGCCATCTTCAACATCGGAACCGTGCCGGCCACGATTGCCGTCGGCATCATCGGCGAGCGCATCACGCGGCGGCGGGGGCTGATGGTCGCTGCGTCGGGAATGGTGATTGCGACGATCCTGCTAGCGACCGTGCCGGACGGCGCGATCGCGTGGGTTCTGCTCGCGGGCTTCGCGAATGGCGCGATGTTCACGCTGACGATGAGCCTACCGCTCGACGTGGCGGATCGCCCCGTCGACGTCGGCGCGGTGGCAGGGATGATGCTGTTTATCGGCTACCTGCTGACGGCCACGGCGCCGTCGCTGCTCGGTGCGCTCCGGGATGCAACGGGCAACTTTGATCTGGTGCTGGCGTGCTTTCCCGTCTGCGCGATCCTGTTCGTCGCCTTGGCGGCGTCGCTCTCGAAGGAGCGGCTACAGCACGGCGTGCGCTCACGCTAAGTTGAGTCCCTTCCATGCGCAGCCGTCAGGGTCTATAGTTGGTCGGACCATTTAGCGGAGCGAGTGCCATGCCCGTCGTCGACCTCAACCACGTCAGCGTCTCCGTCCGCGATTTCGAGGAGTCGCTCGATTTCTACGTCGGCTTTCTTGGCCTGCAACGCATTCCGAACCCGAACATGGGCGTGCGGCTTGAGTGGCTACGGGCGGGCGAGCGTCAGGTCCACCTGTTCCCTGAGTGCGAGCGTGCTCCCGAGCGCCATCATCTCGCCTTCGAGATCGATGATTTCGAGGAGCGCTTCGTGGCGGCCCGCGAGCGTGGCTGCCTCGTTGAGGTGCCGGGGTTCGCCGCGGCGAACGTGCTCCCCGACGGCACCGGGCAGATGTACCTGCGCGATCCTGCTGGCAACCTCGTCGAGCTCACGCAGCGCGACGTGACTGACGTCGACCGCGAGCGCGTGCCATTGCGCGAGCTGGCAGAGACGTTTCCACAGGACGCCGATAACCTTCGCTCGACGCTGTTTCTTGCGCCAGCTGGCGCCAACCCCCGGACTCCATGACCAAGCAGACATCAGCCAGCCATCCGCTCGGCTCTGTTGCCGGACCGATTGGCGTTGAGACGGTGCGCCGGACCATCGCGGCGAAGGCAACCGCGGATGTGCTGCTGGAGATGATCCAGCGGCTCGGGCTGACCGCAGGCGACAGGCTGCCGGTGGAGCGCGAGCTGGCCGCTCAGCTGAACGTCTCGCGGTCAACGATCCGCGAGGCGATCAGGGCGCTGACCTCCATGGGCATCCTCAACGCCCGCCAAGGCTCCGGAACGTACGTCACCGAGCTGACCGCCGAGCGGCTGGCCACCCCGCTGCTCTTTGCCGTCGAGCGTAATGCCACCTCGGCGAGCGCCCTGATGGACGTCCGGGGCATGCTTGAGGTGGGGGCGGCCGAGCTGGCGGCGGCGCGGGCGACCCCTGCCGACCTCAAGCGGCTGCAGCGGCTGGCGGCGGCGATCAAGCCTGAGCACGATGGCGTCCGCAACCTCGCCGCCGACCGCAAGTTTCATCACGCAATTCACGAGCTCGCCGGCAACGAGCTGCTCGTCAAGCTGATCGATTCCGTCTGGCATCTCGGCTCGTCGCTGCGCCAGCGAGTGATGATGGGCACCGATGTCCTCGACCGCACGCTGGTCGCACACGACGCGATCATCGCTGGCATTGCTTCGGGCGATGCGAAGCAGGCGGGTGCGGCGATGCGCGGGCACATTGAGGACATCCGCGGCTGGCTGCAGGAGGCCATCGAAACGCGGGCCTAACTTGCAAATGGTCCGTCCAATCCGTAGTCTCCAAGCACGCAGCGAGGTACGCAATCGTGGGCTCTGCGGCCCACAAGACACGGGTAGGGGGAACGATGGAAGATCCTGCAGTATTGATACCCACCTCGGTGGCCGAGGCCATCGAGAGCTTTGGCGCGGGCGGCGACATCGCCATCATCGGTGGCGGCACGATTCTCGTCCCCGAGATTCGGCTGGGCCACGCGCGCCCGAGCCGGGCGCTGATGCTCCATGGCGCTGGGCTCGCCGGCATCAGCCGGGAGGGAACCCGCACCACCATCGGCGCCATGACGCCGCTGAGCGCACTCTCCAGCCTCGGCGAGCCGATCGCAGCCGCCGTCAGCAACATCGCTGACCTCGAGATTCGTGGCCAGGGCACCGTGGGTGGCAACCTCTGCGCCCAGAACACCGATGCTCCTCGTGGCGACCTCCAGGGCGTGCTGATTGCGCTTGGTGCCACCGTCCGTTCCGTCGGCGCCGGTGGTGAGCGCTCGGAGCCTGCCGAGACGTTCCTTCCCGGCCGCGCGGATCGCCTGGTGCTCGACGTGTCGTTTGATGCGCCTGCCGCCGGGGCCTACGCGTACCTCGACCGAGCGCACACGCACGAGTACACGGCGCTCGCCGTGACCGCGGTGCGCACTGCTGACGGAACCATTCGTCTCGGCGCCAACGGTGCTGGCCCCCACGGGCTGCGTCTGCCATCGGCAGAGGCAGCAGCGGCAGACCCCAGCGCAGCTGGCGTCGCCGCCCTGGCCGACGTCCAGCTGTTCGACGATGCCATCGCCTCGGCGTGGTACCGCGAGAAGACCCTCCCCGTGCTCGTACGCCGCGCGCTCGAGCAGCTCAAGGAAACAGCATGAACATCACCATCAACGGCACGTCGCGGATCGTCAACGCCGGGCCGCTCACCCCACTCCTGCACGTGCTCCGCGAGGAGCTCGACGTGCTGAGCCCCAAGGCGGGCTGCCAGCAGGGCGGCTGCGGAACGTGCACCGTCCTCGTCAACGGCGAGCCCCGCCGCTCCTGCCTGCTGCCGATCGCGGCAGTCGAAGGTGCGGAGGTTCGCACCGTCGAAGGCCTCGCGTCCGGCGGCAAGCTGACGCCGGTGCAGGAGGCTTGGATCCACCACTACGCCGCCCAGTGCGGCTTCTGCACCAGCGGCTTCCTGATGGCCGCCACGGCCTACCTTGAGAAGGGTGGCTCGGACGATCACGCCGAGATCGCTGCAGCGCTCGGCGGCCACGTCTGCCGCTGCACGGGCTACGTCAAGATCTACGATGCCGTCGCCGCTGCTGCGCGCGGCGAGTCCTTTGATCTGGCGACGACCGCCGCCGGATCCCGCACGACGATTCGGGGGGTTGAGCTGTGAAGGCCGTTGGAGCACGACTTCCGCGCTATGACGCGACTGAGCACGTCACCTCGGGCACGCGCTACGTCGACGACGTGCGCATCCCAGGGACGCTGTGGGCCAAGGCGCTGCGCTCGCCGCACGACAACGCGGAGATCCTCAGCATCGACACGTCGAAGGCCGAGGCGATGGCAGGCGTGCACGCCGTAGTCACCTTCAAGGACGTGCACAAGAACGTCCATGGACACATCGAAGGGCTCGGCATCCCCGGCGACGAGCCACTGCTCGCGGAGACGCACGTGCGCTACAAGGGCCAGCCGATTGCGGCGGTCGCCGCCGATTCGGAGGCGCTGGCGCAGCGCGCAACGGAGGCGATCGAGGTGACCTACAAGGTGCTGCCGGCGCTGTTCGACGTCCGTAAGGCCTTCGATGCCGACGCTCCGCAGGCCCACCACTGGGGCAACTGGTATCCCCACTTCGAGGGCGAGATGGACCGGCGGCAGATCCGCAAGGGCGACATTGAGCAGGCCTTTGCCGATGCCGATGTGATCGTGCAGGGCACGTATCGCCCCGCCGCCATTGAGCACGTGCCGCTGGAGACTCAGGTCTGCCAGGTCGTGCCCGAGGCGGGTGGCCGCTTCGTCGTCTACTCGGCAACGCAGGCCATGTACTTCTCGATGGGCGTCGTTGCAGCGCACCTCAACTGGCCCCTCAACAAGCTGAAGTTCGTCGGCGGGACGACGGGCGGCGGCTTCGGTGGCAAGGTCGATACGGCCACCGAGACGATCACCACCCTGCTGGCGATCAAGTCGCACCGGCCGGTTCGCTGGCGATGGACGCGGGCGGAGGAGTTCCTGTTCTCGTCGACGCGCGCCGCGTGGCACATGGAGATCGCCGACGCCGTCACCAAGGACGGCTGGATCCTTGGCCGCAAGATGCTGACGCTCCACGACGCTGGCGCCTTTGCGCGGTTCTCGCCGTACGGCGTGACGAAGCACGCGTTCCACCACACGGGCGCGTACACGATCCCGAACCTCGAGTTCAACGGGTTCGTGGTCTATACCAACCGCACGCCGAGCACCGCCATGCGCGGCTTCGGCGTGACGAGCGTGTCGTTTGCGACGGAGACGCACCTTGAGCGCATCGCCCAGACGCTGGGGATGGACCCGCTTGAGGTGCGGATGAAGAACGCTACGCGCATCGGTGACACCTCCCCGAACGGCATCCCCTACACGGATCCGTCGACGGTGCCGGTGATGCAGGCACTCAGCGGCGCGGTCGGCATCGAGCTGCCCGCGCACTATCGGACCATGACGTCGGCGATCCGCTCGGGTGAGGATCTGCCCGGCCACCTCGTCGCCCAGCTCGGCAACCCGGAGGATCACTGATGACCAAGCACCAAGGCCGCGGCATCGCGGCCATCGAGTACCCGACGGGCATGAACCAGAATGGCGACCCCTCGCAGGCCTGGATTAAGCTCAAGATGGACGGGCGGGTCGACGTCTTCGCCGGCACGGTCGACATCGGACAAGGCTCCAAGACCATCCACTCGCAGATCGTCGCCGACACGCTCGGCGTACCGATGGACTGGGTCACGATGGACACGTCGAACACCGACTCCTCTGCCTTCTGCATGGGCACCTTCGCCTCGCGCGGCACCTTCATCGGTGGCAACGCGGTGCGGTTGGCGGCTGAGAAGGTCCGCGGCCGCATCCTTGAGATCGGAGGCGAGCTCCTCGAGATCGATCCGGGCGACCTAGAGATCATCGATGGCGAGGTCGTCGCGAAGGGCTCTCCCGATAAGAAGATTGGCGTCGGCGACATCGCGGGCGCAGCGACGTTCGTCAAGGGCGAGCTGATCTCGGGGCAGGGCACCGCGCTCAAGGAGTACGCCACGCTCGACCCGGAGACGGGCGCCGTGACGATTCCGCCGCACTCGGCGATCTCGTACGCCGCCTGCGCGGCCGAGGTCGAGGTGGACGTCGAGACCGGTGACGTGCGCGTGCTCAAGCTGACGCAGGTCTACGACGTCGGCTGCGCGATCAACCCGACGATGGTTGAGGGCCAGATCGAAGGCGGCGCCATCCAAGGCCTCGGCCTTGGGCTGCTCGAGAACTGCTATCCGTACTACCCGAGCGCAGAGCACCGCGGCGGGCAGTTCGGCTCGTACCTGGCGCCCTCGATGGAGGATCTCCCGGAGCTCGAGTGCATCATCCTGGAGAACCCCTCGGCCGATGGACCGTTCGGCGCCAAGGCGATCGGTGAGATGGCCAACAATGCCCAGCCGCCCGCCATTGCTGCCGCGATCTACGACGCGGTGGGGATCTGGGTGACCGAGCTGCCCATCACCCCGGAGAAGGTGCTGCGTGCGCTGGAGGCGAAGGCCGCGGGACAGCCAGAGTCGACGCGCGACGGCAAGGTCGTCCGCTACGACGAGGCGCTCTCGATGAGCAGCTTTCAGGCCGCCGAGTCAGCCGTCCGGTTCGCGGTCTAGACGATGGGCGCCTCGCCGTTCGGCACGTGGAACGATCAGGAGCCGCTCGAGCTGTTCCCCGGCGTGCGCCTGAACGCGTACGGCGGCGAGCAGATGCTGCTGTGTCGCGTCACCTACGAGCCGGGTAAAGAGGTTCCACGGCACAGCCACGAGTTTACCGAGCAGCTGATGGTGATTATCGACGGCTCAGTCACGATGACCGTCGGCAGCGAGACGAAGACCGTGGTTGCCGGCGACGTTGTCTGCATCAACCGCGGCATCGAGCACGAGCTGTTCTCGGAGGGTGGCGTGACGTTCATCGAAGGGCTCGCCCCGGTGCCGCTTGATCACGTTCCCGACCGCGAGCGCGATCTCGTGCTCGGTCCCGACGGCGGCTCAGGCCACGTCGAACGCTAGCGCGTCAGCGCTGCTGGTGGCGGGCACGGCTCCAAGCGGAGCCTGCCCGCCACCAGCAGCGCTACGACGGAGCCGGTGCTTGGCTGGAGAGCACTAGCCGCGCAGCGTGGACCAGGGGGCGGCCTCGGACATGTCCACGAGCTCGTAGCCACCCTCGCCCATCGCGGGCGCCAGCACGACCTGCAGATGCGCCGTCTCGGTGCCGTCGTTGAAGGAGCCGTGCACGACATCCTTGTCGAGGTAGACCGAATCCCCGGGCATCAGCACCGTCGACTCGCCGTCGATGAACTGCGTCACCTGACCGGCCTTGACGATGATCATCTCGTCCTGATCCGGGTGCTTGTGAAAGTCGTGCGCGAAGCCGGGCTCAAGCGTGACGTCCATCACGACGAACGTGCCGCAGCCCGTGTTGTCCTTCGAGCAGCGCATGCCGGCGCTACCCCAATCGAAGTCGGTGACGGGGACCTCGCTCTGGCGAATGAACTTGCTGGCCATCGTGCTCTCCTATCCGTGGGTGATCGTGAGCGCCTTGAAGCGGCGCATGTTCTCGGTCATCGCGACCTCGGTCGGCAGGCGCTCCATCGACGAGGCGCCGAAGAAGCCGTCGATGCCGGTCGTGCGCTCAAGGACGAACGCAGCGTCGTCGGGCTCCGCGATCGGCCCGCCGTGGCAGAGCACGAGCACGTCCGGATTGACGGCAACGGCGGCATCGCGCATGGCCTGGATCAGCGGCACGCAGTCCTCTAGCGTCAGGGCTGTGGTCGCTCCGATCGTGCCCTTGGTCGTCAGGCCCATGTGCGGCACGAGGACGTCCGCGCCTGCCTCGGCCATTGCCACGGCAGAGGCAACGTCGAAGACGTACGGCGCAGTCAGCAGCTCGTGCGCACGGGCGATCCGCACCAGCTCGACCTCGTGCGCGTAGCCCATGTCCGTCTCCTCCAGATTCTGGCGAAAGACGCCGTCGATCAGGCCGACGGTCGGGAAGTTCTGGATGCCAGAGAACCCCAGCTGCTTGAGGTCGGGCACGAAGTGGTCCATCATCCGAAACGGATCGGTGCCGCAGACGCCTGCGAGGACCGGGGTCTCGCGCACGATCGGCAGCACCTCGCGCGCCATGTCGACGACGATGGCGTTCGCATCGCCGTAGGGCATCAGACCTGCCAGCGAGCCGCGCCCGGCCATCCGATAGCGACCCGAGTTGTAGATGATGATCAGGTCACAGCCACCGGCCTCCGCACACTTGGCCGAGAGGCCCGTGCCCGCTCCAGCACCGATGATTGCGCGACCCGCGGCCTTCGTCGCCTGCAGCCGCGCGAGCGCCTCCGCCCGCTTCATCGCGCAGCCGCCTGCACCGCAGCGTGCAGCCAGTCGGCCATCGCCTTCGAGAAGGCGGGATCGTTGACGTCGAGCTCGAGCTCGATCAGCTCCACGTTAGGGCCAAGGTGCTCGCGGACGGCACCAAACAGCGCTGCATCCGCCGCTGGGTCGTGGAACGGTCCACCCTCGGTGGCGATCATCGAGATGCCCTTCAGCGGGATGAACAGCGCCGTCGGTCCGGACGCCGCGCTCAGCTTCTCTGCCACCTCTCGACCCAGCGCCGCACACTCGTCAGGCGTCGTACGGAGCAGCGTGATCTGATCGTTATGCACGTAGAGGTTGCGGCCCTCAAACTTGGCGGGAACCGTGTCGCGCGGTCCGAAGTTGACCATGTCGAGCGCACCGAGCGAGACGGCCTGCGGAATCCCGGCCCGGCCGGCTGCTGTGAGCCGGTCGGGGCCAGCGCTCAGCACGCCGCCGACGAGCTCGTCACAGAGCTCGGTGGGCGTGGTGTCGAGCACGCCGCGGATAAAGCCACCCGCGATCAGCGACTCCATCGAGCGCCCGCCCGTGCCCGTCATGTGAAACGTCAGCACCTCATAGCCTGCGGCCTCGAGCTGCTCGCGCGCCTGCGTGACGCACGGCGTGGTCACGCCAAACATCGACGCGGCAAGCAGCGGGCGCCCCTCCTCAGCGGGCAGCGCTGGCGCCGTCACCATGCCGGCCATGGCGGCTGCAGCGTTTGCGAAGATGCGGCGCGAAACCGAGTTGAGGCCAGCGACGTCCACGACGCTGGCCGCCAGCATCAGATCGCTCTCGCCGATCAGCGAGCGAGTGTCGGACGCCGCCATGGTCGACACGATCAGCTTGGGCAGCCCGATCGGCAGCGCGCGGGCCGCGGCAGACGCGATTGAGGTGCCGCCCGACCCACCGAGCGCAAGCAGCCCGTGGATGCGGCCATCGGCATAGAGCTGCGAGGCGATGATCGTGGCACCGCGCGTCATCGTCGACACAGCCGCACCACGGTCGCCGGCTGCGGTTAGCGCCGACAGCTCGGCGTCGGCAGCCGCAGCGACCGCATGGGCCGTGATATCCGGGGCAAAGAAGGGTGCACCGGCCGTGCCACAATCGACCACTATCGTGGCAACTCCCGCCGCATGCAGCAGATCACGAACGAAGGCGTACTCGGCGCCCTTGGTGTCCAGCGTGCCAATCAGAAGGACGGTTGGCGGTGCCTCAGGCATGCTCGCTAGCACTCTCTTGCGGCGTGACGCCGAGGAAGCGCTGCTGGAGCTCTGGGCTATTGACCACCTCTGACGCGGTCGTCTCCGTGAAGACGGTACCGGCCACCATCACGACAAGCCGCTCGGCCACGCTGGTTGCCACGCCGAGGTTCTGCTCGATCAGCAGCACACCAACCCCTTCGCTCACGAAGCCCTTGAGCGTCTCGATCAGCTCTTCCACGATGCGTGGGGCAAGCCCCTCGGATGGCTCGTCCATTAGCAGCAGCCGGGGTTGAAGCAGCAGCGCGCGTCCGATGGCGAGCATCTGCTGCTCGCCACCCGAGAGCTGCGTCGCGGAGACCTTCTTCCGTTCGGACAGCCGTGGGAATAGGTCGTAGACTGCGGCAGGACTCCAGCGACCAACGCGGGCGGTCTTGACCATCCGCAGGTGCTCATCCACGGAGAGCGACGGGAAGAGGCGCCGACCCTGCGGCACGTAGCCGATGCCGGCGCGCGCGATGGCGTGGGGCGGAAGACCGCTGATGGGAACGCCGTCGAGGAGGATCGTGCCAGAGGCCGCGGGTGGATCGAGGTTCATGATCGCGCGACACAGCGACGTTTTACCCATGCCGTTGCGACCGATCACGCAGACCGGATCGGCCCACACGTCAAACGACACGTCCTGGACCACATGCGCAGCCCCGTACCGCGCATCGACGTTCTGGAGCGAGAGAATTGGCGCTTCACTCATCGTTGCCATGCCCTTTGCCGAGGTAGAGGTCGTGCACCAATTGGTTGCCGCGGATCTCGCTAGGACTGCCCTCAGCTACGACGCGACCATCATGCATCATGGTCACATGCTCTGCAACCGTGAGGGCCACGTCCATGTCGTGCTCAATCAAGAGCAGCGTGATTGAGCGATCCAAGCCGAGCAGCATCTCGGTCAGCTTGACTCGCTCGGCGCGGGCAAGCCCCGCGGCTGGCTCATCCAGCAGGATCAGCTTAGGATCGCCTGCCAGCGCCATCCCGATCTCCAGCTGACGCTGCTCGCCATGCGAGAGCACGCCAACCATCCGATCAAGCACGCCAGCAAGTCCGACCCGATCGCCGATCTCGCGTGCGCGCTGGTGCAAGGCCCGGTCGCGACCGTTGCGGAAGGGCCGCAGGTGACCGCCATCGACGCCGACGACCGCCACGTAGAGATTGTCGGCGACCGTCAGGCCAGCGAAGAGGCGGCTAATCTGAAAGGTACGCGTCAAGCCCAACGGCACGCGATCGCGTGCCGGCTTGTTGGTGACATCCTCGCCGAACAGCTCAACCGAACCCTCAGTCGGCGGGAACTCGCCAGCGATAACGTTGAAGAGCGTAGTCTTGCCGGCCCCGTTCGGACCGAGCACCGCCCTCCGCTCTCCCAGGCCAACGTCAAGGTCGACGCCACGCACGGCCTGCACTCCGCCGAAGCGCCGGCCGACCCCCCGCAAGCGGAGGATCGGCGCGACGCTATCAGCGGCGGATGTCACAGTTTGAGACATCTCATCCGTCATATCTGACTACTTGGTGATCGAGGCAGCCCAAGGGGGCGGGTTGCCGGCGACGCACTCAGGATTATCACGATCAGGGTTCGGCGTATCTGCGCTGAATGCGCCACCGAAGGACTGATCGACGCCCTCGACGGTGAACAGGGTCTTGGTGCCCATAGCGTTCACCTCAACGACGTAGTTCGGACCAACCGCGTTGCGGTTGGCATCGACCGTTACCGGACCAACGCCGGTCGCGATCTCCACCCCTGCAAGGGCGGCCTGGAACGCAGCAGCATCATCGATGTTGCCACCAACGGCCTGGAGGCCAAGGATGGCCGCCTGAGCGTTGTTGTAGTAGCCGGCCAGGAAGATGTTCGCAGCGTTGCCGACCATCTCCGGGTAGGCAGCCTTGATGGCATCCGAGTACGCCGTCCAATTGGCGTCCGTAGCATCAGAGGGCAGAGCCGAACCGGCCACGACGCCTTCCACCTTCGCGCCCAGCTCCTTGATGATCGCCGGGTTCGAGATGAACGCGCCACCCATGACCTTGCCTTGCAGCGAGTCATTGCCATTCACCTCGGTGAACTGGTTGACGAACTGCACCGTGCCTGTGCCGCCGACGTCGAGGAAGAACCCGTCGACGTTGTCGGGAAGCTTGGCAATGTAGGACGAGTAGTCCGTCTCGCCGAGCGCGGGCCAGATGCGCTCGTCAATCTTGCCGCCAAGCGAGCAGAACTCGCTGACGAAACCAGCGGTCTGCGTGTACGGGAACGAGTAATCGTCACCGATCGTGACCGCGTTGCGCCAACCAAGCACGTTGTACGCGTAGGCGCCGAGTCCCGCAGTCCACTGAGCACCGTCAGAGAAGAAGCGGAAGAAGTTCGGAGCCTGGACCTTCAGCGTGGTGTCCTGTGCACCCGAGATGCCGTTCAGGAACGTCACGTCTGGCTGCGTCTTGGCGTAGTTCGCCACAGCAATTCCCTCGTCGCCCGAGAGCGGGCCGATGAGGATATTGACGCCCTCCTGCTCGACGAGGCGCTTAGCCTCCGACAGAGCCTTGTCAGCCTTGTCGTCCGAGCAGCCGTAGTTCGTGTTCAGCTCGATCGCAACGTCGGTACCCGGAACCATGGCACCAGTCACGCCAGCCTTGGGATCTGCCGGATCCACGGGAGTTGCTCCCGCGAACTGCACCAGGGCCGTGTAGTAGCCGGCCAGCGTTGCATCCCAGAATGGGCCGAACGGTCCCTCACAGTTCGAGAGGAATCCCATGACGATCTTCTTCTCACCCGCTGCAGCGGCCGTGTCAGCAGCTGCAGTGTCGGCAGCAGCCGTGTCAGCCGCCGAGCTCGAGCTCGAATCGCTGCCACCGCAGGCGGCGGCAACGATGCCGATGATGATGATGAGGAGTCCGGCGCTTAGCCAGCCCCATCGCTTGTCTCGTACGTTCACTATCCCTCCTTGGTATGGATAAAGCACGCGCTAGGGAGCCTGCTGGAGCGCTCCCGATCAACCAGAACCGCCCGAGGCTTCCCCGAGCTGATCGACTTGTGGTGCTGATGGCTATTGATCAGGCTCGTCCTCCCCTCGGCTTCAGTCCCCCGCGACGACAGCCGCCGCGGTTCCGTCTCCATCGCCTGCTGGCTGATCAGGCTCGTCAGATCGACGCCAGCGCGAGGAGAGCGACTCGAGAATGCCCATCACGCCGCCCGGAGACAGCAGGACGATGAGCAGAAAGATGATGCCGAGCGCGGTAGCCACACGCTCTCCGACAAGGTCAATGGACCGCAGGCGATTGTCCAGAATGACGTAGATCAACGCGCCAACCCAGGCACCCTCGATCCGGTACAGCCCGCCGATGATCGCAATCATCAGCAGGAAGATGACGGGCCTAATGTCAATCGTGCCTGGAGAGATCTGCGTATTCCACCAGACGTTCAGCACGCCGGCGAGCGCAGCAACGAAGGCACCAATGCCAAAGGCGATGGTGCGAATCAGCGTGACGTTGTAGCCCAGCGCCTTCATGCGCGCTGCGTTGTCGCGGATGCCTTGGAAGGCGAGACCGAAGGGCGTGCGCGCGAAGTAGCGCACGCCGAGGTAGACGAGCACCGAGATGACGAGGCACACCCAGTAGATCCGCTCAGGCTGCAGCTGGGCGGAGCCGAGCACCTCCGGCTGGATGATCTGGTTGATCCCACCGAAGCCCGAGAGATCCGTTGCCTTCTCGAAGAGGAGGCGGATGATGACGCCGAAAGCGAGCGTGATCATCAGGAAGTAAATGCCTTCGCTGCGGCTTGCGACGACGCCAATGATGAGGCCGATGACGACCGTCACGATGATCGCAAGCAGCGCAGCCAGCCACATATCCATGGCGAAGACCTTCACACCACCATCGGCCTGAGCGAGGTTTCCGACTGCGAAGCCGGCGACGCCGTAGAGGCCGATCTGGGCCAGCGAGACCCACCCGCCGAGGCTCGCGAGAAAGATCAGGCTGGCCGCTGCGATCCCGAGAATCAGCGATCGCGTGAGAATCTGAGAGACCGTGAAATCGCTCATCACGATCGGTAGGAGCGCGGCGACAACGACGACCACGGCGCCGATCGGCCAGTGCAGGCGAGCCGGGATCATGCGGCCCGTCCGAACAGTCCATACGGGCGGACCGCGAGCACGAAGACGAGCAGGAAGAACGTCAGCAGCACGCCGTAGTTCGTCACCGCGTCAGGAAGGTAGACGTCGCTGTACGAGTCGATCAGCCCCAGCAACACGGCCCCCACGGCAGCTCCCGTCAGTGAGCCCATACCGCCAACGATGACGATGACGAGCGAGATGAGCAGGAACTTGCCATCGTCCGACTTGTTGACGGAGTTGACCGCGCCACCCAGCACGCCAGCCAGACCCGCGAGCAGCGCACCAAGGAAGAAGGCGGCGGCAAAAACGCGTTGGATGTTGACTCCAAGGGCGGACACCATGTGGCGATCATCGACGCCGGCACGTACGATCATGCCGAAGCGCGTGCGCGAGATGATCAGCAGGAGCCCAACGCCGACGAGGATGGCGACGAGCAGCATGACGAGGCGCATCGTGCCGAACATGCCGACGATCGGCAGCTCAATGCTCTTACGCACGGGGACGGAGATCTCTTTAGCGATGCCACCAAAATGGGCAACGGCCTGGTCGGCGATGATGATGGAGATCGCGATCGTGATCAACGCCTGACGCAGCTCCTGCCCCTGATTCCAGCGCAGGAAGACCTGCTGGATGACCACGCCAAGCAGGGCGATCGACAGCATGGAGACGACGAGCGGCACGACAAAGGACGTCACGGTTGCCTCCGGCAAGGCGAAGCTCGTGGGGTCGGGATTGAGCATCCGCTCCTGCACGAGGTAGGCGATGATCCCCCCCAGCATGTAGAACGAGCCGTGCGCCATGTTGACCACGCGCATCAGGCCGAAGATGAGCGTGAAGCCGCTGGCCACGATGAAGTAGAGGCCGGCGAGCGTGAGCCCGTTGAGCGTGATCTGGGCGAAGAGCGTGGGGTCGCTCGCGGCCTGAATCCCGATGCCAAGCAGCGAGAGCCCAAGAATGGCGAGCAAAAAGATCGAGCCTGCGCGCCAAGGCGCCCGGGCCATCACGCCATTCAAGCCCCCGACGGTGCTGTCGACTCCACTAGCCATTTACATCCCCCCTCCTCAATACGCAGCGCGGTCTCCATTCGCGATGCAGACCACGAGAATAGGTCAGACCTATTCTCGTGTCAATGGCCCGACCGCATTCGCGCCTGACGATTATGGTCCGACCATTGCCAACCGGTCCGTGATGCGTTAAACCATCCTGACCAAGCACGAACCAAGGAAGGGACCTGATGTCTCTCATCACCGCCAATTCGCCGAAAATGGGTGAGCTCGTCAGCCTCGATGCCGAGCTCGAGCTGATTGCAGACGGCTGCACCTTCACGGAGGGGCCGCTCTGGGTCGCCGCTGAGAGCACCCTCTACTTCAGCGACATGCCCGCCGATACTCGCCGCAAGTGGACGCGCGCCGGCGGCGTCGAAGTCGTCGCCCAGCCATCCAACAAGGTCAACGGCACGACGCTCAGCCTCGCTGGCGACCAGCTGCTCTGCGAGCACGTCACCTCGTCGGTGATTCTGCTCAAGGGCGGCGAGCGCCACACGGTCGCCTCGCACTACGGCGACAAGGAGCTCAACAGCCCCA
>CAMDVX010000030.1 GCA_945877865.1 Bifidobacterium breve | reverse complement strand
CGGTGACGACCGCTGGTGCGGACTCCTCGGTCACGGTGACTGTCGCGGCAGGCGGCTGCAGGCTGAGGTCGGTGCTGCCGAGCAGCACGTCTGGCTCGGTTGCGACAACCGCTGGTGCCAGCTCGGTGAGGCCTCCGGTGCGCGTCGTGCCGGCCGAGCCTGCTGGCAGCAGCAGGACGACGACCGTGCCGAGCAGGACCACCCCGGCTGCGATCGGGAGCAGGAGGCGCCGCGTGCCACCTCGCTCCCGCCGCTGACGCGGCTTTCTCTCGTCGCTGTCGTGCATCTCGTCCTCCTCATCAATCGTTGGGTCTGGGGGTAGCAGGGCCGCGAGCAGGCGACCAGCAGCGTCCGGGTGGGTCTTTGGTCCGAGCGAGACGACGCCCTCGATCAGCAGACGCCCGGCGGCATCCACCACCAGCATCGCGCCCGTCACGCCTGCGACGTCGAGCCCTGCACGCGCGAGGGCAGCACCGATCGTCTCAAGCTGCAGCCTCGCGTCGGTGGGCAGTGGCGCCGCCGCGTCGGCGCGCGCGGGCGCGAGCACCGCCCAAGCGCCGTCCTCATCATCTGCGACGACATCGCGGAGCAGCGGCAAGCCGGCCGCGTCCTGCGCGGCCTCCCACGCGGAGCGCCACGCGTCGACCTCCTCAGCGGTGCCCGCAACGCCGGCGACGCGGCAGGCAGCGGCAGTGGACGGCGCGTCCAGGTCGACCGCCTCCAGCACCCCCCTTCGCCGCAGCTCGCCGGCGACGCGATAGCGATCACCAATGACGGTCCCTCGTGCTCCCGGTTCCCATTCCATGCCCGCACTGTCGCGGCCTGCCGTCACACCGCGGGCGCACGAATGCGCACGCGAGGAGCACGGATCAGCACCAGGGCCGCGATCACGCGCACCAGCGCTCAGGCGCTGCGAGCGGGCTTCAGGCGGGCTGCCACACGATCGTGACGAGACCGTCGACGATCGCATCCTGCCGCGCCAGCATCTCACCCTGATCGGTCTCATGGTCGTAGCCCAGCAGGTGCAGAACGCCGTGGACCAAGAGGTCCGTCAGCTCGTCGCCAGGCAGGACATCTTGCTCCGCTGCCTGCGCGAGGAGCACGGGCACGCAGATCGCAACGTCGCCGAGCAGCCGCGGCACGCCGGGCAGCGGCACGTCGTCCGCGTCGTCGATGGGAAACGACAGCACGTCCGTGGCCTCATCCAGCGCGCGGTGCACGCGATTGAGGTCTTGCATGCTGGGGGCGTCGAGCAGCACGAGCCCCACCTCCACGTCTGCGATGCCCTCGGCAGCAAGCGTCGCCGAGACGACCCGCTCGGCCTCGCCCGCTGGCACACCAGAGCCGACGCGATCGTCCAGCTCGACGCTCATGCCTCTCGGCTCTCGTCGGCGATGCGGTAGGCCTCGACGATGCTCTGCACCAGCTTGTGACGCACCACGTCGGCGCGCTCAAACTCGATGATCTCGATGCCGTCGACGCCGCGCAGCACCTGCCGCGCCTCGATCAGCCCCGACATCTGGTCGCGCGGCAGGTCGATCTGGGTGGGGTCGCCCGTGATGACGGCCCGCGAGCCGAACCCCAGTCGGGTCAGAAACATGCGCATCTGCTCTCGTGTCGTGTTCTGAGCCTCATCAAGAATGATGAAGGCGTCATTGAGGGTACGGCCACGCATGAACGCAAGCGGCGCTACCTCGACCACGCCCCGCTCGAGCAGCGCGGTCACGCGCTCGCCATCCATCATGTCGTAGAGGGCGTCGAAGAGGGGCCGCAGATATGGGTCAACCTTCGCCATCAGGTCACCGGGCAGAAAGCCGAGCCGCTCGCCTGCCTCGACCGCGGGGCGGGTCAGGATGATGCGCGACACTTGGCGCGACTCGAGCGCAGCCACCGCGAGCGCCATCGCGAGGTAGGTCTTGCCGGTGCCCGCGGGACCACAGCCGAACGTCATCGTGGTCGAGCGGATCGCGTCGACGTAGCGCTTCTGGTTGATGGTCCGCGGCTGGATCGTCGTGCTGCGGTGCCGCCAGACGATGTCGTGGAGCACGTCAACCGCATGCGCATTGGAGGCCAGCACGCCGGTAACCGCCTCGACCGTCTGCGGCTCCAGCGCCAGCCCCCGCTCGACGAGGTCGCCGAGCTCGCTGAGGACGACCTGCGCCTGGCCGACCTGTGCCTCGTCGCCGTCGAGGACGAGCTCGTCGCCCCGTAGGTAGACCTTGCAGCCGGCTGATTGCGCGACAGCCCGCAGCACCTCGTCCTCGCGGGAGGCAAGCGCGCGCGCGAAGGCGTCCGAGACGGTGAAGGACGTGCGAGCCAAGGCCTACAGCCTAGCCGGGCACGTCGTGCCTGTCGCGGCCGACTGGCGATCGCAACCGCGCGCACGACGCGTGCAGCCCACTCGAACGGTGCACGCAGCGCTGCTGGCTAGGCGCCGAGGGCGGCCCGGACGGCGCCGGCGATCGCCTTGCCATCTGCTCGACCAGCCGTCTGCGGCTGAACCAGCTTCATGACGGCTCCGAGATCCTTGGCCGTCGTCGCTCCGCTCGCCGCAATGGCCGCAGCGATGATCGCGTCGATCTCGGCCTGCGCGAGCGGTGCGGGAAGGTACTGGTCGATCAGCGTCGCCTCCTGCTCCTCCTTGACGGCGTCCGACTCACGTCCACCCTCGCGAAAGCTCTCGGCTGCCTCCACGCGCCGCTTGCGCTCGCGCGTCAGCACCTGGATCGCGGCGGCCTCGTCAAGCGAGCCGCTCGCCTTCTCCGCGTCCTTCAGCGCCGCCAGCACCATCGACAACGCACCTACCTTCTCGCTGTCCCGCGCAAGGCGCGCGACGCGAAGATCGCCTTCGACTCGATTGATCATGAGAGGCACGATACCGCCTGCGGTGGTCACGACGAACCCGGTGCCGTCATGCAATATACGAGTTAGAGCCATGCCCGCTCATTTCCTGTAACGTCTCTACGCATGAAACGTGCTCGCGTCCTCTGCGCTTTCTGCCTAGTTTTGCCCGTGCTGGTCGCGCTGCCGGGTCCCGCCGAGGCCACCGCACGCAGCGCTGCCGCGCCCCGGCAAGCCGACGTGCCGTCGGCTCCGGCGAAGGATCCAAACCTGTTCTTCGGCGTTGAGGCGCCGGCTGCCGGCACCGTGATGAGCAACGTGATGATCGTGGCTGGCAAGCTCGTGGCGAAGACCATCACCGTCACGTCAAGCGCTACGGGCAACCTCGCGGGGTCCGCGGAGCTGGTGACTGGTCGCGGCGGAACGGTGCATGCCACGTGGACGTGGCAGAACCGCTGCTACTGGCAGATGTACATTGAGGCGAACTCGGCATCGGGTCCGCCGGTGCCGGGCGCGCCAATCAACTTCAACCAGGTGACGGGCAGCATCAGAAACTCGGGCTGCTCACGTCAGATCGACCTGACGGCGCATGGCTACTCCGTCGGGCACAGCTCCGTGGACCTTGCGCTCACGCTGGTCAAGGGCGGCATGGTTGGTACTGCGCAGATTCAAAACCTCGTGCTCGGCCAGATCCAGTACAAGAACATCAAGCTGACGGTGTCGACGCTCAACGGGCAGAAGGGCGCTCGGTTGGAGGGCCTGATGGTCTCGGACCTCGGCACCTTCACCGTTGACGCCAACGTCACGCGCAGCGCAGCCGGCTACTCGCAGTCGCTGGCTGTCACCGGTGCAGACCTTGCCCTTGAGAGCGCCAGCTTCAAGTTCACGAGCTTCTCCTTCAAGACATCCTCGACGTTTCCCGCTGACGGCTGCCCATCGTTCTCTGCGAGCATCGCCGGCGAGCTGGAGATGAAGAGCTCGACGTTCACGCTCAATAACGGCACCATCGCCATCAACTGCGGCAAGGTCACGACGTTCGCCTTCAAGATCACGATCTCGCACGAGGACGCTGCCGGCTACACGTCGACTGGCGTCCTCGCCTTCGCCCTCACCTCAACGCCGGGCACCGCCGATGATCTCACCTCAAGCAGCCTTGGCGAGGTCGATGGCAAGGTCGGGACGATCAAGTATGCGAAGGGCCTGTTCGCTAGCGTCGACCTTTCTAAGAGCCGCTCCTTCTCGGAGAAGTTTAAGGACTGGGCGGGCAAGAAGAAGTGCTTCTGCGTCGACATCACGATCGGGCTGGTGTTCGGCGTCGCGATCTACACGCCGCAGTCGAATCCGACGGGACCGTACTCCACCATGATCGGCGCTGGAGGCTACTTCGACGCGGGTCGCGTGCGCGGCTCCGTCGGCTGCCTCTACACGTATACGACGAGCTCTGACTTCACGTGCGCCGGCAAGTTCACCGTCAACCCGAGCTGGGCCGGCAAGTACACCCGCTCGTTTAGCGGCCTTTAGCGAGCGCGCTGAAGGACCACCGGGGCCCGCAGCGCGCTCGCCCAATTGGCGGCAGCGGATCTTGGCGCCGCCACGCCGGCGCTCTCACCAGGGTGTGCCTCGCCGACGCTCTCACCAAGGTGTGCCTCGCTACCAATCGACACCCGCAGCCAGCCGCGAAGCCCTGCCCGCTTGACGATCGCCGCTGGCAGCCGGTCGCACACTTCCCGCAGTTGCGTAGAAGGATGCCCAGCGAATCGTCCAGTGGCTCGATCTTCTGCGGCCGCTCGCAGACTGCCACTACGCCGACCAGCTGGCGTGCCTCCAGCGCGCGCACGGCTTCAGCCCTACGCACGCGAACGCCGTTGTCATGCTCGCGCGCGGCTCCACCGCGTCGCGCCGATTCGACTCCATCGATCACTATCTCGCCGGCAAGGACGAGCGCGCGCGGGCCACGGTCCGCGCGTGCTTCGCTGCGCTGACAGACCTCAGGTCTCCACCACACGCACAGCAGGCCGCTGTAAGCCACTCGCTGCTATGGCCGCTCGGGCTAAAACGTCTTGAAGTCGTCGAGCTTGCCCGTGACCGTGCTGAGAATCGTCACGTCGCCGGTCGCGCAGTTGATGCGCCCGATCACGTACGTATTGTCGCTGAAGCGAAGACCATCAAACAGCGCCGTTCCATCCGACGCTGGCTCCACGTGATAGAACTCGATCTCTCCATTTGCAGAGGCACGTGACGCAATCGTGGTCGGCGTATTCGTCGTCGTGTCAAACGAGACGAGCAGGTTCTCACCGCTCGCCGTCGTCCCCGCGAGCAGCAGCGTCGTGCCACTCGCAGCCATGACGGACGTCGTCTGAATTGGCGTCGTGTACGCGGCGAGCGTCGGGAAGGCCTGAATGATGCCGTTGGTCCCCGGAATGAAGTCCTTGCCCGTTGACGTCTCCGCGTGCGCGTTCTGTGCCCCGAAGATAACACCAGCAGCGCCGAATCCCACACACGGTCCCGTCCCGACGCCCGCACCAGCGCAGTACGCGCTCCAATCGTTCGTCGCCGGGCTTCCAATCCACAGCGTCGGATCCATCGCGTCGCTCGTCGTCAGGAAGCGAGCAATGCCGTTGTTTGCCCCCGCCATTATGTTGGCCCCCGACATATAGACGTTGCCATCTGCAAAGAGCTGAAAGTGCCCGCTGATGCTCGCGGGCGGGCCGAGAGAGAGAATGCCGCCGCTCGGGCTATACCGACGACTAAAAGTGGCCCCCGTAGCTGCCGTGCTGCCGTTCAGCACGACGGTGCCATTCGTGGTGACGAGATAATTGCCAACAACAATCTGGGCATTCGTGATGTCAGTGACGACACCAGCTTTAAACCGACGAAGCAAGGGGTACATCGAGCCCGAGACCTGCCCCATGTAGTAGATGCCTCCACCGCCATCAAACTGAATTGCCTCTCCGCTGCTCGGGGAGGAGAAGCTCCTCAGCGTCGGATCGATGCAGGTCGGGATGCCGGTTGCGCGAACGATGGTGACGAGACGGCAGCCATCTCCAATAGATGAGGAAATCCGGTTGGGAGAGGCATCACTGAGATCGACACCATCACGGAAGACGACGACGACTACACCGTTCGGCGCCACCGCAACCTTGGTGATCACCGCAGACCCGGATGCAACTGCGTCTCGTAGGGCACCGTTTGCGAGGATCGCCATCAAACCACCAGACGCCTGGCGCGTCGAGAGCATTCCGCGCCGCGACGAGGCACTCCCCTGGGTGACACCGATGGCACCTACGAAGTCGAAACGCAGCGGAACCGCCAGCGTCGCTCCCTTCTTGCAGGCCTTGACGAAGATGCTCGTCGGCTTGGCGCGCGCAGCAAAATCGGCAGCAAGTCGCGCGAACCGCTTACGTTGGCTCGACGAGGCCGAGCGCAGCAACCGCGGGCTCATATAGTTCGCGGCCAGCTGCGCGTAGCCGATGAAAAGCGCCATGCTGGTGCCAACATCCTTCAGCTTGATGCCGGGCCTCGGTCCAATGCACCACGTGGAGCTATTCGGTTTCGCGGCCGGTGTGACCGTGGACCTGCGCACTTTCAGTGCACCAAACGTCGCCGGGTCAAACGCCGCGACCCGACCGCCAGGAGCCGAGCCAACAGGAAGCGGCTTCGCATCAGCAGCCGGCAGCATCAGCAGGACCAACGCAACGACCACTAGAGAAACGAGACGCCAAGTGAACATCGCCACAGAATAGACGTGATGAACCTTTTTTACATAGCTCAGCGCATGCTCTCCGGTAAGGCGCGACGTCTGGCTGTTCAGAACAGAAACGAGACGGCCACCTGACCTTCGGTGATACGCCGCCCTCCGTGCACTGGCACTGACTGACCAATCGACGCGCAAACACCGAGCGAGACTTCACCTCCCTCGTCCCAAGACTCGTCTGCGTGGCGCTCAGCACGACCGCGACGAGACCTCTGGCTAGCCCCGCTGCAACCGCTCGCGCACGCAGGCGGCTGCGACGATCGCGGCCGTCTCCGTCCGGAGGACCGTCCAGCCGAACGCGACGATCGGCACGCCGACGGCCCGGGCCTCGGCCAGCTCGGCGTCAGTGAAGCCCGCCTCGGGCCCCACCAGCAGCGAGACGCCGGCACCGGCCGTGCTGGCCGCGGCGAGCGCAGCCTCAAGCGTGGTGTCCGGGCCCTGATGGGAGCAGACGATGGCGCCAGGCACCAGCGCCTCCCGAAAGGCGATGCCAGCGAGGATGGTGGGAATCCGCGGCAGCTTTGCCTGCGCCGCAGCCGCTGCGGCGATGCGCTCCCAGCGATCCGTGCGTGCCTCCTGCTGACGCCGGCCGCTCGCGCCGAGCGGCCCGATCTCGGCGACGCCAAGCTCGACGAGCTTCTCAACGGCGTCGTCAGCGCGAGCACCGCTCTGCGCCAGCAGCACGCGCAGGGGAGCGAGGTCGGGCTGACGCGGCAGCTCCGCGTCGAGCGCGACGAGCCCTGCCTTCGGATCTGCAACGCTCGCGGCGAACACGCGCCCAGACGGATCGGCAACCTCGACTGGCTCTCCCAACCCAAGCCGCAGGACCCGATGCACCCGCTTGGCATCCGCGGCGGTGAGCACGACGACGTCCCCCACGCCTACAGCCGACCCCGCCGGCAGAAAGAAGCGAAACACGTGCGCCATCCCTGCAGGGTACCGGGCGCTGGCAGCGCGAGCGCCCGACCACCGGCCGTGCCGCAGCAGGGTGGCCAGCACCACCCAGAGGCCCGCGCCTAGCCTGCTACGGCTCGCGCACCATCAGCGCTGAGCGCCACCCGTCGAGCACGTGCTGCCTGACGACAACCCAGCCATCGTGCGCAACTGCGTCCTCAATGCGCAGGCCACTGACGATGATGCGATCGGGCAGACCCTCCCGTTGGAGCAGCATCTCGATGAGCTTGCGCTCGATGTTGGCGACGGCCAGATCGGCCTCCGGAATCGGCGCCACGATCACGTCGCCGATGCGGACCTCGATCTGCTCGGCGTAGCCGTTGACGACTGCGTTCTCGCGGGTTGAGTCGATCGCATGCTGATCGATATCCATCGCGAGGATCGGTCCATGCCCACGATGCGCAGCCAAGATTGAGAGCAGCCCCGAGCCACAGCCAAGGTCGAGCAGCCGCCCCGGCGGCTCGTCGAGCAGCAGCATGCCGGCGCCGCGCGTCGTGCCGTGTGCGCCCGTGCCAAACGCGTGCCCCGGCTCGAGGATGACGGCATCCGCGGGCTCAGCAAGCCACGGCGGACGCACCCAGACGTCGCCGATCAGGACCGGATGATGGAACTGCCGCCAGGCGTCGCGCCAGCCGTCCGGCACCGCCTCAGGCGTCGCCGGGAGCCAGTCGGGGAGCGCTGGCGCAGGCTCGTCCACGCCGAGGTAGCCCGCGAAGCCAAACAGGCTGCCGCGCGCCACCTCCTCGAGCCCGCCGGGGAACGCCTCCAGCAGGTAGACGATCGCCTCCTCCGTGCGGCCCGCGGGAACCTCGATGGTCCAGCGCGTGAGGGGCGGATCAACCACCCGTAAACCCGCGGCGCATCCTGTTAAAGAAGCCGTTCTCCGTCTTATACGCGTCGGCGGGAATCGCCTTGTCGAGCTCTTCGACCAGCCGGCGAGCAGTTGGCTCCAGCTTGCGGGGAACGTGCACAGCGAAGGTGACGAGCAGGTCGCCACGCCGGCTCTCGTGGCCGATCACGGGCATCCCCTTACCCCGCAGCGTCCGCGTCTCCTCCGGCTGCGTGCCGGACTGCAGGACGATCGTCTCCATGCCCTCGAGGCAAGGCACGTGCACCGTCGCACCGAGCATGGCCTGCGTGACGGTGAGATCGACGAGCACGTGCAGGTCAAGGCCAGCACGCTCAATCGAGGGGTCGGGATCGATCTGAATCGCGACGTAGAGATCACCAGCAGGCGCTCCCGGATCGCCGGCGTGCCCCTGCCCCACCACCCGGACGCGCTGCCCGGTATCGACGCCAGCGGGAATGCCCACGCTGACCGTCCGCTGCTCGGGACGCTTGCCGCGGCCACGACAGTCAGCGCACGGCTGCTCGACCGTCGAGCCTCGGCCACGGCACGCCGGGCACGGCAGCTGCCGCACGATCTGGCCAAGCGGGGTGTTTGAGACCTGCCGCACCTCGCCCGCGCCACCGCACGTCGCGCACGGCACCGGGCGCGTCGGCGGCTCGGCGCCCGAGCCAGCACAGCGGTCGCAGTGCACGACGACCTCCACCGCGATCTCCCGCTGCACCCCCTTGGCGGCATCGCGCAGCGTGAGCGTCACGGCAGCAGAGGCATCAGCGCCCTGCATCGGCCCGCGTGGCCCACGCCGACCAAAGCCGTCGCCGCCGAAGAACATGCCGAGGATGTCGTCGAGGTTGCCGAAGCCACCGCCCCCGCCACCACCACCGCCAGCACCCGACACGCCGGCATGGCCGTAGCGGTCGTAGAGCGCGCGCGTCTCTTGGTCGGACAGCACCTCGTAGGCCTCAGCGACGACGCGAAACTCGTCGGCTGCCGCCGGGTTATCCGGATTGACATCAGGGTGCAGCTGGCGCGCCAGCGTGCGAAATGCCTTCTTGATCTCCTCGTCCGACGCATCGCGAGCGACGCCGAGGGTCTGGTAGTAGTCAGCGGGTGTGGACATCCGTACGGGATCGTATCGGGGGTCGCCGGACCGCCACCCGGTACCACCAACAGGGCGCCGCGACGCGAGCCGAACGAGACGCTAACGGAGGCCCCAGAAGGCGCCAGCGACGAGCACGACCCCCAGCACCAGACCCACGCCACGCGTCGCGGCCAGCGTCCAGAGCAGCAGCTTGCGCTCGGGCGCGGGCAGCCGCTTCGCCTCCTGCCAGCGCACGCTGATCGCCCACGCCTGGTAGGTCGCCAGCCCGAGGCCAGCAATCAGCAGCGGCCAGCGCACCGAGCGTTAGCCGTCCTCGTAGGCGTCTTCGACGTAGGCGCTCAGCGCCGCCGCCGCCCCACGCACCGCGACGATCGCCTGCGCATAGTCCATGCGCACCGGGCCAATCACCGAGACCGCACCGAGCACCCGATGCGGCAGCCCATAGCCGGCCGTGATCATCGCCACCGGACGCAGCGCCGCCGCCTCGTGCTCGTCGCCAATCCGCACGGTCACGCCATCGCCGCGCAGCGCGGCACGAAGCTGGTCGAGCATCACCGCGCGCTGCTCCAGCACGGCAGCGAGCTCATGGAGCTCGAACTGGTCCTGCGCATGCAGCTCCGACATCAGGCGCGAGGCGCCACCGACGAAGAGGCGATCGGCGCCCGCCTCGAACAGGTCATGGAAGACCGGTGCGATCGCCGCGAGAAACGCGCGCTCCCGCTCGTCGAGCTCCTCCGCCTCGAACCTCCGACGAACCGAGCGCTCGCTGACCGAGCCGCCAGCGAGCGTCTCGTTGACGTACTCGCGGGCCCAGTCGGCGAGGCCAGGATCGACCGGGGACTCGAAGGCAAACACCCGCTTGGCCACGGCACCAGCACCGGTGATGACCAGCACCATCACGACCTGCGGCTGCAGCGTTAGCACCTCCACGTGGCGGATATCCGCGGTGGCTAGCGAAGGCGCGCTCGCGATGGCCAGCAGATGCGTCACCTGAGACAGCACCTCCGTCGTCGCCCGCAAGGCATCGTCAACCTCGCGCGTCGCCTGCGTCAGATCGAGCTCGAACGGCTCGGCAACCACGCGCTCCGCCAGCAGCTCGCCCGCATAGAACCGGTAGCCATGGTCGGTCGGCACGCGCCCAGCAGACGTGTGCGGATGCCCAAGCAGCCCGACGGACTCCAGCCAGGCAAGCTCGTAGCGGAGCGTCGAGGCCGAGGTCTCAAAGGCCCGCGTCCGCAGCAGCGTCTGGGAGCCGACAGGCTGGCCCGTCGCGATGTGCTCCTCGACCACGGCACGCAGCACCCGCTGACGGCGTTCGGTGATGTCGAGGTCAGGCTGCATCGTCCGCGAGAAGCTCTGCGACGCAATCGTGGAGAAGCATTCGCCCACGCCGCGCGAGACGAATCGTACCGTCATCGACCGTAGCGATGCCGATGGCGACCAGCCGCGCCAGGCCCGCGCGGTCGAGAACGCCATCGACCGCCGCCGTCGGCACGCCCTCCGCCAGCCGTAACCCCAGCAGCAGACGCTCCTGCTGCCTCAGGCGCGGGCTAATCTCCTCGCGCTGCGCCGACGCGCCCGCCGGGTCGGCCAGGTAGGCAGCGAGCCTCGGACCGTTCGTGCGTCGCTCGCAGCCAACCGTTGACACCGCGCCCACCCCGAGCCCGAGGTAGTCCTCGGCAAGCCAGTAGGAGCGGTTATGGCGACCCTGGTGCGACGAGCCACGCGCGAAGGACGCGATCTCGTACCAGTCGAACCCGGCTGCCTCCAGCGTGTCGATGACGACGTCAAAGTGCCGCTCAAGCAGCTCGGCCTGCTCCGCAAGGCGCTGCCCATGGTGCACCGCAAAGCGCGTCCCAGGCTTGGCCTCCAGCTCGTAGGCGGAGATGTGATCCGGCGCGAGCTCGCCGAGCCGAGCCAAGTCTCGCTGCAGGTCGTCCTCCCGCTGACCGGGAATCCCGTAGATCAGATCGAGCGAGAGCGATGCCACGCCGGCCCCACGCAGCAAGGCGACCGCAGACGCAACCTGCAGCGGCGTGGTCCTCCGCTCCAGCGTGCCGAGGAGCGGCGCCGAGAACGTCTGCGCGCCGAGGGACACCCGGCAGCCACGCCGCGCCAAGGCCTCGGCGAGGGCGGCGTCAACGTCCTCAGGGTTGCACTCGACCGTCGTCTCGTCCGCTGCCACCGGCAGCGCGTCGACCAGTCGCCCCAGCAGCTCGGCTCCCAGGCGGGACGGCGTACCGCCGCCAACGTAGACCGTCTCGACGACGTCAGCGAGCACCCCCCCACGCGCGGCGAGCTCGACGAGCAACGCGTCGACGTACGCACCATGCCGCTCGCCATGGCCCGTCACCGTCACAAAATCGCAGTAGCCGCAACGATGCGCGCAGAACGGGACGTGCACGTAGAGGTGCTTGACGTCGCCCACCCACCCATCGTGACCCATCTGGCAGCGGCTGCCCCGCGATAGGCTGTGACGATGCCTCCTCGCCCCTGCGTCTGCGACCTTGCCCTCGACCGCTGCGATGCCACGTGCAACGCCAAGATGCTCGAGAAGACCTTCTACATGGCCTGCCTCGACCTCACGGACCGACCCGTCCTCGTCGTCGGCGCCGGCCCGATCGGACTAGAGAAGGTCGAGGGGCTCCTAGCTGCCAACGCGGCCGTCCACGTCATCGCCAAGACGGCCTGCGCCGAGGTGCACGAGCTCGCGCACGAGGGCGCAATTACCCTCGAGGAGCGCGAGTACGTGGTCGAGGACCTCGTCGGCCGCCTGCTCGTCGTCGCCGCGACCGAGGACACCGACCTCAACGTCCGCATCTACCGCGCAGCCGAGCAACGGGCGATGCTCGTCAACATCGTCGACGTGCCGCCGCTCTGCAACTTCATCCTGCCCGCCATCGTGCGCTCTGGCCCGATCGCCATCGCGATCTCAACGTCTGGCGCCAGCCCGGCCCTCGCCAAGCGCCTCAAGCGAGAGATCGCAGAGGCCTACGGCGAGCCGCACGCGCAGCTCGCAGAGCTGCTCAACGGCATCCGCGGCTGGGCCAAGGACCTGTTTCCCACCTACGAGGATCGCAAGGTGTTCTTCGAGGGCCTCGTCAACGGCAGCCCCGACCCGATTGCGCTGCTGCGGGCCGGCGACGCCGAGGGCGTACGCCAGCTGATTCGTGATCGCCAGGACGCGTCGGAGCAGCTCTTCACCGCGACGTAGCAGGCGCTACCGCATTGACGGTACAGCCAGTTCGGCCGTATTGTGCAGGTGGATTGACTGCGCAATCAGGCGCAAGAAGGAGCGGATCATGGCGGTACGAACACCCATCGAACTCGATCGTGGACGCATCGCAGAGCTCACCGCTCGCGAGGCCAAGGTTCTCGACGCCAACACGGCCGCATCGGGCGTCATGTACGCGCGCGCCAACCACGTGCTGTCGGGCGGCGTCGCCTCCTCCTACCAGCTGCGCGATCCGTGGCCCATCTACCTCGAGCGCGGGGCCGGCTCGCAGGTCTGGGACGTCGACGGCACGCAGATGATCGACTTTCACAACGGCTTCGGCTCGATGGTCCAAGGCCATGCGCACCCCGTGATTACGCAAGCCGTGACCGAGCGGATGTCGCAGGGCACCCACTTCGCCGCGCCGACCGAGGACGCCATCGTCGTCGCCGAGGAGCTCCAGCGCCGCTGGAACCTGCCCCAGTGGCGGTACACCAACTCGGGCTCCGAGGCCACGATGGATGCGATCCGCATCGCCCGCGCAGCCACGGGTCGTGACACGATCATCAAGATCTTCGGGTCGTACCACGGGCACCACGACTACGTCATGGTCTCGATCGGCGTGGACTACGCCTCGATCGGCGACCGCGAGAACTACGCCTCCCTCCCCTACGGCAGCGGCATCCCGCAGGCCGTGTCGGACATGACGATCGCCGTGCCGTTTAACGACGCCCCCGCGATGGAGCGCCGCATCGAGCGGCTCGCCGCGGAGGGCCGCCTGCCCGCCTGCGTCATCATGGAGGCCGCGATGATGAACCTCGGCGTCGTGCTGCCCGAGCCAGGCTACCTTGAGGCCGTGCGTGCGATCACGAAGAAGCACGGCATCATCCTGATCTTCGACGAGGTCAAGACAGGCATGACGATCGCCGCCGGCGGCGCAGTTGAGAAGTTCGGCGTGCTGCCGGACATGGTGACGCTCGCCAAGGCGCTCGGCGGGGGCCTGCCGATCGGCGCGATTGGTGGCACCGACGAGGCGATGGAGTCTGTTCGCAACGGCGCCGTCTATCAGGTCGGCACCTACAACGGCAATCCGCTCGGCATGGCAGCGGCCCGCGCGAACCTGCTCGAGGTGATGACGCCCGCAGCGTACGCGCACCTCGATCAGCTCAACGACTTCATGCTCGACGGCTGCTCCGCCGTCCTTGAGAAGTACAACCTGCCGGGCTACACCGTCGGGATCAGCTCCAAGGGCTGCGTCACGTTCGCCAAGGACCCGATCGTCGACTACGAGTCGTTCAAGGCCCAGCAGGACGGCGAGCTCTGCGACCTCGCGTGGCTCTACAACATGAATCGCGGCGTCTTCATGACTCCCGGCCGCGAGGAGGAGTGGACGCTCTCGATCCAGCACTCCCTCGAGGACTGCGATCGCTTCGTATCTGCCTTCGAGGAGATGGCAGCCGACCTCACCGCCTAAGCCTCGCCGCGGTGGGGCTCTCGACTGCTGAGCGCCCCACCGCTGCGGAGCCCCGTTGCGCCAACGGCACGGCAATCAGCGGGGAGAGCGGAGGTTGTGCGGCTAGCCCGTTGTGGAGACCGGTAGATCCGCAGCCGGAGCCTGACCGGCCTCAGTGATGATCTGCTGGGCTTGCTTGATGATCTTCTCGTAGGCCTTGACCGCCGCGGTCACGCCCGCTGCGTAGCCGTCGCGGTAGCCGCCGGCCGAGCCAACACCGTTGGTCGCCTCCTCGCGACCCTTCGCAAACCCGGCAGCAACGCCTTGGGAGTACTTCGCGTCCAGCTGGCTCTGCGCCTTCTCAGTCGTGTCACGAACGCCATCCTTGTAGCCCGCTGCCCGGGCCGCCGTCGCCACGTCATCGGTTGCGGTATTGCCCGCGACCGTTGCGACCACTGGGTTCGGCCTGCCGTGGACCGCATCGACGATGATCGCCGTCACGGTTGCGGTTACGACGACGAGCATCACTGCCGCGATGGCGGCGGTGATCACGGCACGCCCGGTGCCGATCCCACGCGGGGGCGCCATCGGCTCTAGATCAGAGTCGTAATCGGTCATCGTCGCCATGTCACCAAACGATACGCCCCTTCGAGGGCGACTCCTGCGCGCTGGCCTACGATTCGCCGACCGCGGTGCGCGCGCGCTGGAGGCGAGCCAGAGCCTCATCCCGGCCGAGAAACGCGATCGACTCGTAGAGGCCGGGCGCGACCGTTGAGCCGGCGATGCCAATGCGGATCGGCAGAAACGCCTGCCGAGGCTTTAGCTCGAGCGCCGCACAGAGCCCCTTCAGCTCGGTCTCAATCGCGCTAGCGTCGAAGGACGACAGCGCCGTCAGGCGTCCAATCGCCTCGTCCAAGATCCGCGGAGCCGCCTCATCGGCAACGAGCTTCGCCCACGCCTCAGGATCGGGCGCACGGTCATCAAGCAGCGAGCCAGCCAGCGCGTCAAGCTCGCCAAACGCCCCGAGCTTCTCCTGGACCAGCGGCACCAGCAGCGGTAGCCGGGCCGAGCCTGCCAGCGGAGAGGCTTGATCCGCTAGGTAGCTGCCGAGCGCAGCAGCGTAGGCGTCAGCCGGCAGCGCCCGCAGGTAGGTGCCGTTCATCCAGGCGAGCTTCTGGTGGTCGAAGACCGCCGGGGCTGAATTGACCCGCTCCAGCGAGAAACGCTCAACCAGCTCCGCGACGCTCATCAGCTCCGTCTCACCGTCCCAGCTCCAGCCGCAGAGAGCGAGGAAGTTGACGAGCGCCTCAGGCACGTAGCCCGCCTCGCGGAACTCCTCCACGCTCGCGGCCCCATGCCGCT
>CAMDVX010000029.1 GCA_945877865.1 Bifidobacterium breve | reverse complement strand
GCCCCGCAGGAGCGTGCTCCGCTCCGACCGAAGGATGGGGGTCGTCAGCGCGGCACGTCGCAGCGCGGCCAGCGGGGCGATCAGCACCACGGCTGCAGCCGACCCGACCACGGCGATCACGGGCCACTGCGGTGGGAGCCCGAAGCCCTCCACGAAGGCGGTGACGATCACGACGCCACCCATCAGCAGGGCAGCCAGCGCGCCCGCGTTCCGTCCTGCCACCCGGGCCTCAGGGCTGCGTTCCTCCGACGGTGGATCTGCCACCGCTGCGAGCAGCAGCGCTGCCAGCAGCGCTGTGCCGGCCAGGCAGCTCGCTGAGCCGATGAACGCAGCCGTCAGCAGCAGCAGTGCTCCTGCGATGGCAAACGTGACCGGAATGCCGGCCTGTGCGATGCGGTTCACAGCGCAAGCGTGGCGCGCAGCTGGCGGACGGCGGCACCACGATGTGAGATCGCGTCCTTCTCTGCTGGTGCGAGCTCGCCGCAGGTACGCTGGCTGCCGGCGGGAGCGAAGACCGGGTCGTAGCCGAAGCCACCCTCGCCGCGGGCGGCCTCTACGATCGCTCCCTCAAGCGAGGCCTCCGCAATGGTCTCCTCGCCATTCGGCCCGAGCGCCACGAGCACGCAGCGAAAGCGTGCAGCGCGCTGGTCATGATCGGCGAGGTTGCGAAGCAGGAGAGCGCAGCGGTCAGCGTCGTCGAGGCCAGGCCCGCCATAGCGGGCGCTGTTGACGCCGGGCTCGCCGTCGAGCGCGTCGACCTCCAGCCCGGAGTCATCCGCGATCACCCACTCGTCGGGGCAGGCTGTCGCCCCAGCGCGGGCTTTGATCCGGGCGTTCTCGACGAAGCTGTCAGCGTCTTCAGGCGGGCCTACCCAGTCGGCAATCGGCTCCACCGGACGGCCGAGCAGGCGACCCAGCTCGCGGGCCTTGCCGGCGTTGCCCGACGCGAGCCGAAACCGCTCGATCACGAGGCGCCGATGGCCGCCTGCTGGGCGACGCGAAGCCCGACCATCCCCCCGGCTGCAAGGTCGAGCAGGTGATTGAGGTCGGTGCGTGGGAAGGGAGTGCCCTCAGCGGTGCCCTGCACCTCGACGAGGCCGTCGCTCCCGGTCATCACGATGTTCATGTCGACGTCTGCCTGGGAGTCCTCGCTGTACGGCAGGTCGAGCACGGCCTGGCCATCGACGATGCCGACGCTGATGGCGGCGATCGAGTCGCTCAGCGCCTGCGTCCGCTTGATGCCCTGCAGCGCGAGGTGCACAGCGACCCAGGCACCGGTGATCGAGGCGCAGCGGGTGCCGCCATCAGCCTCAATGACGTCGCAGTCGACCCAGAGGGTACGCTCACCGAGCAGCGACAGATCAACCACCGCGCGCAGAGAGCGACCAATCAGGCGCTGGATCTCAATGGTGCGTCCGTCGACCTTGCCTCGCGTTGCATCGCGAGGCTTACGTTGACCGGTCGAGGCCGGCAGCATGCCGTACTCCGCAGTCAGCCAGCCGCGACCTTTGCCGCGCAGCCACGGCGGCACGCCCTCCTCCACAATCGCCGTGCACAGCACCCGCGTCAGCCCCACCTCAACCAGTGCGGATGGTGCGTTGCGCAGAAAGCCCGGGGTGATCTGCACCGGGCGGAGCTCGTCGGACGCCCTTCCGTCGGCTCGGCTCATGCTGGCGTCTCCGTGGTAGAGGGCGGTGGTGGCGGCTTGAGGCCCAGATCGCGCCACTGCTCTGAGGTCGCGGGCGACGGCGCGTCCGTCAGCGGATCGAACCCGCCGCTGATCTTGGGAAACGCAATCACGTCGCGGATCGACTCGGTGCCGACGAGCAGCATCACGGTGCGATCGATACCGGGCGCGATCCCACCGTGCGGAGGTGCTCCGTAGCGGAGGGCCCGCAGCAGGAAGCCGAAGCGGTCCTCTGCCTCCTCGTCGGAGAACCCGACGGTCCGGAACACGCGCTCCTGCAGGTCGGGACGGTTGATGCGGAGCGACCCCGAGGCGATCTCGCTGCCGTTGACAACGAAGTCGTAGGCCTCCGAAAGCACCGATCCGGGGTCGCTTTCGATGCGGTCCTCGTGCTCGGCGCGTGGAGCAGTGAACATGTGGTGCTCGGCGACCCAGCGTTGCTCCGTCTCGTCCCACCCGAACAGTGGGAAGTCGACGACGAACAGCATTGCCCACGCGCCCGCGTCGGCCAGATCGAAGCGGGCAGCGAGGTGTGGTCGCAGCGCCCCGAGCACACGCACGACCGCGCCGGCGCTATCCGCTGCGAGAAAGACGGCATCGCCTGGGGCAGCACCGGTAGCCGCGATGATCCCAGCGATCTCAGTCGGACTGAGAAACTTCGCGATCGGTGAGCGGACCTCTCCCGACTCGTCCAAGAGCAGGTAGGCGAGGCCCTGTCCGCCCCACTCCTTGGCGAACTCGATCAGCGCATCGAGCTCGCGTCGGGTCAGCACAGCAGCGCCCGGGCAGGCCAGGGCGCGAACGACGCCACCGTTATCAATGGCTCCCTTGAAGACCCCGAAGCTCGACTCGCGGACGAGGTCGGACACGTCGGCGATCTCGAGGCCGTAGCGCAGGTCGGGCTTGTCGGAGCCGTAGCGCAGCATCGCCTCAGCGTGCGTGATGCGTGGGAACGGTCGGGGCAGGTCGACACCGATCAGCTCGCGCCAGATTGCGCAGTACAGCCCCTCGGTGAGGTCGAGGATTTCGTCTCGCGTCACGAACGACATCTCCAGATCCAGCTGCGTAAACTCCAGCTGGCGATCGGCGCGTTGCGCCTCGTCGCGGAAGCAGCGGGCGATCTGGTAGTAGCGCTCGAAGCCGCTCATCATGTAGAGCTGCTTGAAGAGCTGGGGCGACTGTGGCAGCGCGTAGACGCTGCCGGGGCTGAGCCGGGCCGGGACGATGAAGTCGCGTGCGCCCTCGGGCGTCGACTTCGTCAGGATCGGCGTCTCCAGCTCCCAGAAGCCGCGATCCTCAAGGTAGCGGCGGATCAGCCTGGTGGTCATCGTGCGGATCCGCTGGGTCTCCTGCATCGCGTCGCGGCGCAGGTCGAGCGCGCGATGCCGAATGCGGAGCACCTCGTCCACGCCGACGTCGTCGAGCTGGAAGGGCAGCGGCTCGCTGGGAGCGAGCTCCTCTAGACGGTCGACGAGGATCTCGATTGCACCCGTAGCGAGGCTGGCGTTGGTGGTGCCGGTGGAGCGGGCGACGACCGTTCCGGTGGCACGAAGCACCGATTCCACGCGGACGGACTGGGCAATGGCGTGGGCCTCTGGGGCATGCTCCGGATCGATCACGAGCTGTACGACGCCCGAGCGGTCGCGGAGGTCAATGAAGACGAGTCCTCCGTGGTCACGACGGCGAGCGGTCCAGCCCGAGGCGATCGCCTCGCGGCCGATGTGCTCTGTGGTGAAGGCCCCGCACTGCTCGGTTCTGTAGGTCATGCCGCATCCGTCCATCCGGTGATCGTCGCTCGCAGGTGGCCGACGAGCAGGTCAAGTGGTACCTCGCTCTGCTCGCCGGTCGTCATGTCGCGGACGAGGCTGCTGCCTCGCGCCCATTCATCGTCGCCGCAGAGCACGGTCCATGCGGCACCGATTCGGCTGGCTTGCTTGAGCTGACCCTTGAACCCGCGGCCGGCGAGGTCGGCCTCGCACGTCAGGCCCGCCCGTCGGGCTTCGTCCATGAGCGCGTGCAGGCGCGGCCGAGCCGCGCCAGCCACGACGGCAAAGAAGACATCGGTGGGCGTCGCTGGTGCGGGCGATCGCCCCTGCTCCTCAAGGGCGAGCAACACGCGCTCCACGCCGCAGGCGAAGCCAACGCCTGGCGTTGGTGCCCCGCCGATTGCTGCGGCAAGGCCGTCGTAGCGGCCGCCGCCACCGATGCCGGATTGAGCACCTAGCGCAGGCCAGCTGACCTCCCACGTGGTCCGGCTGTAGTAGTCCAAGCCGCGAACGAGCGTGGGATCGAGCGTGTACTCGATGCCGCGAGCATCCAGAAACGCTCGCACCGTGGCGAAATGCTCGGCCGCGGCTAGGCTGACGTGGTCGGTGATCTTCGGCGCGCCAGCCATGATGGCGGCGGACGTCGGCACCTTCGTGTCGAACGCGCGCAGCGGGTTGAGGTCGCGCTGCCGCCGCACCTCACCATCGAGGTCGTCAAGGTGCGCATCGAGGTAGGCACGCAGCCGTTCGAGGTAGGGACCACGGTCTGTCGGGTCCCCAATCGTGTTGAGGCGCAGCTCGAGTCCAGCCAGTCCGAGCGACGTGAACCACTCGAGCTGCAGCGCGATCAGCTCGGCGTCGACCGCTGGATCATCGGACCCGATCGCCTCAGCATTGACCTGCGTGAACTCCCGGTACCGGCCGCGCTGAACCGCCGCGTAGCGATAGCAGGAGCCGGCCGACCAGAGACGAACGGGCAGGGGCTCTCGTGACAGGCCATGCTCAAGGTAGGCACGCACCATTGCCGCGGTGAACTCTGGGCGGAGGGCGAGCGAGCGCCCGCCCTGGTCCTCGAAGACGTACATCTCCTTGCCGACGACCTCGGAGCTCTCGCCGGCGGTACGAGCGAAGAGGCTCGTGTCCTCAAACACGGGGGTCATCGCCTCGCCGTAGCCGGCCCGCTCGAAGATCTCACGAAAACGGTCGATCATCGCGCGTCGCGCTGCCGATCGTGGAGGCAGCCAGTCGAGCGTGCCGCGCGGCGCCTGCAGGCCTTCAGACATCAGTGCAGCCCCGTCAGAAAGGGGTTGGTGGCGCGCTCGTGTCGCAGCGTGGTGGCAGGACCGTGGCCAGGCAAGACCGGAACATCTTCGCCGACCTCCGTCGCCAGCAGCGCGATCGATCGTTCCAGCGTGGGCCAGTCGCCTCCGTCGAGGTCAGTCCGGCCGACCGAGCCCGCGAAGAGCACATCGCCTGCGACCAGAGCCTGATCACCGTCGGCAGCCGTGAGCAGCAGCGAGACCGCATGCGGATGATGCCCCGGGGTGGAGAGCACCGTGATCGCAATCTCACAGAGGCTCAACGGCTGTCCTGCCTCAAGCACTCCCTCTGGCGCATGCGCAACGTACGGCCCGAAGCCGGGCCAGAGGTGCTCGTTGATGTGCGTCAGAACCGCTGCGTCGCCGGGGCTCGTGTAGACTGGGCTCGCAGTTGCCGCGGAGACCGCGCCGACCGCTCCGATGTGATCCAAGTGGGAGTGCGTGACGAGGATTGCGCCGCACGCGAGGCCGAGGTTGGCCAGCGTGGTCAGGACGCGCTCTGGCTCCTCACCGGGATCGATCACGAGGCAATCGGTCGATCCTTCAGCGCGAATCAGATAGCAGTTCGTCCCGTAGGGACCGAGTGACAGAGATGTTGCTAGGAGGGGAATAGTGTGTCTCCGTCGTACGTTGTCCGAAGAGCGTTATCGCGCTTGCAATGCAGTCTACCGGCGCGGTGCGTCGCGTCGTCGAAAGGTCACCGGAACCCATGATCGTCGAACAGCCGAATGAGGTCCAAGAGCTTCCCGAATTCCAGCGCCTGCTGGAGATCGGCAACGAGCGGGGCTCCCTGCTGTACGGCGAGATCGTTGAGGCGCTCGCTGAGCACGAGCTTGAGCCTGACGCGATGGACGAGGTCATGCGGGTCTTCGAGGGGGAGGGCATCGAGGTCGTCGACGATCGTGATCGCCCCGCCGAGCCGACAGCGCTCGAGCGCCGGCTGGCGTATGAGGGCACGACCGACTCGCTCCAGCTGTTCCTCCACGAGGTTGGACGCTATCCCCTGCTGACGAAGGCCGACGAGATCCGTCTCGCTAAGCGCGTCGAGAAGGGTGATATGCAGGCCAAGCAGCAGATGGTCGAGTCGAACCTGCGGCTCGTCGTCTCGATTGCGAAGAACTACCGTGGCCAAGGGCTCGGCTTTCTTGATCTCATCCAGGAGGGCATCCTCGGACTGATCCGCGCAGTCGAGAAGTTCGACTGGAGACGCGACCTCAAGTTCTCAACCTACGCCACGTGGTGGATCCGTCAGGCCGTCGCGCGCGCCTTGGCCGACAAGAGCCGCACGATCCGCCTGCCCGTGCATGTCGTTGAGCGGCTTCAGAAGATCAACCGCGCAGAGCGCACCCTCATGCTCCGGCTCGGCCGCGAACCGTCCAACGAGGAGATCGCCGACGAGGCGAAGCTCCCGCTGTATCAAGTGCTCGACGTGCGTAAGGCTGCCCGGTCGCCGATCTCCCTTGAGGAGCCGGTCGGCGACGAAGGCGAGTCCTCGTTCTCGGACTTTCTTGCAGACTCCGAGGCCGTCGATCCGATGGATGCCGTCTCCGATCAGCTGCGTCATGAGGCCCTGCAGGAGGGCCTCAGCGCCTTGCCGGAGCGGCACCGTCGCGTCCTCGAGCTGCGCTACGGGCTCGACGGGCTGGACCCCCGAACGCTCGACGAGATTGGCCGCGAGTTTGGGCTAACCCGTGAGCGAATTCGGCAGATTGAAGTCGAGGCGTTGCGCGAGCTCGCCGCGATTCGTGAGATTCAGGGCCTCCGAGCGATTCCCGGAGTTTAGGGAACGTTCGGAACCACCCACAGCGGGACGTGGCGCAGCCTGGTAGCGCACGCGCTTTGGGAGCGCGGGGTCGTCAGTTCGAATCTGACCGTCCCGACTCTGTGGGTATGAGCTTGTACGACCGCGCCGGCGGGGCTCCGGCGATCGAGCGGCTGTGCCAGCGGTTCTATGAGCGCGTCTTCGCTGACCCGATCCTGACGCCGCTGTTTCGTGATCCAGGCGAAGACCACGCCGAGCGGCTGGCGCTCTGGCTGACGGAGCTGCTCGGTGGGCCGCCGTTGCACACGCAGGAGCGTGGCGGCTTCGCGGTCATGCGAGGCGCCCACGCTGGGCTCAAGATCACCGGTGCGCAGCGCAAGGCGTGGGCAGATCACATGCACGCGGCAGCGGTGGATGTTGGTCTGCCAGACGATTTTCGGCGGGCGTTCATGCCGCACATTGAGGGCGGCTCCACGTTTGCCCAACGGGTCTCATGGCCGCGCGATCAGCGCTGGGCGCGCTGACGTTTAGACTGGCGGCGTGGATATTGACGCCGCGCTTGATCGACTGAGCCCGTTTCCACACGTCCTGCGGCGAGGCTGGTGGCTCGCAGCCAGCCTGCTGACTGTGGCCGTCACGATCGCCTCGCTGGCGGCGTACGCCGTCGCTCTGCCGGCCCCGCCGGTGAGTCCGATCTACCTTCCGCTCGGCATCGGCGTCGCCGTGCTCGCCCGCTGGGGTCGCTCATTGTGGCCAGCGTTCGTGCTTGGTGATGGCGTTGGCCAGCTGCTGGCAGGCGATCGTCCTGTGCGGCTCATCGCGCTCTCGCTCCTCCCCCACGTCGTGACGCTGTTGCTCGGCGCCTATCTCGTTCGTCGACGCGAGGCCTGGCTCCGCGATCTGCCGTCAGCAGTCCGCTACCTGGCGATCAGCGTTGCCCTGAGCTGCCTCGGGGCGGCGATGGGACTAGCCTTGCTGCGCCTTGAGGGTCTCACGGACGGGGCCTATCCGCTCGCCGAGACGGCCCTCCTCTGGGTCTTTGGAGATCTGAGCGGGTATCTCGTTGCGGGAGCGCTGATCGTGGCGTGGGCGCGACCAGGCGCTCGGGCAGAGCTCGTGCGGCCAGTGGCGCTCGCCAGCTTTCTGATCAGCCTGCTCATCTGTGGATGGAGCATCCTGTCATCGCACACCGAGGTTGGCGTGCTGGCGCTGCTCGTCGCTGGAGCAATGTCGATGCGCTTCGGCAGCCGGTGGGGATCGGCCGCAACCGCGGTCGTGCTGATCGCATCGCTCGTCGACGCTGCGCGCGGCACCGCCCTATTTGGGGGCGTCACTGCTGCAGACCAGGGCTTCAACGCCATGCTCGCCGTCGCAGTGCTCGCTAGCGCGGGCCTCTTGCTCGCGGGCTACCGCGAGGGAGATGGCGCGATTGACGTGCGCCCGGGGACTGCGTCGCTGCTGACAGCGGTGACGATGATCGTTGCCGGCGTTGCCTCATTCGGTGCCAATCAGCTGACGATCAACCGCGGATTGCCCCTTGCCATGGCGGCGCTCTTCTCCTTGGGTGCCACGATTGGCTTGGCGTTCGTACGTGGCGCTCGTGCCCCTGCGGAGCCGAGCACGCGCCGTGGCCTCGCCATCGCAGTGCTGGCGGGTGGGATCTACATCGTCAATCTGGTGTTCTACTTTCTTGCCGTTGCTCGGCTCGGCTCGGGGCCTGCGACCGGGCTCGCGATGACGTCTCCCGCAATCCTCGTCGTGCTCTCAGCGATCCTTCTCCGGCGCTTGCCGGCGCCGCTCGTGCTGGTTGCTGCAGTGGTGATCGCCCTCGGTGCGATGGGGATCGTGCGGGCGCAGGGTGGAGCGAGCTCACCCGTCGGCATTGCGCTTGCGCTCGCTTCGGCGGCTGGCTTCGCTTGCTTCATCCTCGTGCTGCGCGCGTCGCTTCGTCAGGCAAGCCCCGTCGACGTGAGCCTCGTGTCCGCCTTCACCTCAGCGGTCTGCGGCATCGTCGCCGCGGTGATCATCGAGGGCGTTGGGGCATTTGACCTGCCACTCACCGTGTTCGGCGAGATCACGATCGGCGCGATTGGCGCAGGAGCAGTGCCTTCGCTGATGCGGGCCTGGTCGCTGCCGCGGATTGGGTCGTCCGTGGTCGGTGCGCTCGGGGTGCTTGGACCTGTGATCACGATTCTGCTCTCGATGGCCCTGCTGGATGCGAAGGGCGGTACGGGTCAGCTGCTCGGCGTTGCCTTGATTGCCTCTGGGGGCTTAATCGCCGCGCTTGCGCCAGCAGTGGCGGCGAGGCGTGGAGCCCGCGTGGTTGTGGACTGATTGCTGCTGCCACCCGGGTGGTAGCGACAGCGTCGCGGCTGAGGCGGTAGGCCGCACGCAGGCCAGCTCGCGGCGTAGCAGCCTGCTGCTCAGGCAGACTGCGGCGCGAGCGGACGCGTAGCCTCGCCACCACGATTGGCCCACTCCATGCCGGTCCCGAGGACGAGCAGGCCAGCCATTTGACCGAGGTAGAGCAGCTCTGCTCCACCGACGCGCGTCAGGGTTCCCGCGAGCGCGATGACGACGACGCCGGCGAGGATGACCACGTTTGGTCCGATGCGTCGACGCCGTACGATCGAAGCGAGCCCGCCAGCGACGAGGAGGAGCGTGCCGACGCTGTTGAGCGTGATCGCCCAGATCGCGGCATGACCACCGATGGTCCCGTTGGGTGGTGCCTTCAGACCAGTGACGCCAGCCAGCTGCGCCACGTCAACCGGCGCGATCAGCACCGTTACCGTTGCCGCGATGACAGCCGTCAGCGTCATGCCAAGCACGACGAGGGCCAGCGGCCGCGGCAGCGCGAGGAAGGCGGACCCTGCCCCCAGCACGGCGACGCAGAGGCAGGCTCCAGCCAGGTAGTAGATCCGAAAGGAGATTGGCCCCCAGCCGTCGGCGCTGCCGTAGGCTGCGGCTGCGCTCGCGGCTGCAAACAGCAGCAGACCAACGGCCCAGAGGGGCTTCGCCGGTCCGAAGGCACGCGTCGCGCTGCCCCCCATGCGGGCCGCGAGGACACCTGCCAGCAGGGCTGTCAGCAGCGGGAAGATGGCGGAGTTCGCGGACACGACCCGTAGGCTATCGCCAATGGCCCTTCCGCGAACCTTGACCGGCACGCTGCTCGTGGCGGGCGCGGCTAGCCTCTGGGGCTTCAATGGCACGGTTGCCCGCCTCGTGATGGATGCCGGCCTGCCTCCTGCGCGCCTTGCCGAAGGTCGCATCGCGCTGGCCGCTCTTCTGCTCATCGCGTGGTTGGTCTGCAGGGATCGTCCTGCGCTGCGGCTGACGTGGCGCGACGCCGCCGCCTACAGCGTGTTTGGGGTGCTGGGGCTCGTTGGCGTGCAGTGGTTCTACTTTGAGGCGATCAGTCGCATTCCGATCGGCATCTCGCTGGTAATCGAGTACTCCGCTCCGCTCCTCGTCGCACTGTGGGTGCGCTTCGTCTGGGGTCGACGGTTGCCATGGCAGGCGTGGCTGGCGCTCCCCGTGGCCATGCTGGGCCTAGCGCTGGTGCTCGGTGTGTTCGACGGCACGTCGAGAGCGTTGTCGGGTGTTGGCATTGCCTTCAGCGTCGCAGCGTCCCTGTCGTACGCGTACTACGCGCTGCATGCCGAGCGACTGACGCTCCGGCGCTCACCGGTGGCGGTGCTCGGCATCGGCCTCTCGTTTGGCACGATCGCGCTGTCCGTGGCGTTCCCGTGGTGGAGCTTTCCCTGGGCAGACCTGAGTGGCTCGAGCGACGGCTTTGGCATCGAGCTGCCGCTCTGGGGCCTGTTTCTCTGGGTGGTCGTGCTCGGGACGGTCGTGCCGTTCGCCATGCTGCTGGCGGGCGTGAAGCGCGTCGGTGCAGATGGAGCCACCGTGACGGCGATGATCGAGCCGATCGTTGCGGGTGCGATCGCCTGGGCCTTGCTCAGCCAAGCGCTGTCCCTATCTGAGATGGTCGGTGGCCTGATCGTGCTCGCTGCCGTCGCGTTTGCGCAGATCAGCCGCGCGCGTGCTGAGACTACCTACCCGTCCTGATCAGCTCGGCGCACTTCTCGCCGATCATCAGCACGGCGACGACGGGGTTGACGCTCGTCAGGGCTGGGAAGATCGAGCCATCAGCCACACGGAGGCCCTCGATGCCGCGCACCTTCAGATCTGGCGTGACGACGGTGGTGGGATGATCGGCCGCGCCGATCTTACAGCCGCCGAGCGGGTGATAGACCGTGTGATGGGCGGCTCGCCCATAGGTGGATAATTCGTCGCGGGCGGTGATCGCCGGGCCGGGTGCCACCTCGCGCTTAATCCACTTGCTGAATGGGCCGGTGGCAGCGACGTCGCGGGCGATCTCCAGGCCGTCGATGATCGTCTGCTCGTCGTAGCCCTCGGGATCGGTGAAGTAGCCGAAGTCGATCGCCGGCTTGATGTCCGGGTTGGCGCTCAGCAGCCAGAGTCGTCCGCGCGAGCGGGTCCGTGGGATGTTCGGCGTCATGCAGATCGCGTTCTCAGGCACGGGGTAGCCAAGCCGCTCGGTGTTCAAGGTGAATGGCAGCTGGTAGGTGTGGTACATGAGATCGGGGCGATCATCGGCCTTGAGGCGATTGACGAACAGCGCGCAGTCAGCATGCATCGCCGTCTGCGGCCCGAGCGGCTTGTTCAGCTCCCAGACGATGATGGATTCGGGGTGGTCAAGGACCTCACCACCGACGCCGCCCAGCTCGTGCTGGACCGCAATGCCGAGCTCGCGTAGCTCGTCGGCTGGGCCGATGCCGGAGAGCAGCAGCAGCCGCGGCGAGTCGATCGCGCCCGCGGTCAGCACGATCTCCTCACGTGCCGTGTAGGTGACCTCCCCACTCGGACCCGTGCAGCGAACGCTGCGGGCCCGCCCGTGGTCAAGGCCGATGTGCAGGGCCCGGGTATCGCAGATCACCGAGAGGTTGGCGCGCGAGTCCATGATCGGATGCAGGTAGGCGACGCTCGAGGAGGAGCGGACGCCAGTGTCCGGGTCGTAGGCGACGTCGAGGAAGCCGGCGCCATCACCAAACGGCGCGGCGTTCCAATCTGGGCTCTTCTGCACGCCGGTGGCGGCGACGGCTGACTCGATCCAATCGGGCAGGATTGGGTCACGGTCCTGCGGCGGCACGATCTGATGCTGATTGGGCAGCAGGTCGTAGAACCGGTCCATGGCGGCGCCATCCCAGCCCTCAGCGCCGACGGCGGACCAGTCGTCCCAGTCACCCGGCAGCGGCTTGAACCAGATCATGGTGTTGTGCGATGAGCAGCCACCGAGCACCTTGGCGCGCGAGTGCACGATGTGCGAGTTTCCGCGCGGTTGGATCTGCGTCGTGTACTTGTAATCGAGGTCGCTCTCCAGCAGCTCGAGCCAACGCTTGATCTTGAGGACCTCATCGAATTGACGGTCGTCGGGACCGGCCTCGATCAGCGCGACGCTCACTTCAGGATCCTCGCTCAGCCGAGCGGCCACGACCGCGCCCGCGGTGCCTCCGCCGACGATGACGTAATCAAACTCGGTTGCAGCCACGCTGTTCCCCCCGGTTCCGTTGGTGGCAGCGTAGCCGCCCCGACGCCTTATGTCAGGATGCGCTGCGGCGGGCCGAAGGTTCGACGCGCAAGAGGCGGGCGATGCTGGGCGGTAGCCACCAGTTAACGTCGCCAGCCAGTCGCATGAAGGCCGGTACGAGGATCATGCGGATCAGGGTGGCATCGAGCAGAATGCCCGCAGCGAGTCCGAGACCGAACTGCTGGAAGGCGACGAGTGAGCCGAGCAGAAAGCCGACGAACGCAGCGACGAGAATGATGGCTGCCGCAGACACGATGCGTCCCGTGCGTTGGAGTCCGATCGCGACCGCCTCCGTGTTGCTGTACCCCGCGTCGAAGAGCTCGCGCATGCGGGTGACGAGAAACACCTCGTAGTCCATTGAGAGGCCGAAGAGCATCGCGAACAGGAAGATCGGAATCCACGACTCGATCTGCCCGGTTCTCTGCAGCCCCGCCCACTCCCCCCAGCCGTCTTGGAACACGAGCACGAGGATGCCGTAGGCGGCTGCCACGCTGAGGACGTTGAGGATGACCGCCTTGAGGGGAAGCAGCAATGAGCGGAACGCACGCACGAGGAGCAGGTACGAGGCTGCGAGGACAGCCGCCACGAGGTAGGGAAAGGATCCGTAGGCGCGATCGATGAAGTCGACGCCAGCAGCCGGGCCGCCGCCGACGCGGACGGTCGTGCCCGCTGGAAAGTGGGCATTGGGCACGAGCGTCGCGCGGGCGCGGCGGGCGAGGCTCTGTGCTTCCTCCGATCCATACTCTTTGCGGGCCGAGGCGAAGATGACGGCGTAGCGACCGGTCGCGTCGACCAGTCCGGCCTGCACGGCTTGGCGTCGAGTCGCCGCCGAATTGCCCGACACATTCGGCAGGGCAGTGACGGCCGAGACCGCGGTTGGCTGCGTCTCCATTGCTGGATCGACGCGAAGCTCGCCCACGAGCCGTGCGATTGCCTGCTGCTCAGCGGTGCGCCAGACCCCCTCGGGGGAGCCGGTGTCAACGATGATCGTCAGCGGCGACATCGCTCCGACGCCGACCTGCTGCTCGAGCTTGAGCAGGCCCTTGACGCTCTCGAGGGATGTGGGCAGTCCAGCATTTGACCCTGGCGTCAGCGAGATCGTGAAAGCCGGTAGGGCAAGGGCGATCAGCACCCCCGAGCCGAGAAGCAGAAACGGCCAAGGGCGTCGCATGATCGCGTTCGACAGCGTGACCCAGAAGCCGGTATCGCTGTCCATGCGCCGCTCGAGCGTGCTGCGCGGGACGACGCGCCAGCGGGCAAGCCAAACGCCAGCGAGCGACAGCACGGCAGGAAGCAGCGTGACCGCCGCGAGGATTGACATCAATGGGATCACGAGCCCGCCGATGCCCATCGAGCGAATGAACGGCAACGGCAGAACGATCAGGCCGGCGAGCCCAACGGCGACGGTCAGACCGGAGAACACGACTGCATGCCCAGCGAAGTGCATGGTCGGACGGAGCGCCGCCTGAACCTCGGTGCGGTCCAAGGCCACCAGCCGTGGATCTGCTCCTGCTGCCCGTTCGGCCGCGGTCAGCTTTGCCCGCTGCAGGTGCAGCATCTCTTCCCGAAACCGGTAGACGATCAGCAGCGAGTAGTCGACGGCGATGCCAATGCCGATCAGCGTGACGAGGTTCGTGACGTAGATGGCCATGTCGATCTGATGTGCCGCAATCCAGACGATGCCGAGGGTCGTGGGCACGGTGGCCAAGGCGAATCCGAGCGGGACGAGCGTTGAGATCAGCGTCCCGAAGATGAACAGCAGCACGAAGGCGGCGATCGGAACCGCGATCGCCTCGCCGCGCAGGAGGTCGTCGTTGACGAGCGGCTGGAGGTCACGGTTAATCGCTGTCTGACCTGACAGGTAGGTGCGCGCCCCGGGGACCTCTCCAATCGCCGCACGCATCGGCTCGGTCCGCAGCTGTGAGGCGGCTGGCTCCAGCGTGGTGCCGATCGTCGTGTACACGAGTGGACCTGCCATGCGCAGCGGTCCGATCGTGGCGTGGCCGAGTGCTGCCGCGGCTCGCTGGGCTGCTGCGAGCGTCTGCCGCTGGAGGTTCGTGCTGGCTGGCTCGCCGTCCGCGGACTCGACGATGAGCTGGTACGACGAGTCGCCACGCTGTCCGAAATCCTGCTTGAGCAGGTTCATCACGGCCGTTGACTCCGTGTCGGGCAGGTCGAAGCGGTTCGAGAGCAGGTCGTTGAGGCCCTGGCTGGCGTAGCCCGAGACCGCAATCAGCAGGATCCAGACGACGACGATGGGCCAGCGAAAGCGGTCTGCGAAGGTGGCGAGGTGATTCATGGTCTACCGAATAACAAGCAGTTCACAATCGTGAAGAAGAGTATTACAGGATCGCTTGGTACGCGCGGAGCGTGCCCGTTGGGCCGCCTCAGCCGCAGTCGGCGAGCACGAGTCCAGCCACGATGCTACCCGATAGCAGGACGAGAGGCAGCCCACCCCCCGGGTGGGCGCTGCCGCTGGCCAGATAGAGCCGCTTCGCTACGGGTGAGGCGTTGCGAGGGCGCAGAAACGCCGCGCGGGCGCCCATCGAGGCGGTACCGTAGATCGCTCCGCCGGGCGCTCCCGTCAACCGCTCAAGGTCGGCTGGAGTGCGCCGTAGGATCGTGCGGGCTCGGCGCCGCGCGTCGAGGCCGAGCGCATCAAGCCGGTCGAGAATGCGCTCCTGATACCGCTCGCCGTGCTCCTCCCAGTCAACCGGGCCGTGGCGGGGCGCATTGACGAGGACGAACCACGACTCATCGCCTGCTGGGGCACAGGAAGGGTCGGTAGCGGCGGGGTTGCACAGGTAGATGGTTGGGTCGTGCGGAGGCTGCGGATCGTCAAAGACGTCCGCAAACTCCGCGCGATAGTCGCGCGGGAACCAGATGTTGTGGTGCGCCAGACCTGCCGTCCGTCCCGCCACGCCGAGCATCAGCACGAAGCCCGAGAGGCTGGCAGGTGCTGCCGCGAGCTGCCGCGCCTGCTTCGGCGCAGCGAGCAGCGCACCGTAGAGGTGGGCGGCGTCGACGTTCGCAATCACGGCGTCGGCCAGAATCTGCTCGCCAGCGGACGTCTCAACGCCAATCGCGACGCCGTTCTCGACGACGATGCGTGCCACCGGTGTGGAGCAGCGGACCGTCCCGCCGCGGTCGACGATGACGTCGCGGAGGACCTCTGCGATGCGGTGCATCCCCCCGCGCGGGTGCCAGGCGCCGAAGGCGGACTCAGCGTGTGGAATGACGGCGAGCGTGGCCGGGGCACGCGCAGGATCAGCGCCCGAGTAGGTCGCGTAGCGTTCAAGCAACTGGCGAAGGCGAGGATCTTGGAAGGTCCGCGCGGCGAACCGGTCGAGCGTGACGTGGGCGAGGATGTCACGAGGATTCACGGGCTTGCCGCTGCGGCGGGCGAAATCGAGCGGACTGCCGATCGGTTCCGATAGAAACAGTGGGAGCGAGAGC
>CAMDVX010000028.1 GCA_945877865.1 Bifidobacterium breve | reverse complement strand
GGCACCCCGCCCCCCAACGAACAACCACACCACCAACGGCTACCCATTCGCACCCCCCCAGACGACCGCTCGGCACCCCGCCCCCCTTCCGAACAACCACACCGCCGCGAGCCTAGATGCTGAACTTAATCCCGTTGACGTTGACGCAGAGGCGGAACGGGCTGGCGTTGAAGTAGATGCCGCTGCTGATGTTCGCGAACGTCCACCAGCCGCCCCAGCCGCCGACGCAGCCGTACACGGGGCTCGAGAAGCACCGGCAGGAGATCCGGCAGATGCCGATGCAGCCGCGAATCTGACCAACCTGTCCCCACGACTGGCAGGGGTTCCACGACTGCGCCTGGACGCGCGCGCTCGCAACGCTCGTCACGCTGAAGTACGGCGCGCCGCTCGAGATCCGCAGGTACTGGGTGTAGCTAAAGCAGGCCTGCCAGTTCGTCCCCGCCACGTCCGTGGGCGAGGTGCAGCTGCTGCCATTCACCCCAGCAGTGATATCGAAGGAGCCCCCAGCCGAGATGGGGAAGGACGGCAGCGAGTAGCTGAGGCCGTAGACGTTGATGCCGCCCTTCATCGTCAGCGTCGTCGGCGCCGCCTGACGACAGCTGGCGTCGGAGCAGTTGGTGAAGATCGCACCGAGGCTGACGCCGCCGAGCGCTCCAAGCTGAAGCTTGCCCGTCGCGGCGACGTAGAACAGCGGCTTGCCGGCGCTGGCGATGAACGTCAGCTGCCCGCTCATCGCCGCGACGCCCGCGTTGAGGCTGATCGCCGCCGACATGCCGGCGGACGTCGGGGTCTGGCTCAGCACAACCGTGGTGTCGCCAAGGTCGAAGCCCTCGAAGACGAGCCTGCCCGAGGCCTGCAGCACCGTTGACGGCCTGCCATTGATCATTGAGAAATCGCCAGCGAAGGCGAGGTTCGTGCCGCCGACGTTGAAGTCCGCAGCCCCGCTGATGTTGACGTCGCCGGCCTGGCTCTCGACGGAGACGTTCATGTCGAGCGCAAAGCCGGCGATGGCGAGGCTCCCCTCGCCCGCCAGCGAGAAGTCGCCATTCGACGAGAAGCTACCCGCGACGGAGACCTGATTGCTCGTGCTGTTGGGCGAGAGCGTGATGACCGCGCCAATGTTCGCGAACGCGGCACCACCGACGAAGCCGATGCGAACGTCGCCGGTCAGCCCGAAGCCATTGATGCCCATGGCGACGTTCGTCGCCGCGAAGCTAAAGTCGCCGGGGCTGCCTTGCACCTGCTCACCATCCGCATTCATCACCGTCTGCGTGCACCCAGGCTGGTAGATGAGGGAGCCCTGGAGCGTGGCCGCAAAGACCGAGCCGAACTGGATCAGGCCCGAGAAGGCGGCGCACTGCGGCGAGATATCAAGCGTGGCCGGTTGGGTCGGCGTACCGACCTTGAAGCCCGTGTCCGTCGTCAGCACCACCGCGGCGTGCAGTTGAAAATCAGACGACGACTGCGTGTACGACATGTTGAAGGTGCCGTCGGCGGTCGCGGCAGAGCCGAAGCGGAGCGAAGCCTGGATCTGGGTGTCGACGTGCTCGACCACGCCGTTATCGATCGTCGCGTTGAACGACTCGACGTTGACGACGTTGCCCATGATGTTCATGTTTCCGGACGCCGAAATCGTAATGTCGCGCTGGTTCGGGCCGTAGACGACGTTCGCGGCGATCGAGAGGTTGCTCAGCGAGAACCCGGCTACGTCCAGCGCCTGTGGCTGTGCGACCTGCAGCGACGCGGTCGTGATGCCCGTGTTGTTGTCCTTGCTCAGCGCTCCCGCGACGTTGATCGTCGTGCCGAACATCGAGAAGCCGCCGGAGAACGCGACGGAGTTGATGCCTGTCTGATCGTTGAGCTCGATGCTGATGATCGTCTGCTGGAACGTCATCGCCCCGTGCGCGCCCGGTATCCCGAACGCTCCGATCTCGATGTTGGCAATGAAGATCGTCGGGTTGAAGCTGATGGCTGCGGAGACATCAACGGTGGTACCAAAGACGGCGCCGTCGAACGCGATCGAGAAGCCCGGTGGAATCACCCTCGACTGGCCGGCGACGTTGCCGAGGCTGCAGCCCGTCGGTGCGACCACGAACTCGAAGTAGGTCGCAGTGAGCGCGCCACGACCGACGTTGAAGATCTGCTGCGTGCCCGTCGTCGAGCCGACCTCCACCGTCAGGCACGGATTTTGCGCTGAGAGGTTGACGCCCACGGCGACCGGCACGCCATCGGGCACGCCGAAGGCGGCGGTAATGCTCGGCGGCAGCACGCCGCTCGCGTAGAGCGCGATCGTCGGCGTCGGCACCGGCACGGGCGTGAGATTGACGCCGAGCGTGATCATCGCCTCGTTGATCGTGAGCCCCTTGGACCCGAACGCGTCCTGCCAGCCCGTCGGTGCGACGAAGCCGAACGTGCCAGAGACGAAGTTCCGCGTGACGTCATACGAGAGCTGCAGCGAGAAGGTCGGCGCCGTCTGCGTGCCTCCGCCAGCCTGATCAACGTTGAGCTCGACGGTTCCTCCGGCAGAGACGATCAGTCCGGCCGCCGTGTTCTCGATGCCGAAGTTGAGCGTCGGGACCCGCATGCGCGAGCCACCGGCTGGAATCGTGTAGTCACCAGGGATCGTGATGAGCGCACTGAAGTAGCCCGTCGTCGGCTGGAACGCAATCGTCCCGATCGCGTCGGGCAGCTCGGTCCCCGTCAGCTTCGCAAACCACTGCGGCGAGCTGAAGACACCGGTCACCGCGATCTGGCCGGGAACAAGGTCGACATCCTGGCTGCCAAACCCGGGCACGTCGAAGCTCATCGTGGTGGGCACCGTCGAGAACCCGAAGGTGCTGCCAGCCTGGCTGCCGTTATTCGACCCACCAAGGCTGATGCCGTCGGCGTCATAGCCGCCGAGCGAGACTCCGCTGGAGGTGATGTTGGCGGCGACCAGGCTGAAGTTGCCAAGCCCCGGCACGTTGAGCCCGCCGTACGTGTTGATCGACCAACCGCCCTCGGTCGCCCCTGCAAAGGTGGGCGCACCGGTGGTTGGCGTGACGGCATCGGCCGGCAGGTCGTACGAGACGGACAGCGCAGGCTTGGTGAAGGACAGGCCAGGAGCGATCGCGATGTCGTCAGCGACGCTGGCGTAGAGCGAGAAGCCGCTGTCACCGCCGATGCCGAACACGGCATCCGCCGAGGCGTTGATGGCATCGCCCGACGGCGGCTTTAGCGCCGCGTTGGTGCTGACCATCATGAAGAGGTCGGCGGCCGGGCAGGTGACCGTCGTTGCGGTGCACGAGTTCGCCAGCTCGAGGCGCGTCGAGGCGAGCGTCAGCACGGAGGAGACGCGCCAGTTCGAGACGTTCGCGGTGACGTTCCACTGGTAGGCACCGGCGGTCTCACCGATTGAGCCGCTGAAGTCGCTCGGCGCGACGTTGAGCCCGGGCAGCGGCGACCATACGCCATCGCCTGCTCCCGTCAGCGTCAGCAGCCAATCGGTCGTGCTGGTGTAGCCGAGGCGGGCGGTGAGCGCCGTTGGCTGCTCGGAGCCGCTGCTAAACGCCACCGTGGCCGACGCAGTGACAGCAGGAGCGTCGGCGGCGGCCGTGGGCGTCCACGTGGCCGTCAGCGCCGTTAGCTCGACGCCGTTCACCAGCTGGGCCGGCTCTCCGATCGCTCCGGTGATCGTCGTGGTCGCCGTGCCGCTCGCGTTCGATGCCGTGCCGTTGAGGCTGATCGGCGTCTCGCCAATCGTGATCAGATTCGTCGCCGCCACCGTGACGCTATAGGTGCCCGTCGTCGTGACCGTGCCCTCCGCCGTCGCGCTGCCGCCGCGACCGTCGAGCGCCGTCATGGCGATCGTGCCGCTCGTTGTCCCACCCGCCGCGGGGGCGAACGTCAGCGCCGTCGAGCCCGACCAGCCGGCCGGCAGCGGCAGCATGCCGAACGAGTTGACCGAGACCGCGCCGCTCAGCTGCGGCGCCTGCGACGCCCCACCCGCGAACAAGAGGCTGAGCGGTGTGCTTCCGATCGCGATTGCCGGCAGCCGCCAAGCCGCAGGCGTCACGAGGGAGCCCGAGGTGATCTCCATGCCCGTCGGAACGATCGTGCCCGACGCATGGATGATCGACAGGCTGCCGATGGTGAACGTGGAGCCGCTAAACGACACGGCGCTGACGGACTGTCGCCCGGTAGCGGCCGCCTTCGAACCGCGTGGGCTGCAGGCGCTGACGATCGCAGGCGGCGGCGTGCTGATGCGCCCAAACGTCACGCTGGCGGCGGAGCCGAGCGCGAGCGGCGTGTCAACACCGGCGCCCGCCAACTGCACGACCGAGCAGTACTGTGGCGTCGTCGCTCTGCTTGGCGCCGCCGCGGCCACCGCGACGGTCACCTGCGCCGAGCGGCGCTGACCCTTCGCGTCCGTCACCTGAACGCGGTACACCACGGTCGCCCGTTCCGCAGGCATGACGGCCGTCGCCGTCGCCGACCCGGCCTGGCGGAGCTCCGTGGTCGGCCCAGCGATCTGCCTCCAGGCGATCGTGCGCGCACCGCTCCCGGCGCGCGCAACGATCGTCAGCTGCACGGTCTGCGAGGCAGACGCCGACACCAGCGCGCGGCCGCCAAGGCGGATGCGCGGCCCATTCGCAACCGTTGCCGCCGCCTCGGCCGCACCCGACCGCTGCGCTGCGAGCCCGGAGGCGGCGCTCCTAGCGCTGGCCTGCGCCCGCGCGCGCTCGGCTGCGCGCTGTCGCGCCCGCGCCGCCTTCCGCTGGGCGGCGGTCTCCGCCGACACGCCGCCGGTCAGGCGCTGCGTGTGGCGCGCCAGCACCTGAGGGGCGGCGGCATTGACCGTGACGACCCGCTGCTTCGTTGCGCTGCCATCGCTGATGGTCAGCTGGAACACGAATCGCGTGCGCGTCGTAACCGCCGGGATCATGGCGCGTGCCGTCGCAGCGCCTGCGCTGTCAATTCGCACGGCGCGAACCGGTCGCCCCCCGGGGCAGGCACCGTAGGCCGCGACATCAGCCACCGTCGTGCAGCGCTGAACCCAGCGGTAGTCGAGCGAGACACCGTTGCCGGCGCTGTTGCTGCCGTTGAGCACGACAGAGCGGAGCGCCCGCCGATTCGCCGTCGCCGCCAGCGTGGCAGGCTGCGCCTCTGCAGCGATCGCGATCGCCCCACGGACCGGGACCTTGAGGTTTGCACGGCCCGTGACGATCGTGCCCGCCGAGCGGAGCCGAGCGACGGCACGCCAAGCGAGCACGTGGTCACCAAGCAGACGCGTCGCCTTAGGCCCAGCCGTCACGACTAGCCGCGCAGTCGTCGACTGCGTGCGGGGGTTGAGGTCGCGCACGTACCGACACGTCAGCACGCGCGCGCGCTGAGAGCAGTCCCAAGGAGCCGCCGGTGCGGTCGTCAGCGCAAGGCCAGCCGGCAGCGTCGTTGCGATCGTCAGGTCGCGAATGGCGCTCGTGCGCTGCAGGTTCGCCGCTGCGAGCTCGAGCCGACCGGTGCCTCCAACGTCGGGGACGACGACGAGGCGGGTGGAGACGCGGATCGTCCGCGTCGATTGCGTCACGCGCAGACGGACCGGGACCTGCTCGTTACCGAGCGTCCCTTGCAGGCTCGCGGTCAGTGGACCGAGGCCGGCGAGCTTCGCCTCCCGCGATGGCCTGACGGTGACCGTCACCGTCCCGACGAGGGACCCTGGCGCCACCTCCGCGCTCGTGGTGAGCGTGCACGACACCTGCTTGCCCGCGGCGCAGGACCCGGCACCGCTTGGCACCGTCGAGACCAGCGTCAGTCCGGCTCCAATGGTCTGCGTGACCCGCACCACAGCGCCGGCGGGCACCGGCGTGCTGCCACGATTGATGAGCTGCGCGCGATACTCGAGCGCCTGCCCAACCTGCACGGCAGTCGCGCCGCCATCGACCCACGTGGTCCACGTCTGACCAGAGCGCTTGTACTGCAGCACCGGCGTCACCTGGGGGTCGCCAAGCTTCTCAACGATCAACGGCACCGTCGCCCCGCGCGAACGATAGTCATTTGAGGCGAGCGGCGTGACCGTCAGCGTCGACTGCCGGGGCTCCGCCGACAGCGGTGCCGCGACATCCAGATCAAGCAGTGCGCGAGCACCAGAGGCGATCGTGCCTGGCGTATACACGCAGCGTGTCACGCCCTCGCCGCTGCACCGCCACCTCGGCGTCTTGGTGGAGACCGTCAGCCCCGCCGGCACGCGCAGGCGAATCCCGGTGGTCTCTGCCGATGCACCGCCGACGTTGGCAAGGCCAACCTGCATCGTGCGGGTCGTGCCCGGCATGACGGCGACGCCCTTCGGCGTTGAGACCGTGGCAGCGAGAGTGGCCGGATTGAGCATGTCAACGGTCCAGCGGATCGGCTCCGAGAAGCAGTTGGTCCCCGACTTTGGCACACGCTTACCGTTCAAGAGCGAGAACGTGCTCCAGCCGGCGGTGCCGCTAATTCGCCAGGTCAGCTCCCGGCCACGCACCAGCTGCCGCCGCGTGAAGAGCGGCTGCCACGCGACCTTGAGATCCGCCGTCCGCGCTCCAACTGCGACGGGGCGATCCGAGGTGCAGCGGAAGATCTGGGCTGAGTCGCGGTGGCAGGTCCAGCCGTCGCCCCAGAGCCTGACCTGAATGCCCGCGGCCGACTTCGGCAGGATCATCCCCAGCGTCATGGCGTGCACTCCGCCGGCCGTCGTCGCTGGCGTGCCGCCGAGGTTGCGAGCCACGAGCGTGAAGGTGCGGGGAGTCGCCTGAAAGTCAAGATTGTCAATCGCGGCGACCATTTGCGGTGGCACGAAGCCGCTGATGGCCTGCGCCTGCGTCTCAACCGTCGCAGCAAGCTCTCCGTCCACCGACGGCACCGTCACCGCCGCCGTGATGTCACCCAGCGGAAGCGGCTCATCCGCGGTCGCTGCAGCAGCGGCAGTGTCCGTGTTGACGGGGATCAGCCCGTCGGCCGCGCGCACGATGAGATACAGGTTCATCGACTCATCCGTCAGGATGCGAGCGGGCACCGTCGGATCAGCAGCCGTGCGGAGCCGACACGTCACCGTCGTGCCGGCCTGCGTGCAGACGAACTGACGCGACAGATCAACGGCGGCATGGACCGAGGTCTCGCTGCGGACGTACGAGAGCCCGACCGGGAGCCCGACCGTGACGACGACCTCGCCCTGATCCTGCGTGCTGCCCTGCAGTCGGAGGCCGAGCGGCACGACGCCTTCACGGCCTTGGCCAACGCGAATGACGGGCTTGTCCTTGACGGGCTCGCCCGTCGGCGTGCTACCCGTCTTCCGCCCGAGCGGGTTCTTGAACCAGAGCTGCACCGACGGCGCGGTGTCGTCAACCTGCGTCGACGTCGTGTTTGAGGTCGTGGCGACCGCGCCAGAGCCAGCGGGCAGCGCCGCCACGGCGGCGAGCGTCAAGCCGACGACCAGCAGCAGTCGAGAGAACCACGGTGCCTTCGCCTGCACTAGACCCACCTGTTTCGTTTCGACCTTGAAGCTAGCCGCGGGAAGACGCCCTGGGGACGACGTCGTCTGCTGAAAGGACCGTACCAGAGGTCTCAGCGGTGCAGGCGTGCGCTCAGAGCCGATCGAGCCGCAGCACCGTCAGGTCTGGCACCGCTGCCTGCAGGGCCGTCACGTGCGAGCCATGGCAGGTGAAGTAGAGGACCTGGCGACCCACGGCGAGCTCGCCGATCGCGGCCGCAGCGCCCGCCATCCGCTCGTCGTCGAGGTGGGTGAGCACGTCGTCCATCAGCACGGGCAGCGGCTCGCTGACCCGCTCGTCAAACGCGCCGACGAGGCCGATCCGCAGGCAGAGGTACACGAGCGCAGCGGCGCCCTTTGACAGCTCGGCAAACGACAGCCGCTCGCCATCGCCAGCGACGGCGACGGGAAAGCTGCCCTCCTCGTCGCCGTCGGGGATCCTGATGTCAACCCACTTGCCGTCGGTGGCCTGGCTGATGCGCGCCCCGGCCGCCTGCAGCACCGCGGGCTGACGCGCCTCCACGTAGCGGTCACGCGCCGCAGTCGTCACCGCGCTGGCGAGCGCCAGCGTCAGCCAGCGATCGGCTGCCGAGCGCACGTCCTCGGTGGCCATCTGCACCGCCAGCTCGGCACCCGCAACGTCAGCGGATTCCTGCGCCGCATGCCGGGCATCGCGCGCCGTCGTCCGCCGCTCGATCGCCTCCTCAATCTGGGCAGCCTGCTCGTGCAGCTCGCCCTGAACCAGCGCGAGCTCTGCCGTCAGCTGATCGATCTCAGCCGCAGTGGCCTGCTCGACCAGCGCAGGCTCATGGCCCGTCAGGCGGTCGACGTCAGCCTGGGCACCAGCCAGATGCGCCCGATGCTCGGCCATGGCCTCCCGGTGCGCGGCCGCTGCGGCCACGGCCTGATCCAGCTCGCCGATGGCCTGCTCGACGGCGGCGAGGAGCGCCTGTGGCTCGGTCGGCACCGCGCTGCCAAGCGCCTCGATGAGCTGCTGTCCAGCCGCGACGAAGCTGGCGACCACACGCTCCTCCTCGGCGGCGTCCTCGCGGGCACGCTGCAGCGCGGCGACTACCGTCACCAGCTCCCGCAGCGTGCTCTGGATGCGTTCCAGCTGCGCTGGAGCCAGCCCAGCGGTGAGCCCAAGCGCAGCAACGGTGTCGCTCCAGCCCTGCTCCGCCGCGACGCGTGCTGTCTCGGCATCGGCCAGCTGCGCGCGACGACGGGCGAGCATGGCGTCGAAGCTGCTCGTGGCGACAGCGCTAGCGCCGGCGCGAGAGAGGACGGAGCGCGGCACGAGCAGGCCCAGCGCGATCACGACCACGCCGACGAGTCCGAGGAGTGGGACGCCGACGATCACGCCCGCCACCGCGAGCAGGACCCCAGCCGAGGCAATGCCGCCGCAGATCAGCACCGCGGTCCGCAGGCTGAGCCGCCCCGGCTCCCCGGGCGTTGCGAGCAGTGCCGCAGCATCGAGCCCACCCTCGGCCTCTGCCACCGCCTGACGCGCCGCGGCCTCGGTCGCCATCGCCGTGCGCACCTCACCAGCCGCAGCCGTCAGCCGCCCCTCCGCCCCGAGGTCAAGGGTGCCGGCCGACAGGCCAAGCAGCCCGCGCGCAGCGACCTCTGCCTCAGTGGCAGTCCGCACGGCCTCAGCAGCCCGCTGGTGGCGGCCAAGCGCCGTTCGCGCAACCTCGACCCGGGCGCGCAGAGCCTGGGCAGAGGCGACGAGCGCGGGGACCACGGTCGGTCCCGCGGCCGGCGCCGCCTGCTGAAGCTCGGCGAGCAACTCAACTGCCTCGCGGACGGCAAGCAGGCGCTCGCTAGCCGCAGCCTGCTCACGGGCCGCCCGCTCTGCCACACGGGCGGCAGCGAGCGCCGCCTCGGCCTCGTCCTCGAGCGCTCGGAGCTGATCGAAGGTGACGCGCTCGCGGATCGTCTCGGTGCGCTGCTCGCGCGCGCTCCGCAGCAGGCGAACGCGGTTCGTGTAGGGCCGCGCCTCGCTCGTTCCACCCGGCAGGTAGATGGCTTCTGCCCGCCCAGCGAGCTCGCGCACGGCCTCGGTGGCGCCTTCACCAGAGCCAAGCAGGGCCGACATCAGGAGGTTGGAGCGAACGTCGTCGTTCTTCAGCAGCCTCGACGACGCGAGCGAGTCGCTGTCGAACGTCTGCACCGTGCGAAAGATCTCGCCGCGCGTGTCACCCAGCAGCTCGTCGAGCCGCACTTCACCGACGGGCTCACCGGCCTCGTCGAGCACCTGCAGCGGGCGCCCCTGCGTGCGTGCCACCCGCAGCCGTCGTCCATCGGCCGCGACCAGATCAACCGACCCAGACCGCGAGCCTCCGCCGCGGGGCTCACGCTTTGGCTCACCAAGCGCGCCCTGTCCAAACAACACGTAGCGGAGCAGGTCCATCCGCGTGCTCTTGCCGGCCTCATTGGGCCCGAGGAGGACCACCAGACCGTCAGGAAGCTCCAGCGGCGCCGGATCGAGCGCACCAAATGCGCGCGCCTCTAAGCGAGCGATCCTCACTGCGCCCCCTCGTGCCGAAAGAGCGCCGCGAGCGCAAGATCTCGAGCGCGACGAAGGCGCTCAACGGGCTCCTCCTCGGCGAGCCCTCGGGCAGACGCGCGGTCGGGGAGCGCCTGCTCTAGCTCTTCCAGCTGCTGTGCGAGCAGCGTGGGGTTCGCCTCTAGCGCGTCGAACGAGCGCAGGAGGTCGCCCGCGAAGCCCGCGCTGCCGCGCACCTCATCAAGGTCGATCTCCGGCCGCGTAGCGCTGACGATCCGCTCCCAGATGAGGCGGGCAGCGGCCGCCTCGCGGAGCCCCTCACACAGCCCAGCCGCGAAGTCGTCTGCCGCCACCGTGGCATGCAGCGGGCCGCTGCCCGTCAGCCGCGCACGCAGCAGCACGTAGGCATCGCCCGCATCCGCCAGCACGGCGTCCGCCGCCGCGAGCAGCCGCTCCTCAACAGCGGCCTCGGTCGCGAGGCCGTCGATCGGCACGTCGATGGCGTCAAACCGGATGACGTCGATGGGGCTGAGCCGCCAGCTCGTCACGCGATCTCCCTCGAACTCCACGACGACGGCACCGTGGGGGCCGCGGTCGGACGGCTTTGGTGAGCGGCCCTGCAGCGCGCCCGCGTAGACGATCGGAGGCGTTTGGTGCACGTCCGCGTGGGCGTGAATGTGGCCAAGCGCCCAGTAGTCGAGACCGACGGCCGTGAGATCGCCGACGAGGCACGGTGCGTAGTTGCTATGGCCGACCTGCTCACCGACGGAGCAGTGGAGCACGCCCACGTGGAGTCCGGCGGCTTCGCCCCGGACGAAGCGCGTCGCGAGGTTGTCCTCCACGGCGGCCCTGCCAAAGGAGATGCCGTGAACGGTGACCGGCCCGCGCCCGTCAGGATCGAAGGTGACCGCCTCCGGGGCGTCGCTGCCGAAGACCGTGACGCCCTCGATGCCTTCCAGCGGGGAGCGAGCGGTGAGGGGATCGTGGTTACCGTGGACGACGAAGACGCGGACGCCGCGCTCAACGAGCCGACGCGCGCCCTCACGCACGCGAAACTCGAAGCGCGTCGTCCGGTTCGTCGAATCGAACAGGTCGCCGGCAATCACCAGGAACTCGGCGCTCTCCGCGAGGCACAGCTCGATCAGCGCATCCCACGCGACGAGGGATGCGTCGCGGAGCAGCTCGTCCAGCCCAGCCCGCAGCGAGCCAACGCCCTGAAATGGGCTGTCGAGGTGGAGGTCGGCTGCGTGGATGAAGCGTCGGGGCATGATTAGGGGAGCGGACGGTAGTCCTACGAAGCCTACGTCGCACGCCCGCGGCTACACCTTACGGCGTTGGTCGCCGATCAGACCACCGCGCCTCCGCACAGCGAGCAAGGGCTGCCACCGCAGACGCCTGTCCGCGGCAGCAGCCCGCTCTGCATGGCACGCGCTCGGCCTGCCACCGCAACGGTGCGCTACGCGGCGGGCCCGCCCTCGGCGATCTGCTTGCCGGCCAGCGCCGTCACGATCAGCGCAAGGCCGCTGAACAGCAGCTCGATGCCAACCAGCAGGCCAATCGCCCACGCCGCCGAGGACGGCAGCTCGCCCCAGACGAGGACCGCGATGACGACGGAGAGAGCCCCGCTGACGATCGTCCAGCCCGCGTTCGGAAGGCCTTGGCCACGACCTGCGAACCCAATGGCGATGCGGAAGGCTCCGACCACGAGGAAGAACACCACCAGGGCGATCGTCAGGGTGACGGTGCCCTTGACCGGGTTGACGATCAACCAGACGCCCCCGATCACGTACAGGACGGCGAGAATCAGGCTCCAGATGCGATGCTGCGTGGAGCCGCGGGAGATCGCCTCCGTGACGTACCCGACGGCGCCGAGCAGCAGCAGGATGCCGACGAGGTAGGTCATCGTCACCGAGGCGAGCGGCGGCAGAATGATCGCGATCGCTCCGAGGATCACCGACGCAACTCCGCCGGCCAGCAGGAGCTTCCAGCTCTTACCGAGAGCCTCTTTGAGTTCCGGGGGCATTCCCGGCAGCGCAGTCGACATCCATCCTCCTAAGAGCTTGTGAGGAATCGACCTAACGTCGACCCTCGCGAGAAGCGTACTCATCGGGCCTGCGGTCACCAGCGCCGAGCGCAGGGCGCGAGCCGCTCACACAAGCGGCCCCGCGTGCCAGCGGCCAGAGGCATGACGATCAGGCCGGCCGGCAGGTCCCGGCTGGCGCGAGTCGCTAGGGTTCTCTCATGCGTCCCGTCCCCGATCGCCTCGAGCCCGACCGCGCCCTCCTGCTCGTCGTCGACGTGCAGGAGAAGTTTCGACCGCACATCGACGGCTGGCAGCCGTTCATCGCCCACGTCGACGCCCTCGTTCGAGGCTGCGTCGCGCTCGACGTGCCGATCATCGTCACCGAGCAATATCCGCAGGGCCTCGGGCACACGATCGCCGAGCTTTCCGAAGGCCTCGCAGGGATCACGCCAATCGAGAAGCGCGCGTTCTCGTCGCTCGGTGCGCCTGAGACCCTTGCGCAGCTTGAGCAGTACGGGCGCGACCAGATCATCGTCTGCGGCCTCGAGGCGCACGTCTGCGTCCAGCAGTCCGTGGCCGACGTGCTGCGCGGTGGCCGAGAGGCCCACGTCGCGCTCGACGCGATCGCCAGCCGGACCTCGTCCAGCCGCGAGATCGGGGTCCGCCGCATGCGGGCAGCCGGGATGGCGCCGAGCGGCGTCGAGCTCGCGTTGTTCGAGCTGATGGCCTCGGCAGACCACCCGCAGTTCAAGGCCATCTCCGCGCTCGTGCGCGGGCTCCCCCAATCCTTCACCGCTGGAGACTCCGCATGACCCTCGTGCTGCACGACCACCCGCTGTCGTCGAATGCCCAGAAGGCGCGGCTCATGCTGGACATCGTCGGTGCTGAGTACACGCTCCGTGAGGTTCCGTTCGCGACCGAGCGCCCCGACTGGCACCTCGCGGTCAACCCGCTGGGTGGCATTCCGGCGCTCAGCGACGGGGGCTTCCAGCTGGCCGAGTCGAACACGATTTTGCGCTACCTCGCCGATCGCGAGGGCCGCGACGACCTCTACCCGCGCGATCCGCAGGCGAGGGCGGCGATCGACTGGGTGCTCGACCTCTGGGCGCTCGTCGTGCGCCCGGCCTGCTTCACGTACGAGGCTGCAAGCTATGGAATCGTGCTCGGCCGCGGCATGTACGCCAAGGAGGCCGCTCCGGCGGCCGACGTGCAAGCGCTGTTCGACAAAGCCGTGCCGAAGCTGAACCAGGCCATGCAGGTGCTCGATGCAGGTGGCCCGTGGGCGCGCCAGGGGCGCATGACCATCGCCGACATCGCGGCGACGCCCGTCCTCCATCGCCTGCTGCACGCCCCCGTCGACACGGCGCAGACGCCGCGGCTGCGCGCCTGGGCTGAGGCGTGCGTGGAGATCCCGGAGTGGCAGGCGCTGATCCCGATCTGCGGCGTACCCCGCCGCTGAGGACGGTCGGCCGCCGCGCGGCTGGCAGGCTCAGCAGGACCCGCCGGCCGGCGGCGCGAAGATTCGCTCAACGAACAGCTCGGCTCGCTGCCCCGCCGCGAGCGTAAACGCGCCCGGACCGCTCGCACGGACGACGGTCTGGCCACCGGCATCAGGGGCGACGCAGTCGACCGCGCCCTGCAGCGTCCAGTACGGCATCCACCGCACCCGCAGCTGGTAGAGCCCGGCCGCGGAGACGGTGCCCGACAGCGCATCGTGCCCCTGAGCGGTGATCCGGGCGGTGCCCGGCCCTGTCATCAGCGGCGACGGATCAGGCAGCTCGTAGAACGTCCACGCCCCGCTGCGCTCGACGAGGCGCAGGCCAGACCGACCGGACCGCAGCAGATCGGCCTCCGCGGTGGCCCCTTCAGAATCGAGCGCCGTGCTCGGCAGCAGCACGTAGCGAACCGCCCGCGAGCGCAGCCAAGCCTCATACTCCTGAGCGGTGATGACCTGCTCGTAGAGCAGGGGGTTCTCGGCGAGATCCATCTGCCGATACCAGCCGCGCACGAGCGGGAACCCCGCCTCCGGGATCCAGTACGCCTCCCAGCGACCTGCGGTCTGCACCACCTCGACCCGATAGTCCGGCGTCTGGTGCTGCCTCAGAAACCGTACGGCCGGCGCCCAGAACGTGGGCTGGGTTGGCCGCGAGTCCGTCCGGGTGACGGCATCAACGAGATCGGGAATGGCGCCGTAGCCGAACGACGCCGCCAGCGCCACGACGATCAGCGCCTTCGGGCGCCAGCCGACGAGGCCCGCCGCCACCAGCATGATCGGGAAGCCGAAGTAGCGCAGCCGCGCCAGGTTGTCGCCGATCGGCGTCGGAATTGCAAACAGCAAGAGCGAACCGGCGGCCCAAGCGATCATCAGCCACATGATCAGGTGTGCCTCGGGGTGGCGACGGGCGACGGCTACGCCGAGCACAGAGACGACGAGGATCGCGATGAGGTGGCCGACCAGAAAGGGGTAGATGCCGTCGGACGGGAACAGCCAGCCGATCACCAGCTGGACCGCCACGAGGGCACCAAGCCAGACGGCCACGACGAGCGTGCGCGGATCTAGGCGTCGGTGCTCGAGCCACACGGCAACGAGGATCAGGCCAAGGAAGAGGAACGCCAGCGGGCTCAGGCCAAGCGTTACCGCACCGAGCACGGCGCCGATGACAACACGGTGGTTCTGCAGCGCCAGCAGGCAGGCGAGCAGGGCAGCGGCGCCGACCGCGTAGGCGTAGCCGCCAGTGAAGAGCGGGCCGAGCGCCAGCAGCGCAAACGCCCGGGAGCCCCAAGCGGCCCCCGTGCCCCAGCGCTGAACCACGAGCACGGCGAAGGTTGCTGCCGAGCCGACGACGGCGAGCAGGCCGAGGGTGACGGGCCCGACGACCTGCTGCGGAAGGTAGGCGAGCAGCGAGTACGACAGCAGCGGATAGTCGCCGCCGTACCAGAAGTTGTCCCACAGCACGGCCTCGCGCTGCACGAGCAGCGCCCGGTAGAGGTGGGCCGAGGCGTCATCCGGCAGCGGCGTGAGCGCCTTCAGCAGGACGGCGCCAGCGAGGCAGAGCACGGCCGCCAGCACGGCCTCACGGGCCACCACCGGAACCTGATTGATCCGTGCCAGCCGCAGCCGAGCAGCGGTGCTCATCAGCGATCCGCTCCGATTACGCAGAGCCGCACGACGGGAGGGCGCAGCGTCCTGATCCTCAGCCGGCAGTGGACAGCGATCCACCCTCGGCCTCAACGGCCCGGCGGCTGCCTGGACGCGAGAGCACCGCGTCATAGTGGGCCGCGATGCTCGGAACCAGCCACCAGCCCGCAGCCTCAGCCATGTCCGTGCTCCACGACGACAGCATCGCGAGGTAGACATCCGCGATCGTGAAGCGGTCGCCTTGGAGAAACGGACCCGCACCGAGCTCCTTGCCAATGTGGTCACGCAGCTCGGTCAGCTCTGCAATCGCTGCGGCCTTGACCGCTGCGACACCCGCTGGCTCCGTCGTGTACCGCTCGCTGTAAAAGAAGCGCAGGTAGGCCGGCTGCACCGTGTTGGTCAGCGTCATCAGCCAGCGCATCGCCAGCGCGCGCTCAGACGAGCCGACGGGCGGCAAGAGACCCGCTTCAGGATGCGCATCTGCAAGCTGCAGGCAGCACGCCGCCGACTCCGTCAGCACGAGGCCGTCGATGCTGAGCGCGGGGACCTTGCCAAACGGGCTGGCGGCGAGAAAGGCGGCCGGGCCGGTCGATACGCCGTCGTCGTCACGCTCCACGAGCACGAGCTCGTAGGCAACGCCAAGCTCCTCAAGGACCATGTGGGGAGCAGTCGTGGCCGTGCCGGGGATGCCGTAGAGGATGATCATGCCTGTCAGCGTAGCGTTCGGAGGGTGCCAGCGGAAGCGCGGCCCGACCACAGCCCGTCGCCGGGCTGGGCTAGGCTCGTGGCGGAGGCGCGCCCCGCCACGAGCCTGCTGCTAGAAGCCGTCGCGCGACGACTGTCCAGGAATCCAGTCCGTGCCAGCCAGCGGCACGCGAGCCATGGCTGCCGCCTCGATCGTGAGGGCGACGAGATCCTCGGGCTCGAGGTTGTGCACGTCGCTCTTACCGGCTGCGCGCGCCAGCGTCTGCGTCTCGAGGGTCATCGTCCTGAGGTAGTTGTTGAGCCGGCGTCCACCGAGCTCGGGGTCGAGCCGCTTCGAGAGCTCTGGGTCCTGCGTGGAGATGCCCGACGGATCCTTGCCCTCGTGCCAGTCGTCGTAGAAGCCTGCGGCTGAGCCGAGCTTGGCGTACTCGCCTGCGAGCGACGGGTCGTTGTCACCGAGCGCAATCATTGCCGCCACGCCGATCGAGACGGCATCGGCGCCCAGCGCCAGCGCCTTGGCAACATCCGCACCGTTGCGAATGCCACCCGAGACGATCAGCTGCACCTCGCGGTGCATGCCCAGCTCCTGCAGCGCCTCGACCGCCTCGCGGATGCAGGCCAGCGTCGGTAGGCCGACGTGCTCAATGAAGACGTCCTGCGTCGCGGCCGTGCCGCC
>CAMDVX010000027.1 GCA_945877865.1 Bifidobacterium breve | reverse complement strand
CCGCGTGCGCGCGGCATGAGGCGCGCTGCGCCAGCGAACAGCTGCTCAAGCGACGAGGGCTCTAGCCCGATCGCGCGCAGCTGGCGAATCAGCTCTGGCAGCGCGGCTACGGTGTTTGGATCGACGTGCATGACGACGATCGCTCCAGCCCGGGCGTGGGAGACGACGCGCCGAACGAGCTCCGCCTGCGAGGGGTGCAGGTAATCCGACGGATCGACGTTCCAGAGCATGGTGTAGGCGAAGCCGAGGGAGCTAGCGGCCGCCAGCGTCGTAGCGTTGTGCAGGCCGTACGGGGGCCGGAAGAACGGCGCGGGCGACGCTCTCGCAACCGACCACCAGATGTCGATGTCGCCCTGGATCTGGCTAACCTGCGCGGCGAGCGACAGCGTTGGCAGCTGAGGATGCGACCACGTGTGCGACCCGATGGTGTGCCCCTCGGCGACCGTTCGTCGCGCCTGCTGCGGAAACGACCGCACGTTGACGCCGTTGCAGAAGAAGGTCGTCTTGGCTTTGGCCGTCCGCAACGCGTCGAGGATTCCGTCCCACGCCGACGCCTTGCCACAATCGTCGAAGGAGAGCCCAATCATGTGCTTGGCCTCAGGCAGCGAATAGACGATGCGTGTCTTGGTCGAACGTCGGAGCCGTAGGAGCCGCGTGCCGGACGAGCCGGCTATCCCGAGCTCGTCGACGGCATCCGCACGCAGGGTGTAGATGCCCGACAGCAGGCTGCGTCCCTTGAGCCGCAGGTTCCAGCGTAGGGTCCCGCTCGTACGCACTGCGTCGAGCGGGACGCGAACCGTGCCGACGTCGGTACCGGTCTGGTCGATGACGGTGAGGTCAAGACGCTTGAGCGGCAGCGGGCCGGTTGTACGAATCGATACGGTCACCGGCCCGCCCGTCGCGTCGACGGGAAACGGTCGCGCCAGCGTGACCTGTGGTCCATGCGCATCGACTGCCACCGGAGCGATCGACTCAGCCACGACGCCAGCAGCGTCGGTCAGCGTCGCATGGATTCCGTACTGCCCATCGGCAACCAGCGCACCGTCCCACGTGACGGACGTCGTGCTGCCCGCGGTAACGGCAGTTGCCGGCAGCAGCTGCTTGATGGGCGTGCCATCGGCCTTGGCGACGCTGAGCGCTAGCGTGCCGGCCACGACCGACGTAACCGTGATGGTGGTTTGGTTGACCCGTAACGTTGCGGTTGGATTGAACGCCGCCGGCTCCGCCTGCACCGCAACGATGGGAGATACGACCGGCACAACCGGCGAGGCAGCCAGCGGTGCCGTAAAGAGGGCCGTGGCGAGGAGAGCAATCGGAAGCATCTGCAGCAGCCTTCGCCTGTTAGAGAGAAGCTCCTTCGAGGGAGCGGCTGCACGCGTCGGTGCGGGTGACATCGATCTGCTCAATCGCCGTCAGCAGCAGCGTCCGAAGCTGCTCGAGGCTGGCGGCAAACCCTGCCAGCACCTGGTCGGCCGTCACGGGCTCCACCGCTGGGTCGTCTGCGATGCCGGTGTCGTAGTCGGTGATCAGTGCGATGGTCGAGTAGCAGAGCTGAAGCTCGCGAGCAAGCATGACCTCAGGATACCCCGTCATGTTGACCACCTGGCAGCCCATGGCCCGAAACCACCGCGACTCCGCGCGCGTCGAGAAGCGCGGACCCTCAATCACCACCATCGTGCCATCGGCGCGCACGTCCAGACCGAGCTCCAGTCCGACGCGCAGCAGAAGGGCGCGCAGGTCGCTGCAGTACGGGTCTGCTCCTGCCACGTGCGTGGCTCCGGGGCCATCGTAAAAGGTGTGTGCCCGGCTGCTCGTGCGATCAACGAACTGATCGACGAGGACCATGGCACCGGGCGGCAAGCTGGGATCCAACGAGCCAGCGGCGCACGGTGCGAGGATCTGCCGCACGCCCAGCTCTCGCATGGCCCAGACGTTTGCCCGGTAGGGAATCTGATGCGGCGGCAGCCGATGGCCGTGACCATGCCGCGGCAGGAACGCGACCGTCCGCCCACCAACCTCAGCGATCGAGATCAGGTCCGAGGGATCACCGTACGGCGTCTCCACCCGGACCTGCTCAGCACCATCGAGCAGGTGTTGGAACCCGGAGCCGCCGAAGACGCCGATCTCAGCTCGTGGGCTCACGAGCTCCCTCCGGGGGTCCACAGCTTCGGCTTGGGCGGCTCAGGGCGCCGCGACGGTGGCGGGGCTGCTGCCGGGCTCGAGGCGGCACCCGCCTCATCGCCGACCGGTGCGCCAACCGCCTCGACGTAGGCAAGCTGCAGCTCGGACAACGCGCGACGGAGCTCCTGGACCTGAGGCGGTAGCTGCGTCCCCTCCGGCAGCGCCGTCAAGAATGCGCGCATCAGCGCGTCGGCACCACCGATCGCCAGCCGCGCCTGGACGGCATCGCCGCCGTTGATCATGCCCGGAATCATGCCGAGGTGCCCGGCACCGATCGACATCAGCTCAGACGCCACCTGAAGCATGATCGACTCAACGCGCAGCTGCGCGAGATCGACCTCCTGCGGTGGCTCGTTGGAGCCTCCCGGCCCTGTCGGATCGACCTGCTCCATCTCAACGCACCTCCGTTGCCAGCCGGCTGGCAGACTCGATTGTGATTGCAACCTGCTCCGCATGGATGGACTCCATGCTCTCACCCGCTTCGACGCGGGCCTTCCACCGCGACGCGTGATCGCCGTGCTCGATCAAGCCGTCGAGCGGCGCCAGCCAGCGCTGGAGGTCCAGCGCCTCGATCTCTGGCGCGCAGTCGGCCAGCAGGGCACGAACGCGGTCGGCAGCGGGGATCGCCACGCGGCGATCGAGATCGATCAGGTCACGCGACATGCCCCAGCGCAGCGCCCGCCAGAGGTTCTCCTCAAGGTCCCGGGCCCGCGTCGGGGCCGGCAGCTCACCGGCGTCGTAGAGCCGCGCGGCCCTAGCCGTCAGAGCCGTCTGAAACGCTGCCAACGCGATCGACTCGCCCAGATCGGGCAGCGCATCGCAGGCACGAAGCTCAATGGTGCCGAACGATTGATGCGGGCGCACCGTCCACCAAATCTCTGTGTGCTCACGAATCGATCCTGTCGCCAAGAGAAAGCGCACGTAACGGTCGTAGTCGTCCCAGTCATCGAAGATGTCCGGGATGCCACAGCGTGGGAACATGCGCGTGAAGATCTGCGTCCGCGTCGAGCGGAGGTGCGTGATGCGCCCCTCAAGCCAGGGCGAGGTACACGACAGCGCCAGCAGCTCTGGCACGTAGGCGCGCATCGCGTTCGCAACCGCCATCGCGCGATCCGCACCACGAATTCCGACGTGCACGTGCATCCCAAAGGTGTTGTTGCGCCACGCGATGTAGCGCAGCGTGCCCTCGACGATGCGGTAGTGCGGGGTATCGATGATGCGCTGGTCCTGCCACGGCGAGGTCGGGTGGGTGCCCGTCGCGCCGACCAGCAGGCCGAGCTTGGCGGCCTCCTCTGCGAGACCGCGGCGTCGTTCGATCAGCATCAGGGCCGCATCGTTGAAGGTCTCACCTCGGCCCGTCTTGACTTCGATCTCGGAGGCAATCAGCTCGCCGGCGACATGCTCGCCAAGCGCCCCAGCCTGACACGCGTCACGCAGCTCCTCGAACCGGTTCGTCATCAGCAGGGTGTCGCGATCGAGGATCTGGAACTCCTCCTCAATGCCGATCGTAAAGTCCGTGGCCTCAGCGAAATGCCCACGCGCTGCGTCAAGCGCAGAATAAGAGTCCTCAACCGACGCGCCCATGCTGCGGCAACGGTAGCAGCGGGGGCGATCCGCTAACCCCGCCGCGGCGCTATCCTGCTCCACCATGGAAGACGCAGCCAATCAGCATCCTGCGGAGGTCCTGCTGCTGGACTACATGATTGGTGAGCTCGGCCCGGATTCCTCGGATGCCGTTCGTCGCCACATCAACGGGTGCCGCGAGTGCCGTGGCCGCGTCTCCTCGCTCTCGCTCGCCATGGATGAGATCGACCGGCTCCCGTCGGCGGCCATCCCGCACGACGTGCTCCAGCAGCCTGCGCTCACACCGGTGCGCCGGGCCCGCCGACGCCTCGTACGCGTGCTCCCCATCGCGATCCTGCTGGCCGCGGCGATCGGCGTGCTCGCGCTGTTCGAATCGGGCGGACTGCGTGCACCAGCCCCCGCTGTGGGACAGCAGGTCGTCGTGCGAACCGCATCAGATGATCCAGCGGGCGTCGTTGCTGCGTTGCTGTCCGTGATTCCGCACCGCATCGTCGTTGACGCGGACGACGAGCGGCACCTCGTCGTGCTCGTCAGCGGCGCCGACGTTGACTTGGCACTCAACCGTCTTCGGCAGGACGATTCGCCGACAGGACGCACGTACGTGGTTGATGTCGCGGGCACGGGCTTCGCGGCCGAGCCGACGCCCTAGGTTCGCCTGCCTCAGGCGAGGTGGAAGTACAGAGCGTAGAGCAGCTCCACGGCTGGGCTCGTGGTGTGGACGGTCACGTCCGCCGGGACGTCGATCAACGCACCGGAGTAGTTGAACACGATCCGCACGCCGCTGCGCACAAGGTCGTCGGCGACGGACTGCGCGGCGCTCGCTGGCACCGCGACCACGCCGACGATGACCTGCTGCTCGTCCACGATCCGGGCAAGGTCGTCCGGGCTCTGCACGGTGATCGGCCCGCACGGTAGCCCCTGCTTGGCGGGGTCGGAGTCAACGATGGCCACGATCGAGAAGCCGTGGTCCGCGAACACATCGGTCTCAGCGATCGCCAGGCCGAGCCGTCCGGCGCCCACCAGCACGATGTTGTGCTGGCCAGCAGTGCGCAGGATCTTGCTGATCTCGCCGATCAGCGCCTCGACGCTGTAGCCGACTCCGCGCTTGCCAAAGGTGCCGAAGCCCGAGAGGTCCCGCCGAATCTGCGTCGCGTTCACGTGGGTGTACTCGCTGATCTCGTGCGAGGTGATGGCGCTGCGCCCGGCCTTCTTCGCCTGCGTTAGCACTTGGAGGTAGTGGGCGAGCCGTGCGGCGACCCCACCGCCGAGACGTTCCGTCATGCAGGATTCCTCATACGGGGATAGTTACAAGTGAGCGTAGTGTGCGGCTCCGTCATCAGGCGCAGCGTGTCATGGACGGGCCTGCTCAAGCGCCGCAAGGATCTCCTCGCTCGTCACGAAGAACCGCGCAATCTCACCACCATCGACCTCCACGACGGGGATGCGCTCGCGGTAGCCGTGTTCCAAGGCCACGTCGCCGTCGATGTCAGTGATGACGAGCTCGACCGGCTTCGAGCTGGCGCTGCAGGCCACTGCGGCCGCCTCGATGGCCGGCGGGCAGAGCTGGCAGCCCGTCGCCATGAAGACCTCGATGCGGATCATCCGAGCGGGCTGCGTGCGTAGGCGTCGAGCCTGAGGAAGGAGCCGCGGTCGAGCGCCTGACGATTAAGCGCAGCCATCGCGATCATTGCGGCGTTGTCGCCGCACACGTCGAGCGGCGCGAGCACGAGGCGAGCCGGCACGGTCTCGAGCCGGGCGCGCAGGCAACCGTTGGCCGCCACGCCACCGGCGAGACCAAGCGTTGAGCGCCCCGTCTGCCGCAGCCCCAGCGATGCGCGCTCAACGAGGTGGTCGACGATCGCCTCCTGATAGGCCGCGGCGAGATCGGCTCGCCCCTGCTCGTCGCCTGCCGCTAGGCGCTGCACGGCCAGGGAGAGCGCGGTCTTGAGTCCAGAGAACGAGAAGGCGAGGTCGTCCCGTCCAGCCAGCGGCGTGGTGAACGATCGTCTGGCCGTCGAACCGTGCGTGGCGAGCTCGGCAAGCGCGGGGCCGCCGGGGTACCCAAGCCCCAGCAGCCGTGCACCCTTGTCGAAGGCCTCCCCCGCGGCGTCGTCCATGCTGCGTGCGATCGTGGTGCAGGTCCCGTCAGCAGCAACGTCGATCAGCAGCGTATGGCCGCCCGACGCCAGCAGCACGAGGTGCGCCCCCGCTGGTGGCTCCTCCGCCAGCGTCAGCGAGGCAACGTGCCCGTGCAGGTGGTCGATCGCGATCAGCGGCAGTCCCCGCGCATAGGCGTATCCCTTGGCGAAGCTCACTCCTACCAGGAGGGCGCCGATCAGGCCGGGACCAGCGGTGACAGCGACGCGGGCGATGCTGGCCTCGGCGATGCCCGCAACGGCGATCGCCTCGGCGACGACCGCGCCGACGAGGTCGAGATGCCGCCGCGAGGCGATCTCCGGTACCACGCCGCCAAACGCGGCGTGATCTGCAACCTGAGATGCAACGATCGAGCTCAGCAAGCGCCCGTCGGACGTGGCGACAGCGGCGCAGGTCTCGTCGCAGGACGTCTCGATGGCAAGGATCATCGGATCAGCGGCGTATCGTCAGGACCCTCGCCCCGCCACATAACGAGGGCGTCCTCACGGTCATCGGTGTAGTAGGCGCGCCGCATGCCCGCGGGCCGAAAGCCAAGGCTCTCGTAGAGGCGGATCGCGCCGTGGTTGGAGACGCGCACCTCCAGCGTGTGCCCTCGCGTTCCATCCTGATCCGTCTCGCCAAGCAGCGTCTCGAGCAGCGTCCGGGCGACGCCTCGCCGTCGCTGAGGCTCGTCAACGGCAACGTTCATGATGTGCCATGCGTCGGTGTAGCGCGCGACGATCAGATAGCCCGCGAGCGCACGGCCAACGAAGGCGCCGTAGCAGCGGGAGCCCGGTCGGCTGATCTCTCCCGAGAACATGAGCCGCGACCACGGCGTGTTGTAGGCGCGGCGCTCGATCGCCTCGACCGCGGGCAGGTCACCCAGGCCGAGCCGCCGGAGCCGGACTGGGGCCTCGTCGGTCAATGCCGCATCGCCGTCGTTGCTGACCGTCATCGTGGCACCGCATCGGGGGCGCGGAGGTAGAGCGCCGTCGGGGGCCCAGGGTCCAGCTCTGCCGCTCGGCTGAGACCGACCACAGACGGTCGGTGCAGGCGGGAGGTCGGCGGCGCAACGCAGTGGCCCGCGGCTGTGAGCAACGGCGCGTAGCGCACGGCGCCATCGCCCACGAGCTGTGACTCCGCGGGCAGCAGCGACAGCAGGTCGGCAGGCGCGTAGGAGCCAGGAGGGACGTTCGGCCCCTCGGCGAAGACCTCGCCCCGACGCGCATCAACGACCGCAACCGCACCCACCGGCGCTGCCGCCAGCAGCGCAGCGAGCGTGCTCACGCCAACGACCGTCGCTCCGGTACCCGCACCCAGCCCTTGCGCCGTGGCCAAGCCGATGCGCAGGCCGGTGAATGAGCCGGGGCCGCGGCCAACGATGATCCGCGCAAGCTCCGCGATGCCGAGCCCTGCGGCGACGAGGACCTCATCCACCGAGGCGAGCACGCGCTGGGCGGCGAAGGCGTCGGCCAGCGGCTCCGCTTCGTACGCACGGCCGTCGACGATGAGGCCGACGGAGACGGTTGAGGACGCGGTGTCGATGGCGAGAAGAGGCACTGGGAGATCCTAGTGGCGAGGCGCGACGGCGCCAGCCTGGAGCGGTTCGACGTTCGTCTAGAGGATACCGATGCAACCGAAAGCGCAGGCGCCAGACTGCGGTCGCCGCGGCGGTGGCGGCGTACGGCCCACGTGCTCGCGCCACCGTGAGCCGGTGCCAGATCAGCCGTTGCGCAGTCGCACGACCAAGGACGGTGCGAGCAACGTAACGACTCCGCCAGCCATCACCTGGGCAGGCGGTGGCACGTCGGCAGGCCAGTAGCCACGCCGATTACCGGCATCATCGGTCAGGATCGGCGATCCCCAGCCGCTGCGCTCGCGGCTCCACGTCCACGTGCCGAGCTTGGCGAAGCGTGGAAAGGTGATCGGCATGTCATACGTCGCGTCGAGAATGCGCCCAGCCTCAATCCGGTTGATCGTCACGGAGCACAGCTCTGCGAGGGACCCGTGGTAGATGATCGTGCCCGCCGCCAGCGTGGTCAGATCGAGCGGCGGAAACTGCCCCTCCTCCGGCGCCAGTCGGCCGAACTCCAGCCTGCTCGGGCAGGCGTTGTAGCCAGCGACCTGAGCCTGGCCGACGGGCTGGAAGCTGAGCTCGCACGGGACTGCCACCTCGCCGAGTCCGGCGATATCGTCACGGAGGCGCAGCGAGATGTGGATCGTCACGCCAGCGCGCGAGGTGTTGAAGGCGGTCTGAGAGAAGCCGACGCTGACGACAACGGGCGCGGTGACGTCGTCGCAGGTACCGGCAGCAAATCGGTCACCGCTGGAGAAATCACCGTCGTTTCCGCCGACGCAGAGGTTGCGGCCGCTGCCACCGTCGAGGCTGTCGGCGCCATCGCCACCAAACAGGCTGTCGGCGCCCGACCCGCCGAGCAGGCGGTCGGCGCCGCCGCCGCCACGCAGGATGTCGCTGCCGCCCGAGCCAACCAGGAGGTCTGCCCCGCCAAGCCCACAGATGACGTCCGGCCCGGACGTGCCACGCAGCACGTCGCGTCCGCTGGTGCCGGTGATCGTGCAGGCTGCCGACGGTGTGGTCGCCTGCGCCTGCGCCTGCGACGCAAGTCCGAGCGCCAGCGAGAGCGCAATGGCGATAGCGGCCGTGCCTGCGGCGCGCCAGCGTGCGACGAGGACGCTTCTGGTGCTGGCCTTAGCCATTCGTCACGGAGTCAGGAAACCCGCCTGGAAAGGGCGTGAGCTGCGCCCCGTCGAACGGGACAGCAGGCCAGGGCTCGCCTGCGGGCCAGTAGTCGCGCACGTTTGCTGCGTTGTCGCGCACCGCGGGGGCACCATACGAGTCGCTGGCGTTGCGCTGAAAGCTCCACGTGCCTCGCTGTGAAAACCGCGGAAACGTAACGCTGACGGTCCACGTCGCATCGAGCACGCGATCCTCCTCGATGCGCTTGATCGTGATCGTCGAAAGGCAGGTGGCTCCGTCGGACCAGTAGAAGGTTGTGCCAGCAGATACCCCGATCAGGCTTGTGAGGGTCGTCGCCGGATCTACGTGGAGGCAGTTACCGTCCGCAGCTAAACCAGCGTTAGCGATCAGCGGATAGCAGACGCCATATCCCGCGAACTGCTTTCGACCCGGAGACTGAAAGCTGAAGTCGCAGGGTGCCCCTGATGAGATGCCGAGCCCGGAGAGATCGTCAGTGATGCGCAGCGTGACCGTCACCGTCACCGCAGACGCGGCCGTGTCGATGTGCTCCGGCGAGATCTCGAGGTCGGCGACCTGCGGCGCCGTCACGTCCTCGCAGTTGTCGTAGACGAAGGTGTCGCGCGCGCCGAAAGCGCGTGCTGCTGCCCCCGAGCAGGGATTGACGCCTGCTCCCCCATCGAGATGATCGGCTCCCGGACCGCCAACGAGCGTATCGTCACCGCCTGCGCCCTGGAGCGAGTCGTTACCCTTGCCGCCGAGGAGCACATCATTACCACCCAGACCGTCAATCACGTCGCTGCCACCGAGCCCGCAGATCACGTCCCTCCTCGGCGTTCCAACCAGCTGGTCGGCTCGGCCGGTTCCGGTGATGGTGCAGGTTGGCGCACGCGTTGACAGCGCTGAGGCGGCCGCCGCGCTGGCCGCTGGGGCAAGCAGCAGCAGCAGCATCAGCACCATGGGTCGGAGCCTCCGCATCCGCGCGAGCGTCTCAGATCCGCGGCCAGTACGCAACCTCAACAGCACGCGCGCTGGCGAGCCGCCCGCAGGCGCTCTGCACTGGCTGCGGCAGGGTCGGCGGCCGGCGCCGGGCTTGGAATGCCACACGGAGGAAAGGCTGCGGAGCCGTAGCTCGACGCGTGGAGGCACTGCGCGAGCACGCTCGAGCCTAGCCCTCCCCGCTGCTCCGTCGCTTCGTGCGCTCGTTGCGAACGAGCCGAGATCTGCAAACGGCCGAAGCAACAGGAGCAGGCGGCGGATCGACCGGGCCAGAGCGAAATCCCCTGGAAGCGGGCCAAAACGCGTGTCTCAGTCCACCTGCTGAGGCTGCAGGGTCGGGCTGATTGTGGCCAGGGAGTTGCCCAGCTGTCGATCGTTGGCCGGCTCTCTCGGCGCGCGCAGACCCGAAGCTGAAGCCATCGGGTCGCGCGGCGCACATGACCAGCTCTCGGCGCTGGCGACGGGACGTTGCACTTGGTGAACGCGACCGAGCCGGGGAGCAGCGCTCTCGCGCTGACCAACCAGTGGCTGATGAACCGAGGTGCAGTGGCGGCGAGGAGCGACGGTAGACCACGGGGGAGCTGCCCCACGCGGCACCTGAAGGTCCGCCACAGGACCATCCACACGGCTCGCAGAGCGACACCCTCCTCGCGCTTCGGCAACTGACCTGGCGTGGGCCGTTCCGAGCCGCGGCCAACCAGCGCCACTGACCGCAGGCGATGCCGAGCCCGTCAGCGGGCTCCCCGGCGTAGCGGGAGGTCCGCGTTAGCCGTCGGCTCGCGGGCTGTCGGCGGCGTTGTGCTGCACCGTGAACAGCCGTCGGCCGCGGTCGTCGACGTCGATCCAAACGTCAGCTGCCGGAGGCGGCAGCCAGCTGCCACCGAGCTCCGGCCACTCGACGAAAGCGATGGAGTGCTCGTCGATGGCGTCAATCAGCTCGCCGACGTCCCGCGTCGGCTGATCCGCAAGGCGATAGAGGTCGAGGTGCACGACCGGTACGGGGCCGTCGTAGCGATGCGCCAACGCAAACGTGGGGCTGGTCACTGGTTCTGCCACGCCGAGCGCGCGAGCGCACGCCTGCACGAGCGTGGTCTTGCCAGCGCCGATACCGCCATGGAGGAACACCACGTCGCCGCGCGTCAGGCGATGGCAGACGGGAACCGCAACCGAGGCGAGGTCGTCACCCTCGGCGACCTCATAGCGGATGCGTAGCGGGCTCAGCTGCCGCAGCCGCAGCCACCGCCGCAGCATCCGCCGCCGCCCATGCTGGGCGCGGCAGCCATGGACGGGACCCCGCCAGCACCAACGCGGACGCGCTGAAACTTGGAGAGCTGCTTGTCCACGCTCGTTGAGCTGCAGGAGGGACAGACCACTAGGGTGCTGCCCGACAGCGAAACGAGCTCTTCGAACTCGTGAGCGCAGTCGCCGCAGGCGTATTCGTACATTGGCATTCCCACAGGGTAGCGCGTCGCCTGCCCACGCGTTCGGTAGGATGTCGGCTAGGACTCCATCCTCTGCGAGGGGTACCCGTGAAGATCACCGTGATTGGTCCCGGACGAGCCGGGACAGCCATCTCCCAGCACGCTGCCGCCGCAGGTCTTGCGTGCGTGCTCACGCGCTCGTACGACCTTGAGTGCGACGTCGTCCTACTCGCCGTGCCCGATCGTGTGATCGCAGCGGTCGCGGCTGAGGTGCCGCTCGGCCCAGCCGTCGGCATGCTGTCGGGGGCCGCTCCACTCGCGCTGCTTCACCCCCACTCGCGTCGCTTCGTGCTGCACCCGATGCAGACGATTCAGCCCAACCGCAGCGATCTTCAGCTGCTCGGGTGTGCAGCCGGCATCACCGCGAGCGATGCGGAGTTGGCAGCGCTGGCTGCGGACCTCGCCTGTCGCCTCGGCATGCGCCCCGTCGACGTCCCCGAGGAGGTGCGTCCACTTCCCCACATCGCCTGCGTGCTGGCCTCCAACCTGCTGGTAGCACCGCTTGCTGCCGCCCTGGCCGTGCTCGAGCGAGCGGGGCTGGGCCCAGACGCTGCAGAGCTGCTTGGCCCTCTGGCCGAGCGCGCCGTGGCGAATGCCCTCGCGGCCGGACCATTAGCGGCTCCGACCGGACCGCTGGCTCGCGGGGACCGTACGACGATTGAGCAGCACCGGGCGACGCTGGCGCGCCTTGACCCGGCGCTCGCTGAGGTCTACCGGCTGCTGTCATCCGCTGCGCTGCCGCTGGTCGATCCAGCCGCGGCCGCAGCGTGCGCTCCGGCAGTGGCGGCTTCCGCATGATCATCGTCCACGAGCCAGCGGAGGTCGCGCGCGCAGCAACGGGGCCGATCACGTTCGTGCCAACGATGGGGGCACTGCATGCAGGCCACGCCTCGCTCGTCAGCCTGGCCGCCGCGGGAAGCGGCACCGTCGTCGTCAGCGTGTTCGTCAACCCGTCCCAGTTTGGACCGGGCGAGGACTTCGGCCGGTACCCCCGTGACCTCGCCGCTGATGCGCGGCTCGCCGAGCGGGCTGGTGCGGACATCCTCTTCGCCCCAACCGTTGAGACCGTCTACCCCGTTGGATTCGCCACGACGGTGGATCCAGGGCCGATCGCCATGGACCTCTGCGGACGAACGCGCCCAGGACACTTTGCCGGCGTCGCTACCGTCGTTACACGCCTCTACGGGCTCGTGCAACCGCAACGTGCCATCTTCGGCCGCAAGGACTATCAGCAGCTCGTCGTCCTGCGTCAGACCGCGGTCGACCTCGCGCTCGGCGTTGACGTCGTTGGTGCCCCCACCGTCCGTGACGCTGACGGACTAGCGCTCAGCTCCCGCAACGCCTTTCTCAGCAGCGACGAGCGGAGCCGGGCGCTCGCCCTCCCGGCGTGCCTTGCCGCCATCGCGGCCGCGCATCACGCTGGCGAGCGGGACGGCACCCACCTTGAGGCTGTGGGGCGTGAGCACCTTGCGGGCCTGGCAGTTGAGTACCTCGAGCTGCGTGCAGCGGATCGGCTGGGGCCGTGGACGCCCGACCGCCTCGGCGTTGCGCTGGTTGCCGCTCGCGTCGGCACGACCCGGCTGATCGACAACATCCTGCTCGACCCGGCGCAGCCGGGATCCGCCCTCGCATCAGCGTTTCCGAAGGAGCCCTCGTGAGCACCCGTCCCCGCCGGTCTGCCCCTGCCACCCCTGCGCTTGGCAAGGTCGCACTGCCCGACCTGCTCGCCCAGAAGCACGCCGGCGCGCCCATTGTCATGATCACCGCCTACGACGCTCCCAGCGGCTTCACCGCTGCCGAGGCTGGCGTGGACGTGATCCTCGTCGGCGACTCAGCAGCAATGACCGTGCTTGGCCATGCCTCGACGATGCCGATTACCGTCGACGAGATGCTCGTGCTGACCGCTGCCGCGTCGCGCGGCGCCGCCCGGGCGGCTCGCTGTCCGCTGATCGTCGCCGATCTGCCGTTTCTCAGCTTTCAACCGTCGGATCGCGATGCGATCTTCGCTGCAGGGCGGTTCGTCAAGGAGGCAGGCGCCGATGCCGTCAAGGTCGAGGGCGCAGGCCCGACGCTTGACCGCATCCGAGCGATCACCGGCGCTGGCATCCCCGTCATGGCCCACCTTGGCCTGACACCGCAGAGCGCCACCGCCCTCGGTGGCTTCCGCGCGCAGGGCCGTACCGCCGCGGCCGCGCTCCGTCTCGTGGAGGAGGCGATCGCCGTCGAGGCAGCCGGAGCCTTCGCCCTCGTCCTCGAATGCGTGCCAGCGGAGATCGCCGCAGCAGTGACCGAGCGGGTCGCCATTCCGACGATCGGCATTGGCGCTGGCAACGCCACCGATGGGCAGGTGCTGGTCTGGCACGACCTCCTCGGCATCGGCGACGGCTCCTCCCCGCGCTTCGTCGAGCGTTACGCAGACCTTCATCAGGCTTCGCACGATGCGATCGTGCGCTTCGCAGACGATGTCCGGAGCCGGTCCTTTCCCGCCGTGCGCCATACGTACGCGATCGCAGGCGACGAGCTCGCCGCGTTCCGGGTCGGCTTGGCCGCGGCCGCACGCTGACGGGGCGGCCCGGCGCTACGCTCTCCCCATGCATTACGCCCACGTCTGCTACCGCGTCTTCGACCTCGACAAGGCCGTCGACTTCTACTGCAACGGCCTCGGCTTCAAGGAGCTCCGCCGCTACCCGATCCGCGATGAGGCGATCAACTGCTACGTCGCCCCGGAGGGATCGGAGCAGGCGCCGCTCGAGCTCACGTTCAACTTCGGTCGAACGGAGCCGTACGAGATCGGCACGGGCTACGGGCACATTGCGTACCACGTCGAGGACCTCGATGGCACCCTTGCCCGCCTCAGCGAGCGGGGCATCGCACCGGAGAAGCCACCGTACTCGCTCCGCGAGGGCGGCTCGCGAATCTGCTTCGTCCGTGATCCCGACGGGTATCGAATCGAGCTGATCGAGAAGCACGGCGGTGCCTAGCCTCAGCTGGGACGCCTCGCGCTGCCAAGCCAGCGGCGAGTGCTCCGTCGTCGCGCCGCATCTGCTCGAGCTTGATGACGACCTTGTGCTGCGGTTCGAACCGGTGCAGCCCGCGTCAGAGCTGCAGACGCTGCGTCAGGCGTGCCTGCGCTGCCCAACGGGTGCCCTCCAGCTCACGGAGGACTAGGCGATGCGCTCCCCCGGCGTCGTGCTCGTGTTGCTCGAGCAGTGGACGCTGACGTCCGGGCGCGATCTGCGCGCCCTCGTTCAGCTGGCCGTTGCTGCGGAGGAGGCGGGCGTCGAGACCGTCATGCTGTCGGACCACATCCTGCTGACCCCTGCCGCCGGTGCCTCCGGCCGCATGGCCAATCCACGCGACTACGCGGCACCAGGCAACCAGGATCCGCGGACGCCGTGGCCCGACTCCGTGGTTCTCGCCAGCGCGATCGCCGCGCGAACCACCCGGATCCGGATTGCGCTCTCGGCGCTCATCTACCCGCTGCGCCATCCGCTCCACACGGCAACGCAGCTGGCCGCGCTTGATCTGCTGAGCGAAGGACGCCTGATCGTGCAGCCGACGGTCTCCTGGCTTGAGGAGGAGTACGCGGCGATGGGCGTACCCTTCCGCTCGCGCGGCAAGATTCTTGATGAGCAGCTGGCGATCATGCGCCTCGTCTGGAGCCAGTCTCCCGCCTCGTTCCATGGCGACTTCTTTGCCTTCGAGGACGTCTACCTTGAGCCCAAGTGCTGGCGACCTGAGGGGCCGCAGATGTGGTTCGGCGGCCAGCACGTGCACGGACCGATCCTGCGTCGTCTCGTCGAGCATGGCCACGGTTTTCATCCGTTCGGTACCCCGACGCTGGACGAGCTCGCAGCGATTCATTCCGCCATGACGGCCGCCGGTCGCGAGCCAGCGTCGCTGGAGCTCATCGGCGGCATTCGACCGCGCTTCCCGGCCGACGACCAGCCGGGCGATCTCGACGAGGCGCTCGAGTCCGTCCCTGCCAAGCTGGCCGAGGGCTACACGTCGATCTGCTTCAAGCCCTCGCAGTACACCGACGATCCGGCAGCGATCCCCGACCTCTGCCGTCGCGTCGTCGCCGCCGTCACAACGGGCACAGCACGCCCCTAGCCCACGCGTCACGCCGTCCGTCGCCGCACTGCGGAGCGCGAGCGCAGCGCAGCACGTGGTCGTACCGCTTACTTGGAGGGCTTGCCGCCCCGCAGATCCTCGCGGAAGCCGTGAACCGGGCGGCCGAGCGCACGCCACTGAAAGATCGAGATGGCCGGCAGCTTGTCGTCGTAGGGGATGATCTTCGCGTTGCGGCCGATCTTCTGACACTGCGCAGCGATCTCAATCAGGTCATCGCGGGTCGGCGCCACGAGCACGAGGTGCGCACCGGTGACGTACTCAAAGACGGCGCCACAGGCCGGGCAGGGCCACGGGTCTGTGCGGATCGCAAACCACTCGCCATCGCCCGTATCGATCCCCTCAAAAGACTCGATCTCCTCCTCGGTCCAGATCGCACGATCCGTATCGGTGGTGGTCGGCGTCTGAGTCTGGGCACGGAGATGCATGTCCGAAGGGTACTGCCTCAGGCCTTTGCGTTCGCCGCCTTGAGCAGCGGTGCGAGAAACCGACCGGTATGCGACGCCTCGACGAGGGCAACGTCCTCCGGGGTGCCGACGGCAAGCAGCGCGCCACCCGCGTCGCCGCCCTCTGGCCCGAGGTCGATCAACCAGTCGGACTGCTTGATGACGTCGAGGTTATGCTCGATCACGAGCACGGTGTTGCCCGCCTCAACGAGGCGCTGCAGCACCTCAAGGAGCTTCTCGACGTCGGCCATGTGGAGCCCCGTCGTCGGCTCATCCAGCACGTAGAGCGTGCTGCCAGTGGCTACCTTGGACAGCTCCGTGGCGAGCTTGACGCGCTGCGCCTCACCACCCGACAGCGTCGTCGCCGGCTGACCGAGACGCACGTAGTCCAACCCGACGTCATGGAGCGTCTGGAGGCGGCGACGGAGCTTCGGGATCTTCGAGAAGAAGGTCAGGGCCTCCTCGATCGGCATCTCGAGGACGTCGGCGATCGACTTGCCCTTGAAACGCACCTCGAGGGTCTCCCGGTTGTAGCGTCGTCCAGCGCACGTCTCACACGGCACGTAGACGTCCGGGAGGAAGTGCATTTCGATCTTGAGGGTGCCATCGCCGCGGCACGTCTCGCAGCGACCGCCCTTGACGTTGAACGAGAAGCGCCCCTGCTTGTAGCCACGTGTCTTGGCGTCGGGCGTGCCCGCATACAGCTGGCGGATGTGGTCGAACAGACCCGTATAGGTGGCCGCGTTTGAGCGCGGCGTGCGCCCGATCGGAGATTGGTCGATGGCGATGACCTTGTCGAACTGATCGATGCCCTCGATCGACTCGTGCGCCCCAGCGCGGGCGCGCGAGCGATTGAGGCGCTGCTGCAGCGCCCGCAGGATCACGTCGTTGACGAGCGTTGACTTTCCCGACCCGCTGACGCCGGTCACGGAGACGAGGCGACCGAGCGGGATCGACACGTCAATGCCGCGTA
>CAMDVX010000026.1 GCA_945877865.1 Bifidobacterium breve | reverse complement strand
CGGCGCGCTGTCGCCGGCTGAGCAGAGCGCGCTAACGACGCCGCTGCTCGGGATGCTGCAGTACGACTCGAACACCGAGGCGCTGCTCAGCGATCAGCTGCCCGGCCTCGAGTCGCAGGTTGACTACATCGATAACGTCGAGGCCGGTCGAGTCATCACGCCGGCCCGCGGCGCCAAGGTGGCGCCAACGTCGAAGCAGTTCTCGCTCCTCATCGCCGTCGTGCTCGGGCTGCTCGTGGGCCTGCTCGCCGCAGTCCTGTCGACGGTCGTCCGGCCGCTGCGCTCACCGCTTGACAGCGACCCGTTGGAGCCGACCTCCGCTCCGTAGGAGTACCATCACGGCATGCCGGTCTCCGTGGTCACAGGTGGTGCTGGGTTCCTCGGCTCGCATCTCTGCGAGCGTCTGCTTGACGCTGGCCACCGGGTGTGGTGCCTCGACAATCTTGATACCGGCTCGCTGACGAACATCACCCACCTGCGCAACGACGCGTTTACGTTCGTCAACCACGACGTCACCGAGCACATCGAGATCGAGGGCGAGGTCGACCACGTCTTCCACTTTGCCTCGCCGGCCAGCCCAATCGACTACCTGCGCCTCCCGCTGCAGACCCTCAAGGTCGGCTCCTACGGCACGCATAACGCGCTGGGCCTCGCCAAGGCCAAGCGGGCCCGGTTCCTGACGGCCTCCACCAGCGAGGTCTACGGCGATCCGCTGATCCACCCGCAGCCCGAGTCGTACTGGGGCAACGTCAACCCAATTGGGCCGCGCGGCGTCTACGACGAGGCCAAGCGCTACGCCGAGGCGATGACGATGGCGTACCACCGACAGCAGGGCGTCGACACGGCGATCGTGCGGATCTTCAACACCTACGGGCCGCGCATGCGCGCCTTCGATGGTCGCGCCATCCCAACGTTCATCCGCCAGGCCCTGGAGGACAAGCCGATTACCGTCTTCGGCACGGGCGCCCAGACGCGCTCCTTCTGCTTCGTCGACGACCTCGTCACCGGGATTCTGGCGCTCGCGTTCTCGTCAGAGCACGAGCCCGTCAACATTGGCAACCCTGAGGAGTTCACGCTGCTCGAGCTGGCGATCATGGTGGTCGAGCTGACTGGCTCGAAGAGCGAGATCGTCTTCGAGGCGCTGCCGGTCAATGATCCGCAGCAGCGGCGCCCCGACATCACCCGCGCGCGCGAGCTGCTGGGCTGGGAGCCCACGATCGACCTGCGCGAGGGCCTCACGCGGCTGCTAAACCAGTCCAGCCGGGCAGAGCTAACCGGTCGAGTCGTCGGCGCCTAATCGCGCCTCAGCGACGTACGGCGCCACGTGGCGCGCTGTACAATCACCGGGTGGATCCCCCGAGCCCGCCTGACCTACGCGGTCGCACGCCCAGCCAGACCGGGCCGGCAGACGTCCAGGACCTGCGGGCTGAGACGCGCTTCTCCACCCACAGCCTGCGCCACCTGATCGGACGGGCGCTGGAGGTGCTCGTTCTCCTCAGCATCGACGTGACGGGCATTGCCGCCAGCATCTACTCAGGCCTCGTGCTGCGCGAGGCCTTGAACGACCGCGTCGTCGACTGGCGGCTCCTGTGGGCGGCCGAGCGCGACTGGCTGCCGTTCGTGCTGCTCGTCGCCGTCTTGATCTTCGCCCGCAACGGGCTCTACCGGCCACGCGAGACGCGGCCTGGCGGCGCCCAGCTCGTCTCGGGTCTCTTCGTCCTCGTGATCGTCGTCGCGGTCTTCTCGATCGCCACGAACAACGAGCGCTTCAGCACGTACCTGATCTTCCCCTACAGCTTCATCACGACTGCCGTGGTGGTGCCGTTTCTACGCGGTGGCTTCTCGTGGCTCGTCAACGCCACCGCGCGCCTGATCGGCGTTGAGCGGCGCGTCCTCGTGGTCGGCGAGAGCGAGGCAGCCCGCAGCGTCGAGGCGGCGCTGCGAGAGGCCGCCCCCGGCGCTGGGCTGCGCACGATCGCCCACGTCGCGGGTGTCGAGCACCTGGCGGATGCCATCGCTGAGCAGCAGCCGCATGACGTCGTGCTGGCCCGACCACCCGACGACGAGACGCTGCTGCGGGCGCTCGAGCTCTGCCGCGCCGCGCACGTCCGCCTCCGCGTCGTGCCGACCGCCGCTGGCCTGCTGGCGCACCACGCCGACTACGTGCCCGGTCTCGCCGTGCCGCTGTTCGACATCGTGCCGCCGACGATTCTAGGCATCGACTGGGTCGTTAAACGCGCCTTCGACCTGCTGATCTCGGCCGGCCTCCTGCTGGCGTTGAGCCCGATCATCCTCGTCTCGATGCTGATGATCAGGCTGACGTCTCCCGGCCCGATCCTGTTTCGCGACGAGCGCGTCGGCCTCGGCGAGCAGAGCTTCGCCATGCTCAAGCTGCGGAGCATGGTCACGAACGCCGCGCAGGCACAGGCCGAGCTGGAGGAGCTCAACGAGGCAGACGGCGCCCTCTTCAAGATTCGCAATGATCCGCGCATCACACCCGTCGGGCGGGTGATCCGGCGGTTCTCCATCGACGAGCTGCCCCAGTTTTGGAACGTCCTCCGCGGCGAGATGAGCATCGTCGGCCCACGCCCGCTCCCAATGCGCGACTACGCCCTGCTCGAGCCGTGGCACCGACGGCGGTACAGCGTGCTGCCGGGCATCACCGGGCTCTGGCAGGTCTCCGGGCGCTCGAACCTCGGCTTCGACGCGCTCGTGCGGCTCGACTTCTTCTACCTCGAATCGTGGTCGATCTGGATGGACATCGCCATCATCGCGCGAACGCCGCTGGCAATCCTCCGCGGTCGCGGAGCCTACTGACCCGCCCTCAGACGCGTCTGAGGGCGACGGCGCCGTTGTGTCCGCCAAGCCCGATGGAGCAGGAGACCGCGACGTCGAGGTCGGGCAGGGCACGGGCGCCTTCGGGCACGTAGTCGAGGTCGCAGGCGGGATCCGGCTCGACGAGGTTGATCGTCGGCGGCACCAGCCGGTGCTTGAGGGCAAGGGCGGTGACGGCAATTTCGAACGCACCAGCGGCGCCCATCTGGTGCCCCGTCATTGACTTCGTGGAGGAGACGGCAAGCCGATCTGCGTGTGCGCCGAAGACGGTGCGGATCGTCGCGGTCTCGAGCCGGTCGTTGGCCTGCGTGCCGGTCCCGTGGGGATTGATGTAGCCGACATCCGACGGCGCAAGCCCGCCCTTGCGCAGCACCGTCTCGAACATCCGCTCGATGCCTAGGCAGTCCTCCCGTGGTGCGGCGATGTGGAAGGCGTCGTTGGTCGCGGACCAGGACACGACCTCCGCAATCACGTTGGCACCACGAGCGACTGCGTGCTCGAGCCGCTCCAGCACCATCACCGTCGCTCCCTCTCCGAGCACGAAGCCGCTGCGCGAGAGGTCGAAGGGCCGCGAGGTGGAGGCGAGGTCGCCACCCTCGCGGGGCGTCCCCAGCACGCGCATGTTGCAGAAGCCACCCATGATGAACTCGGTGATCAGCGTGTCGACGCCGCCCGTCAGCACCAGATCGACGTCACCGCTGCGCACGAGGTCAGACGCAATGCCAACCGCGTGGGCTCCGGTAGCGCAGGCCGAGGTGACGGAGAAGTTCGGCCCGATCACGCCGAGGTCGTGCGCAACCTGGAAGCCCGGCGTATCAACCAGCATGGCGCCGAGCACGTGGGGGCCAATGCGGTCGGGCCCGCGCTCGTGGAGCACGCCCATGCCGGCCTGAATGGTGCTGGCACCGCCGAAGGCCGAGCCGATGACGACGCCCACTCGCTCGGGGTCGTCCACGGTGCAGCCGCTCATCGCCCACGCCTCACGCGCAGCGGCGATCGCGGCGACGCTGCAGCGATCGAGCTTGCGCGCCTCGCGTTTGCCAACGATGGACTCCGGGTCGAAGCCCTTCAGCTCGGCGGCGACGGTGGCATCGATCCGCGCCGGGTCAAACAGCGTGATCGGCGCCACGCCCGAGATGCCGGCGAGGAGGCTGGCCCACGACGTCGGCGTATCGAGGCCGACGGGAGAGAGCATGCCGAGGCCGGTGATGACGACGCGGGGCTTTCCCACCGGATCCTGAGCCTCGTTCATATGGGGATGCTAGCGTCCGGGTTATGGATGACGCCGCACGAGACCGCCTGTTCCGCCTGCTAGCCGCCCACGGACCGTCAGGCCGTGAGCGCGAGGCCGCCGAGCTCTGGGCAGGCATGGCAAGTGACTTCGCGACGGTCGAGCGTGATCGCCTCGGCAGCGCGATGGCCAGCGTCGGTCCGGCCGACGCTCCCACGATTCTCCTGCTCGGCCACATCGACCAGATCGGGCTGATCGTCACGCACATCGAGGACGAGGGCGTGCTGCGAATCCGCGGGCTTGGCGGCTGGGATCCGCGCGTGCTGGTTGGACAGCCCGTCAGCGTGCGTACTGCCAACGGCGACCTGCCTGGCGTGATCGGTAGCGTCCCGATCCATCTCCAGAAGGGTGACGAGCGGACCTCAGGGACTCTGATGAAGGACCTCTGGATCGACATCGGTGCGTCCGACGGCGCGCATGCACGCACCCTCGTGCGCATTGGTGACGACGCGATCGTCGGTGCGGCGCCCACGCTCTTGGCAGGCAGTCGGCTCACCTCGCGGGCGCTGGACGACCGCGTTGGGGCCTGGGCCGCGCTGGAGGCGCTGCGCCGCGTGGCTGCGGGCTCGCCACAGGTGCGGGTGGTCGCAAGCGCCTGCGTTCTGGAGGAGACGCTGGGGGACGGGGCGCGCTTCGTGACGGATCACGTCGCGCCGGATGTCGCGATCGTCATCGACGTCACCCACGCTGCTGACGTACCGATGATCAACAAGGGTGATACGGGGCCACAGGCGCTGGGCAAGGGACCCGTGCTAACTCGGGGGCTCGGGCTCGATGAGGGCGTAGTGGCCGCCCTGACCCAGGCGGCCGAGGCCGCCGGAATTCCCTACGGCGTTGAGGCGCTCGCCGGCGGTGGCTCCACGGCGACCGACGTCGACGGGGCGCTCGACGCGGTGCGTGGCCTGCGGGCTGCGCTCATCGGCATCCCGCTGCGACACATGCACTCGCCCGCAGAGGTCTGCGACCTCGTCGACCTTGAGGGCACGGCGGCCCTGCTTGCTGCCTATTGCCTCAGCGCCGGCCCTGAGGTGCGCGCCTAATGCGCCGGCTCGCGCTCCCAATCCTGGCTGCGGTGGTCTTGAGCGGCTGTGGACTCAGCGGCATTACCGGTGGCGACGCCGCCACGACGGCCGTCCCGTCGCCTCCCGAGGCCACGGCGACTGTGCCGACGCTGATTCCCGGTAAGGACGGCTGCGACCACACGGCTCCGCCAGCGAACACGAGCCGCCCGACGTTTGCCGAGGCGCCTCCGTCGCCGCTCGTCGGCACGGGGTCGTGGACCGTGACGATGACGACCTCCTGTGGGCCACTCGTGATCGAGCTTGACCCCACGGTCGGCGGCGATGCCACCGCTGCCTTCGCTGCGCTGGTGCGGGCCGGGTTCTACAATGGCCTCTCGTTCCACCGCGTGGTCCCGGGCTTTGTGATTCAGGGCGGCGATCCACTCGGCACGGGCGCGGGTGGCCCAGGCTTTACCGTGGAGTCCGCCCCACCCAGCACCTACAAGTATCGCAACGGCGATGTGGCGATGGCCAAGGCTGGCAGCGAGCCGGCCGGCACCGCGGGGTCGCAGTTCTTCATCGTCTCCACTGAGTCGGGCGCCGCCATGCTCGACCCGCTGTACGCAGTCGTCGGCCATGTGCTTGATGCGTCGTCCACGGAGACCATTCGAACGATCGACCGGCTCGGTGTGTCTGATGGGCCACCGGTCGAGCCGGCGTGGATCTGGACGGCACGGCTGACTGAGAAGAAGTAGAGTCCGACTATGACTGAGAATCCCTTTGGCTTCGGCGGCGGCATGTTTGATCCCGACGAGCTCCAGAATGCGATGCGGCAGTTTGCCGAGCAGGCGCAGGAGAGCCAGAGCGTGGCCTTCGCAGACAACGCCATCCATCTGGCCGTCCAGATGACGACGGCGGCGATTGCACGGATTGCTCCCTCGGGCACGGTTGAGGAGCAGGCGGCCCAGCTGCGCGCCGCGATCACCGTGATCTATCCCGAGTGCGTTGCGCTCGTGCGAGAGGCGCGTCAGGGCCTCAAGTAGAGCGTCGTGGTTGGCGCTGGCCCACGCCGAGCCGCGCTGAGCGGGCTCGGCTGAGTCGCGCTGACGGCATCCACGGTGGTGAGCACCGCGCATCCCCCGTCTTGCTGTGGTGCCGTCAACACGCTGCGCGCCATTCGCGGACTCGCTCTGCTGGGAGGCAGCTGTGCAGGCACCTCGGCACCGTTGGGGAGCGCCAGCGGCGTAGCGAGAGTCCAACCCCCGCTACGCCGCCGCCGCGCTACTGCTCCTCGGGCGCTTCGACCGTGAGGCGCGGCAGCACCTTGTCGACCCAGCGCGGGATGTACCACGCCTTGGCGTCGAGCAGATGCATGAACGCGGGAACCAGCGTGAGGCGGATCACGAACGCGTCGATCGCGATGGCGAGCCCGAGCGCGAGGCCGAACTCCTTGATCGTCCGGTCTTCGCCCGTCAGAAAGGCGAAGAAGACGACGGACATGATGATTGCTGCCGCGATGATGACGCGACCGATTGCCGCCACCCCATCCGTGATCGCCAAGCGGGGTGCGTCACCCCCAACGTAGGCCTCGCGGATGCGGCTGACGAGGAAGACCTCGTAGTCCATCGACAGGCCGAAGACGAGGGCGAACACGATCACGGGCAGAAACGATTCGATTGGCCCCGTGCGGTCGAGACCAATCAGGCTCATCGCGTGGCCCTGCTGGAACACCACGACGAGGATGCCGAAGGCTGCGGCGCACGAGAGGATCGTGGTGATGGCAGCCTTGAGGGCGATCACGATGCTGCGGAACGCCATCGTTAGGATCAGCAGCGTGATGCCGACGACGAACAGCAGGAACCAGGGGATGCGCGAGAAGATCTGTGCCGAGATATCGTCAAACGCGGCCGTGCCACCACCGACGTAGGCGACGGCGCTCGTGCCACGGAGAGCGGTGGGGATCGTGTCCTGCCGTAGCGTCATGACGAGGTCTGCGGTTGCGGCGTCCTGCGGCGCCGAGTCGGCGTAGGCCATGATGATCGCCGTGTCTTTGGCTGGGTTTACCAGCGGTGGAGCGGCGAACGACACGCCAGGGGTGGCAGCGATGGCCTTCTGCAGCCTGTCGGGTGCGCCGGCATCGCCCTTGGTGTCGACGGCGATCAGGAGCGGACCGTTGAAGCCCGGACCGAAGCCCTCGGCCAGCCAGTCATAGGCGATGCGCTGGGTGGAGTCGGCGGGGGCGGAGCCGCTGTCGGCCGCACCGAGCTGGATGGCGAGGACTGGCGACGCAGCCGCGAGCACGAGCAGGAGCGGCACGGCGGTGAACAGCTTCGGACGGCGGGTGACGAAGCGTCCCCAGCGCGCGACGGCGGTGTTCTTCTGGGCGGCGAGGGAGTCATCTGGAACGCCCACGAAGGGCAGCTTGAGGCGATCGACCTTGTGGCCGAGCAGCGCGAGGACGGCCGGCAGCAGCGTGACGGCGACCGCGACGCTGGTGAGCACCGTCAGCGAGGCGCCGATGCCCATCTTGGTGATGAAGTCGAGACCGACGGTGGCGAGGCCGATCACCGAGATGGCGACGGTGACGCCAGCGAAGATCACCGCGCGACCCGCAGTCGCAGCCGCGATCCGTGCTGCTGCCTGCGGCGTGGCGCCATCGTGCAGCGCCTGACGGAAGCGCGTCACGATAAACAGCGAGTAGTCAATGCCGACCCCAAGCCCGATCATCGTGGCGAGGATCGGGGTGATGGTATTGAAGTCGGTAAAGCCAGCGGCAAGCGTGAGGATCGTCAGGCCAAGGCCCACGGCGAGCAGCGCGAGGAAGATCGGAATGAAGGCTGCGACGACCGTGCCGAAGACGATCAGGAGCACGATGATCGCGGCCAGCAGGCCGAGACCCTCGCTCGCTCCTTGCTTCGGTGGCTCTTGGACGGCCTGCCCGGTAAAGGCAACCTCCACGCCGCTCCCAGCGACGGCCTGGTTGACGGCTGACTTGAGCGCATCCGCGGTGCCCGCCGGGAGCGTCCAACCAGCCTGGTCGAACTGCACGTCCACGTAGCCGACGTCGCCCGCCTTGGAGAGCTGGCCGTTCTTGCCGGCGTAGGGGTCACCGCTCTCCGACACGTGCTTGACCGTGGTCGCAGCGGCGATGGCCTTCATCACTGCCGCCTTCGCCTCCGGTGCGTCGAGCTTGCCGGTCGACTTGAAGACGATCGTTGCGGAGTCGCCAGAGCGGGCTGGGAAGCGCTGCGTGAGGAGGTCGGTTGCGCGCTGGGCGTCCGAGTTGGGAATCGAGAAGTTGTTCTGCAGCTCGCCGCCGAGCGTCTGTGAGCCGACGATGATCGCCGCGATGGCAAGAACCCAGACGCCAATCGTGCGCCAAGGATGGTTGGTGATGGCTCCGGTCAGCCGCCAGAGGACTCCGGAGCGTTGGTTGGGCGACTGCGTCTTCATCTCGAGCGGCTCCTACGGCGTGTTCGCGCGGCGCTGCACGCCGACGGTCGGCAGAGTACACTACTTGGGACGCCGCCGTCCCATGTGGGTCAGCAGCATCCCACTTCTTCACCATGCCCACACCCATCCGCAGCGACGCACAGCGCACCCACGAGCGGATCTTCAGCGCAGCCACGTCGGTGCTGACGGTTGACGCTGGCGCCGGCATGGACGCCATCGCGCAGCGGGCCGGCATCGGTCGGGCCACCCTCTACCGTCACTTTGCGACCCGCGAGGATCTCGTCGCCGCGCTGCGTGAGCGGTTCATCGGCCTCGTGGAGGCGGCGGCAGCCGCAAGCATTGCCGAGGACGAGCCACGCGAGGCGATCCGCATCTTCATCGAGGGTGTCATCCGCGCGGTTGCAGTGTCGTGCCCCATGAGCGACGGTCGACCCGGACCTGGTGGCGAGGGCCGGACCATGCCTGCGATCGATGCGGCAATTCAGCGCTTCATGGAGCGCGCCACCACGCAAGGCAGCCTGCGACCCGGCGTGGATGCGGCGTGGGTGTTCATCGTCGGCAAGGCCTTGATCGAGGCGACCGCGCGCGAGATCGCGCTTGGTGCCGACGTGGATGTGCTGGCGCCGCGCGCAGCCGACACGGTCGCCGCTGCCGTTCTGCACTAGGCGGCACGGTGCGGTAGCGTGCACGTATGCCTCGACGTCCTCGCATCGGAGTCACCCTCGAGCTCTCCGATCCCATGCTGGTGCAGGTTGAGCGAAACCTACGCGAGCCGCTCGTAGCGGGAGGCGCGCTCGTCATCGCACTGCCCCGCGACACGCCGGTTGACGATGTTGCCGACCTGCTCGCGACGCTGGATGGCGTGCTGGTCTCTGGCGGCGAGGATGTTGATCCCGCCCACTACGGCGAGGAGCGGCACGCGTCGGTCAACACCGTTCCTCCCGAGCACGACGCCTTCGAGCTGGCGCTCTGCCGGGCCGCGCTGGAGCAGGGCGTGCCGATTCTCGGCATCTGCCGCGGCAGCCAGGTCCTAGCGGTGGCTGATGGCGGTGGCCTGACGCAGGACGTCCCGTCGATGCACCCGGACGCGCAGGTCCACATGGTCGACTGGGTCGAATTCGCACAGGCAGAGCCCGGCGATCACTGGCACGCAATCGAGATCGAGCCGACGAGTCGACTGGCCGGCTGGGTCGGCGATGGCCCAGCTCGCATCAACTCCTTCCATCATCAGGCCGTCGCCCGGACCGGCGACTACCTCCACCCGGTCGCCCGCGCGGCGGACGGCGTGGTCGAGGCCACGGAGAGCGCGCCCGACGCACCCTTCGCCGTCGGCCTCCAGTGGCACAACGAGTTCATGTGGCGGCGTGACGAGCGCTGGCTCGGACCGTTCCGTGGCCTCGTTGAGGCTGCACGAGAGCGAGTGATTTCCCGGGGCGAGTAGCGCCGACGAGGGGCGAGTGGCCCCGAGCGGCAGAGGATCGGCAACGCTCTGCGCGTCACTACCCCGGTTGCTGAGGAACGTGGTTCGCACGCGAGAACGCAGCCCCGCATCCACGTAGTCAGCGGTGGGCTACGAACACCACCACAGAACCGCGATCGGTTCCAGAAATCCGCGCGGACACAGTCGGAAGATCAAGCAGAGGCGCCCCAACGATGGCGGTGTGCCCATCGACCGAGAGCCCAACGGAGCTGCCGAAGTGATCGTTCGGGCCCCCCGGCGGGCAGATCAGCGTCTGGGTTTGCGTCCAGGTGACGCCGCTGCGAGAGAACCGCACAGCAGTACCAAAATGCGGCCGCACCGCAGTGGACCAGGTGGAGTAGCCACCAACGATGGCGACGTTTCCGTGCGACGACACCGCAACCGAGCGCCCAAATTCAGCTCTCGCCGACCCGGCCGAGTCGGTGAGATGCGCTTGGAGCGTCCACGACGCACCGCTGCGCACGAACACGACCGCAGAGCCCTGGTCCAAGTGAGCGCCAACGTCGTCAGCGAGCGCGCCCAGGATGACGGTGGTTCCATCGGCCGACAAGGCAACCGAGAAGGCGAGATAATCCCGCACGGCTCCAGCCGCGTCGACGAGCTGCTGTTGCCGTGTCCACGTCCCAGCGCTACGGGTGAACACGGTCGCCGAACCCTGATTCACGCGACCCGAGATGTCATCCAGGTAGGCGCCAACCACGGCGGTATTGCCATCCCGCGATAACGCAACGGCAGCGCCGAAGTAGTCGGCTGATGCTCCAGCTGGATCAACGAGCCGCCCTTGCTGCGTCCACAGGTCGCCGCTACGGGTGAACACCACCGCAGAGCCCTGGTCAAAGACCGTCGAAACATCATCCCGATACGCGCCCACGATGGCGGTGTTGCCATCGGCAGACAGGGCAACCGACACGCCGAAGAAATCCATGCCCCAGCCCGCCGCATCGACGAGCAGCTGCTGGCGCACCCACGTGCTGCCGCTACGCGTAAACACCACCGCGCTCCCTTGATCCACGCGGTCCCCGCCCGTCGTGGTCGGCACATCATCGTAAGGCGCACCAACGATGGCGGTGGTGCCATCGGCAGAGAGCGCAACCGAACGCCCGAAGCGATCGCCAACGGCCCCATGAGCAAGGCGCGCCTGCCGCGTCCAGCTGCCGTGGCTCTGCGCAAACACCATCACCGCGCCGCTGAAGTTGCCGGCATGTGGTTGGCCAGCAAGAGCGATCGTGCCATCCGTCGAGAGCGCGACCGATGTGCCAAGCTGATCGTTGGCATGCGAGAGGGGTGGGCCCGACTCGACGAGCTGTGCCACCTGCACCATGCTGGCACCCGCAGGCCCTACGGCGGCCAGCCCCACGCTCAGGGCACACGCTACGACGGCTATCCGCAGGCAGACAAGGATCCTCGAACTGCGCGCGGACACAAGGGCAGTATCCGTGATCGCCTCAGGGACGTCAAACGGGCGGGCACACCGCCCGCTGCATCCCCCGCCCGCGCGAGGCCAAGCGAGCACTCGACGGGTGCAGCCGGTCCGGCGCCGACGTGAGCGCGAAGCATTTGGTCGCGAAGGAGCGGCTGATGCGACCGGCGTGCTCATGGGGAGGCGCCTGCCGTGGCCACGGAGATCGAGGCTGCTAGCTCGGCTGCACCGAGACGACCATCAGTCGCTAGCTGCGCTCAACCTTGGAGCCGCCGACGATGTCTTCGGTGCCGTCCGCCCAGCGCACGAGCGCCTTGTGACCCCCGTCGTAGTCCGGTCCCCAGACGAGCAGCGTGGCAGCATCACCCCAAGCGACGACGGCCTCATTGAGAGGAGCCAGCTCGCCCTGCCAGTAGCCAACGAAGGGGTTGCTGGCCTTCTCGGCAGCGATCGTGGTGGGGAGCGTGTGGCCAGGATGGACGACGGTGGCGTCCGGCAGCGACAGGAGGACGTCGACGACGGAGGTGCGGAGGTCGGAAAGCGTCGTATGTCCGGGAGCACGAGTGCCTCCGACGGTGCCATTGAAGAGGACATCACCGGTAAAGACGTCGCTCCCGTCGATCAGAAAGGCGAGATGGCCGGCCGCATGGCCCGGCGTCGGCAGGCAGCGGATGTCCAGCCCGCCAGCCGTGAGGTGCTCCGTCTCGCCGAGCACGCGATCGACCGTGACGAAGCCGGCGATGAGGTCCTTCGCCTGCGCGCTCGCACAGGTCGGAGCGCCGTAGCGGGCCCGGACCTCCTCGACGCCCTCCAGATGGTCAATGTGGTGATGCGTCAGGAGGATCGTGTCGATCGTCAGGCCCTGCTCGGCGACGAAGGCGTGCAGCTCGTCGTGCTGGCCCTGTCCGTCGATCCACAGCGCTGGGCCATTTGCCGCGGGCGCGACGACGTAGGCGTTGGCGAGCCACTGAGGATCTTGGGTACGGTGGATCAGCATGATGCTCCTAGCGAAACTGGTTGGTGATGGGCATGCGGCGATCGCGTCCGAACGCGATCGGATGGACCTTGAGGCCAGGCGCGGCCTGACGACGCTTGTACTCCGCTCGATCGACGAGCCCGGCGACCCGCTGGGCCGTCGAGAGGTCGGCGAGACCACGCGCGGCGATCTCTGCGGGCGAGAGCCGCTCCTCAATGTAGGCATGGAGGATGGGATCGAGCACAGCGTACGGCGGCAGCGACTGATCATCGCGCTGGTCGTGCCGCAGCTCGGCAGTGGGCGGGCGATCGATCGTCGAGACCGGGATGACCTCACGGCCCTCCGTCGCGTTGACGTGGCGGGCAAGCGCGTGCACAAGCGTCTTCGGCACGTCTTTGATCGGCGCGAAGCCGCCGACCGAGTCGCCGTAGAGCGTCGAGTAGCCGGTGGCGACCTCTGACTTGTTGCCCGTGGTCAGGACGAGCCAGCCGTGCTGGTTCGACAGCGCCATCAGCAGCACCGCTCGGATGCGTGCCTGCAGGTTCTCACCAGCCAGCCCGTCAAGCTCTGGCAGCAACCCATGGAAGCTGATGCGGAGGTCCTCGATGGGGAGCTCGCGAAAATCGACGCCGAGGTGCTCGGCGACGACCCGGGCATCAGAGCGCGTCTCGGCGAGGTTGAACTGGGTCGGCATGGAGACGCCGTGGACCAGATCCGCGCCCAAGGCCGCCACCGCGAGCGCAGCAACCAGCGCCGAGTCGATGCCGCCCGACACACCAAGCAGCACGCCGCGAAAGCCATTCTTCGTCACGTAGTCGCGCAGGCCCAGGCGCAGCGCGGACCAGAGCTCGTCGCACGCATCCGCGGGCAGCGGCGCGAGGTGTGCGGGTAGTGGGAGCGACTGCTGAGCGACTGGGATGCTGGTCGCTGGCGCAGGCGCTGAGCTGGCGGACGCTGGCAGCTGGAGATCGCAGACGACCAGATCCTCGGCGCAAAACGCTCCGCGGGCGAGCAGCTCGCCCGCGGCGTTGAGCACGAGGCTGCGGCCGTCGAAGGCCAGCTCGTCCTGGCCGCCCACGAGGTTGGCGTACGCCACCGCGCAGCCCTCCTCCCGCGCAAAGGTGGCCAGCAGCTCGTCGCGCTGCTCGCCCTTGCCAAGGTGATACGGGGAGGCGGAGAGGTTGACGATCAGCGCGGCTCCGGCCCGGGCCGCCGCCGCCGCCGGACCGTTCTCAATCCAGATGTCCTCGCAGATCGTGATGCCTAACATGGCGTCACCCACCCGAATCAGCAGCGGCCCCGCGCCCGGGACGAACGTGCGCTGCTCGTCGAAGACGCTGTAGTTCGGCAGCGCCATCTTGTCGTAGCGCGCGACGATCCGCCCACCCGCCGTGAGGAGCGCAGCGTTGGTGACGCCACCGTCGACCTGCCAGGGCGAGCCGATCAGCGTCGGCAGCGGCAGCCGCGGGAGCAGCCCCTCCACGGTCGCACGACACGCCGCCACGAAGGCCGGGCGCAGCACCAGGTCCTCTGGCGGATAGCCGCTGATGACGAGCTCTGGCGTGATCAGGAGATCGGCGCCGAGCGCGGCAGCACGAGCGGCAGCAGACTCAACCAGCACGGCATTGCCGGCGAGGTCACCGACGGTCGGGTCGAGTTGGGCGAGCGCGATGCGCACAGGAGCAGTCTATTGCGTCTCGGCCGTACGGCTGGCCGCCTGCGCGAGCGCAGTCGACACGCCAGCGTCGAGCGCGATCGCCCCCTGCACGCACGCGGCCTCCGGCGTCCGCGGCCGGTCTGCGTCAATGCAGTGCAGAACCGCCACGACCCGCTCGCGGGGCGTATTGAGGTGCGTGGCGGCGCGCTCCACGCGGCGGCTGGAGAGGCGTGGTATTCCCAGCAGACGCCCCTCCTCAGACTGCATCAGCACAGGCCCGGGGACGAAGGCATCGGCGGCTCCCGCTGCGAAGACGAGGCTGGCAGCACCGATCACCGACGGGTCGAGGCGCGGGTGCAGGAGCCAGAGCTCGCGGCAAGCGGTCGCGACAGCGACGGTGTGCTGCAGCGCGCCACCCGCGTAGGCGTGGTGGTGCTCGAGGCTGATCGGGGCGGCACGAAAGGGCGCACGGAACCCGCGCTCGTCCAGAACAGCGCGAGCAAGCGCAGCGAGCGGGGGGTCGGAGATCTCCTCGGCCAGAAACTCCAGGAAGCCCTCGAGATCGTCGACGTCGCGACGTGCGCCGGGCGTAAACTCGAGCGCGTCCGTGGGCACCTCGACCTTCTCCAGCGAGCGGATGATGATCTGCGCCTTGCCGCGATACTCCTCGACGCTGCCCAGCACGCGGATGACGTCGCCGACGGCGAAGCGACCGTCGAGGATCGGCGCATCGTCGAAGATCGTTGCGTGCACCCTGCCGGTGCGGTCGGCCAGCTCCACTGCGAGATACGGCGAGCCGGCTCGGCTGCGCCGGCGGTCCTTGCGCAGGACGGCAAACGTCGAATCGACCAGCTGGCCTTCGACGAGATCGCGGATCGACGTGCGGGCTTCGCTGGTCACAGGTTGATTCTAGGCGGTCCGCAGCCGGCGGCGCAGCCGGCGGCGGCGAGCCGCTCCCTGACGCGCTAGCGAGCAGGGAGGGCAGGCCTGGCCGGACGCGGCCCAAGCCACGGCAAGCCGCAGCCGGGTTACGTTCCCACCGATACGATGGGTCGGCCGTGGCAGCACCCTCTGAACCGCTCGCTGTGCGTCCTTTTCGTGGGCTGCGCTACGACCCGAAGCGGCATCCGGCCTTCTCCATCGTGGCTCCGCCCTACGACGTAATCACGATGACCGATCGCATGCGGCTCGTGGCCCGCAGCAATCGCAACGTCGTGCGGCTGATCCTCCCCGACGTCGGTCGCGCCGAGAACGCCCGCCGGCTGCTCGACGAGTGGCGCACCGATGGCACGCTGATCCAGGAGGAGGAGCCCTGCCTGTACCGGACCGAGGAGACCTTCATCGGGCCGGATGGGATTAGCCGCGTGCGGACGGGCATGATCGCGCTCGTCGGGCTGCCACACCAGCCTGGCACGATCCTGCCGCACGAGCGGACGATGCCGAGCATCGTGCAGGAGCGGCTCCAGCTGCTGCGGACCACGCACGCGCAGCCCTCACCGATCCTCGTCACGTACGACGATCCCGATGGCGACATCGATGCGGCGCTGCGCAGCGGCTCTGAGCCGGTGCCGATCATCGACCTCACCGACGATCACGGCACCCACCTTCGGCTGTGGCGCGTCCTGGACGTGGAGCTGCAGGAGCGGATTCATGACGTGCTCGCCGATCGTCGGCTGCTGATCGCTGACGGACACCATCGCTATGCGACCGCGCTCGCCTACCGGGACGCGCATCCCGAGGACCCCGCGGCGGGCTCGATGATGATGTTCCTGACGAACGGCGCCTCGCCTGGGCTCGTGATCTTCCCCATCCACCGCGTGGTGAGCGGCGTCGCCATGGACGTGCAGGAGGCGCTGCCCGATCGGCTGCGTGCGGCCGGGTTCTCCATCTGCGAGGCCGGCGATGGCGCAGTGACGCTGGATGCGATGATCGCGGCGGTCCCGCACGACAGGCGCGTGTTCGGGCTCGTGCGCCGCGATCATGCGCCCCTGCTCGTCGTGGCGCCACCGGGCGAGCCGGGCTCGCCACCGCTCGTGCGCATCGATGCCGTGATGCTGCAGGAGCAGGTGCTCGGACCGCTGCTTGGTCTGCCCGCTGAGGTCGTGGCGCGCACGGACCGCATTCGGTACACCGCCTACTCGGATGATGCCGCGGCCAAGGTGGCAGAGAGCGGCGACCTCGGGCTAATCCTGCGCGCGCCTTCCGTGCGCGATGTCGAGGCCGTCGCTGTCTCGCAGCAGGTTATGCCGCAGAAGAGCACGTACTTCTACCCGAAGACGCTGGACGGTCTCGTGATCCATACCCTCAGCGGCCCGCAGCAGGTCGGGTAGCCTGCAGCCCATGCCCGTCGTCACCGAAGAGCTCGTGCGCACGGCGCTGAGCCGCGTCATCGACCCCGAGCTGCGCAAGGATCTCGTCGAGCTAGAGATGGTGCGCGACATTACGATCGCTGGTGGGCATGTGACCGTCGGCGTGGCGCTGACGATCCCCGGCTGCCCCTTGAAGGCGACGATTGACGCCGACGTCAACCGGGAGGTGCGCTCCGTCGCTGGGGTCACCGGTGTGTCAGTCGCGTTCACCAGCATGTCCGAGGGCGAACGTGCCGACCTCGCGACGCGGCTGCGTGGCGGACGCCCACCCGCACCAAAGGGCACGCTCTCGGTCTCGGCCACGACCCGCGTGATTGCGATCGCGTCAGGCA
>CAMDVX010000025.1 GCA_945877865.1 Bifidobacterium breve | reverse complement strand
TCAACGCCCGCGTGCGCACCCTCGACCCGTCGCAGCCCACTGCGACGGCGGTGGCCGTCGGCTCGGGCGCGATCCTCGCCGTCGGCTCCGACGCGGAGATTCGCCGGCTGGCGGGCGCGGCCGAGCAGATCGATCTTGGTGGCGCGGCGCTCGTCCCAGGCATCACCGATTCGCACGTGCACCCGCTGATGGGAGCGCTCGACGCGTGTGGCGCCGATCTGCTGGATGCCTTCACGTGGGCCGAGGTGCTGCGGCTCGTGCGCGCCGAGGCGGAGGGCAAGGGTCCGGACGAGTGGGTCGTCGGCTGGGGCCTCTACTACGACGCCTTCGAGGGTCGCCCGATCCACCGCGACCTGTTTGAGGAGGCCGTCGGCGGTCGTCCGATGCACATCAAGTTCATGGATTTTCATACGTCCATCGCGACGCAGCGGGCGCTCGACCTGGCGGGCGTCAACGGGCCGCGGACGTTTACGGAGAACGCGGACATCATCTGCGACGCCACGGGCCGCCCGACGGGCGAGCTGCGCGAGTGGGCGGCGATTGGGCTGGTCGAGGACGCGATGCCGAAGCTGACCGAGGAAGGCAAGCTGGACGCCTACGCAGCCCAGCTGAAGCGCTTCGCGGCCGTTGGCATCACCGGCATCCACGGCATGGACGGCGACCTCTCAACGCTTGACACGCTGCGGGCGCTGGAGGCCTCAGGTCGGCTGCACACGCGCCTGACGATGCCGTTCTGGATCAAGCCGGAGATGACGCCAGAGGAGTGGGAGTCGTTCATCCCCCACCGTGATGAGCGTGGCCGTCGCTGGCGCGGCGGCGTCGCGAAGTTCTTCATCGACGGCGTCATCGACACGGGCACGGCGTGGCTCTGCGAGCCCGACTCCGAGGGTGAGGGGCTGCTGCCGTTCTGGCCCGATCCGGCCAATTATCGGCGGGCCGTCAAGCGCTTCGCGCAGGCGGGCTTTCAGTGCGCGACGCATGCCTGTGGCGACCGCGGCGTCCGCGAGGCCCTTGACGCCTATCGCGATGCCGGCGCCGGCGAGGGGATTCGGCACCGCATCGAGCACATCGAGACGCTGCAGGCGCAGGACCTTCCGCGCTTCGCGGCCGAGAACGTCGTTGCCTCGATGCAGGCGCAGCACATGATGGGCCTCGACCCGGACCGCACCTGCAACTGGACGACGCGGATGGGCGATGCTCGCTGCAACCGCGCCTTCCCGATCCGCTCGCTGCGGGAGTCGGGGGCGATCGTGGCGCTCGGCTCAGACTGGCCCGTTGCGCGCTTTGATCCGCGCATCGGCATGGCGGCTGCGCAGCTGCGGCGTCAGCCTGGCGTGCGGCGCGCGCCGTTCGACGGGCAGGGCATCGACGGGCTCGCGGCGCTTGAGGGGTATACGACGCTCGCCGCCCGCACGATCTCGGAGGAGCATCGGCTCGGCCGGATCAAGGTCGGCTACTGCGCGGACCTCACGGCCTTCGCTGTGGATCCCGTTGCGTGTCCGCCGGATGAGCTGATCGATAATCCGATCCGCCTGACGATGGTGGATGGCGAGGCCGTCTACCGGGGCTAGGTGACGCCCCGGGGAGGGCGCCCAGCCGTCGCTCAGGCCGGCTGAATGCTCGCGGGTCCGTCGTTCCGCTCTGTGGAACACGGTTTCAGTTCTTGACCCAGTGGGCCTGCAGGCGCTAGCGTGGACGGATACCCTCCGACTTTCGGGAGCCACGATGTCCGATCTGTATACGACGATCATCCCCTACGAGTCGCTTGATCCCCTCACCATCGGTGCTGCGGACGACGACGAGCTGGTCTACCGCGATACGCTGGAGCTGACGTTTCCGGCGAAGCATCTGATGGCGGATATTCGCCCAGACGAGCCGGAGCCCGTTGGGAGCACGTTGGATGCGGCGCGCCACGCGCTCCGTAATCCTCAGAGCGGCCCGACCTTTGCAGAGCTAATCGCCGGCGGCAAGTCGGTTGCAATCGTCATTGATAACCAGTTTCGCCCGACGCCGCAGTCGAAGATTCTGCCGGCAATCTTCGATGAGCTGGAGGCCGCGGGGACGACGGACGCGGTCGTCGTCTGTGCCAACGGCAAGGTCTTCCCGATGTCGGACTCAGACATCGAGCAGAAGCTTGGCCGCGCGAATCTCGATCGGATGGAGCGGCTGGGAATCCCCTTCTTCCAGAACGACCCGCGGGAGACGGATCGGTACTCGTTCGTCGGCATCACGTCGCGGGGAACGCCGCTCTGGCTGCACAACGAGGTCGCCAAGCGCGAGGTGAAGATCACGATTGGCCAGGCGCAGTCCAACCACTGGGGGGCTGGCGGGGGCGGGAAGCTGATCCTCCCGGGCGTCGTCTCCGACGAGTCGATCGAGTCGAACCACGCCGCGTTCGTGACGTCGCCGCAGACCCACTACGGCGCGCTTGGCGGGCCGATGCGGGCGGACATCGACGAGGCGGCCACGATGTGCGGCCTGACCTGCACGCTGAACGCGATCCTCGACACGCGCGGTCGGGCGATCGAGCTGATCTTCGGCCGGCATCCGGAGGCGCATCGCGCGGCGATCACGCGCTTCAACGAGATCTACGCCTACGAGAACCCCGTGCCCGCACATGGGCAGGCGGATATCGTCATCTGCGGCGTGTTTGCGCCGACCGACCACCTCTTCTTTCACACGGGCTGGGGCTGCATGAGCGCCGATCCGATTCTGAAGGATGGGGGCAGCCTGATCTACTGCTCGCCGTCGCCCGGCGTGCACACCGCGATCGGTGATTTTCCCGGGCTGGCGCTGATGGATCTGATGAAGCCGTACATGCCGCCGACGCCGGCAAACTATGAGCGGGTGCTCCGGGATATTCACTCGCGGACGATCCAGATGTGGGCTGGCTGCATCTGGGTGCCGATCTACGAGGTGATGACGCGCAAGCACCTGACGATGGTCACGCTGGAGGAGAATCTGGCGATGGCGGCGGACATCGGCATGGACGCCACCACGTCGCTGCAGGAGGCGTTCGACGCCGCGCTCGCGCTGCATGGGCCGGACGCGAAGGTCGTCATCCTGCCGTTTGCGCGCTACCAGCTGGCGCGCAACATGATTCGGATGTCCGTGGAGGATGCTCCACCGGTCACCGTGGTTGAGGCGGTTTAGGGTACGGCGTGGAGCCCGAGCTCGAGATCTCGGGCTCCACGCTGATCATCGAGCTGCTGCGGGCGTTTCCAGACGGTGACGCGGCCGAGCTGATGCGCAAGCTCTACTGGCCGTGCGCGCACTGCGGCGGTGCACTGGCCGAGCCGCTGACGATGGCCGCCCTGCGCCATCGCAATCCGCCGCGACCGGTGCTGGAGGCGTTTCGAGCGCTGCGGACGGGCGGTCCGACCCCCGAGCAGGTCGCCGCGGCGGGGCAGCGGCTCGAGCGGCGGCCCGGGTATCAGTCCCGCTAGGGCCTGCCGGTGGCGTTCGTCGCGGCGCGTGTGGCTGGGACAGGATCGCCGCCGAGCTGCTGGGTAATCGTGCGAGCGGCGCTGAGGACTGCCGCTGCGAGCACGTCGATGCCGACCGCGTCAAGGCGAAACAGCGGCACGCAGGCGCTGACGGCCGCGATCGCCACGCCGCTGGCGTCGCGAATCGGTGCGGTAACGCCACCAACCTCCGGGTTGAAGCCGCCGCGGTTGACGGAGTAGCCGCGGCTTCGAATCAGCTCGAGCTCGGCTGACAGCAGCTCCAGCCGCTGCGTCGCCGTCTCGGTCGGCAGCGGTCGCGGGTGGCGCCTAACGTAGTCGAGGTGCTCGCTTGGCCCGAAGGCGAGCAGGGTGAGGCCGCCGGAGACGCAGGGCGCGGGAGCGCGCGAGCCGATCTCGCCGACGCTCCGGACGGGCTTCACCGACACGACCTGCTCGACGTAGACGGCGTCACCGGCGTCGAAGACCGTCAGCTGGGCCGTCTCGCCGGTGGCATCGCGCAGCGCCTCCAGCGCAGGCAGCGCGGCGGTTCTCAGATCGACGCTGGCCTCGGCGCCGCGAGCGAGGTAGAGGCAGCGCGGTCCGAGCCGGTACGACGCGTTGGAGTTGCGCACCACGTACCCGCGTGCCTCCAGCGTCTTCGCGAGCCGGTGCGCGGTTGCCTTGGCAGCGCCGATGCGGCTGGCCAGCTCGGTCACGCCGAGATCACCCGAGCGCGCGAGCTCCTCAAGCAGCCGCAAGGATCGGTCGACGGAGGCGAGCCCGTTGGTGGCTGGACGCGCGTCGGCGGCGAGCTCGAAGCCGTCGGTGGGGTCAGCGTGGTCGGTCATCAGGCGGGGTAGGGCAGGAGCTCGAAGGCAGCTGCTGCGTACCAGACGCCGAAGCCAAGGGCGCTGACGCCGCCGATGATGGCGATGCGGCTGGCACCGGGTCGTCGCTCGCCGCGGTCCAGCGCCTTGCAGAGCAGCCAGGAGCAGCCCACCATTGCCGCGGCGCAGAAAACGGCAATGACGGCGAGGGCGAGGCAGGCCTGCGCCGGATCCTCAAGGCGCGCCAGGATCAGCGCGGTCACGCCGGCGCTACCGCCTGCTCCGTGGAGGAGTCCGATTCCGAACGCGCTGCGCGTGGAGCGTGCACCGTGAGCGTGGCTGCCGGTGCCGTGGGTGTGCGGGTGCACGTGCACGCTGCCGTCTGGATGGACGTGGCTGTGCGTGTGGGCACGCAGCGCGGCGATCCCCAGCAGGACACGCAGCGCGAGGATGATGATGATCAGCCCGACGGCCAGCTCGAGGCCCTGCTGCACAATCGCGGGCAGCGTCGCGAGCAGAAGGATCAAGGGCACGCCAATCAGCACCATCGTCAGCGCGTGGCCCGTGCCCCACGCCAGCCCCAGCAGGTGGGGGGAGCGCTGCCGCTCCTTGAGCCGCAGCGTCAGCAGCGCGGTGAGGTGATCGGGATCCGAGGCGTGCCGCAAGCCGAGCACGGCCGCGAGCACCAGCACGAACAGCCAGCCGCTGCCGAGCTGCGCCAGCCACTCGTCGAGCGTCGTCATCAGAGACCCGCGCGTCGTCCGAGGTCGGACAGGGAGAGGCGACCGACGAAGGCTGCGGTCAGGTTGCCCGACCGAAACGGCTGGTCGTCCACCTCGACCTCGCGATAGCCGGCTGCGAGCACGGCCGCCCGGATGCCCTCCGCCAGCGCTGCGTCCTCGCTGCGAGCGAGGTCTGCGTCGCTCAGCTCGACTCGGCCGAGCGCGCCGTGGTGCCGCACGCGGAGTGCGCCGAGCCCAAGCTCGCGCAGAGCGCTCTCCGCACGGTCAATCTGCGCCAGCGTCGCGGCATCGACGGCGGTGCCGTGTGGCACCCGCGAGGCCAGGCATGGGCTCGCGACCTTCTGGGCCGACGGCACCGCGAGGAGGTGTGCGAGGTCGCGAACGGCGGCCTTGCCCACGTCGGCCTCAACCAGCGGATGAATCACTCCGTGCTCGGCTGCGGCGACGAGGCCGGGGCGCCAGTCGCCGAGGTCGTCGGCGTTCGCGCCCGAGAGGACCGCCGCAAAGCCGCGCTCGGCAGCGATCAGCGCCAGGTTGTCGTAGAGCTCCGACTTGCAGTGGTAGCAGCGGTCCGGGCCGTTGGCGCGGTAGCCGGCTCGCGCCAGCTCGTTGGTGGTGATGAGCTCGTGGTGAATGCCAACGGCCGCCGCGACGTCCCGGGCCCCTGCGAGCTCGCCGCTGGCTAGCGCGGGCGAGACTGCGGTGATGGCTACCGCTCGTGAGCCGAGGGCGCGGGCTGCGAGCGCAGCCACGACGGAGGAGTCGACGCCACCGGAGAGGGCGACGACGACGCCGTCGAGCTCGCCGATGCGCGCAATCAGCTGCTCTGCGAGCAGCGCCGGCTCGCGTGGTCCGGCCGCTCGGGCGCTCACGGGCTGCTCCTGTGGGCCTCAGCGAGCGCTGCGATCCAGATCTCCTTCACGGGCAGTCCGAGCCGCTCGGCAGCCGTCACGCAGTCGCGGTGCTCCGGCGCGGCGTTGACGACCGCGCCGTTGAGCAGGCCGCGCTTGATGCGGACGGGCTGCCCGGCGACGTCGATGGTGATGAAGTCGCGCTCGAGCTCGAGGCGCTGCGCCTCCGTCATGCGGACGCCCAGGGTGCTCGTCGCGCGGATCAGCGCGTGCGCGACGGCCTCGCGCTGGGCGGGCCGGACGACCGCGGTGATCGTCACGCCGGGGCGTCCGTGCTTCATCGTCACGGGTGCCGTCCAGACGTCGAGGGCCCCTGCCGCACGCACGTCCGTGAGAGCGTCGGGGACGAGCTCGGGGCTGAGGTCGTCGATCGTGGCCTCGACGATGACGACGGCTGAGGTCGTTGCGGCGGCGGCAGCAGGCTCGCCGACGATGATGCGCACGAGGTTCGGTACCTCCTGATCATCGCGGGTGCCCGCTCCGTAGCCCGTCGCGACGATCTGCATCGTTGGGATGCCGCCCCAGGCATCGGCCACCGCGGCGATCAGCGCTGCTCCCGTCGGCGTGACCGTCTCGCCGGCGACGGGGCTCGACCGCACTGGCGCGCCCTGCAGCAGCTCGAGCACGGCGGGTGCTGGCAGCGGAATGCGACCGTGGGCTGCCGTGGTGAGGCCGCGGCCAAGCGGCAGCGGGCTGGCCTCAATGCGCTCTGCGCCCAGCAGGTCGAGCGCTGTGCAGGTGCCAACCACGTCGGCGATGGCATCGATGCCACCGACCTCGTGGAAGTGCACGTCGTCGGGGTGCGTCCCGTGGATGCGTGCCTCGGCTGCGGCGAGGCGTCGAAACGCGTCGTGTGCGCGCCGTGCCACGCGCTCCGGCAGCGCGGCGGCCTCGAGCAGGCTGCGCACGTCGGCCCACGTGCGGGCAACGCCCGGCTCGTTGGGTCCGGTGACGATCACCCTCGTGGCCGCGATTGCGTGGCGCTGCGTGGACTCCACCTCAATGCGGATGCCGTCGACGAGCGCGTCAACGGCGGCCTGGATTGGCGCCAGCGGGGCGCCGGCATCGATCAGCGCCGCCAGCAGCATGTCGCCGGCCGCACCGCCGATGGCGTCGATGTAGACGAGCGATCCGCTCGTGCCGCTGCGGGCCGAGCGGGCCTCCGCGTGGCCGGTGCCGGGGGCGAAGCCGTGCTCGTGGTGGTCGTCGTGGCTGTGCTCGTGGTGGTGGCCGTGGTGGTGATCGTGGTGGTCGTGGTGGCCGTGCTCGTGGTGGTGGCCGTGCGCGTGGCCGTGGCCGTGGGTCTGGCCGTCCGCTTCGTCGTGATCATGGCTCGTGCTCATGGGCGCTCCTCACCGGCAGCGCGCCGGGCAATCCGCGCCGCGATCGTGCCGGCGCTAAAGCCGTCATCAATGTTGACCACGGCAACCCCGGCGGCGCAGGACGCCAGCATGGCGTGCAGGGCGGTGACCCCACCGAAGGTGACGCCATAGCCCGTGCTGGTTGGCACGGCGATGACCGGGACGGCGACGAGTCCGCCGATCACGCTGGCGAGGGCGGCGTCCATGCCGGCGCAGACGACGAGGCAGTCGGCAGTCGTCAGGTCGGGGACGACCGCGAGCAGGCGATGCAGGCCAGCGACGCCGGCGTCCTCATAGACGTCGACGTGGGTGCCAATCAGCTCGGCTCGGATGCGTGCCTCGTGCACCGCGTGGGCGTCGCTCGTGCCAGCGGAGACGATGGCGACGCGCCCCAGCGGCGCGGGTGGTGAGCGCCGTAGCCAGCTGCAGCGCGCTCGCGCGTGGCTCTCCGCCTCGGGAAACGCTGCCTGCACCGCTGCACGGCAGTCCTCATCCGCGCGGGTGACGAGCACGCTCGACGAGCCTCCAGCGGCCAAGGCAGCGACGATAGCGACGACCTCAGCGGCCGTCTTGCCTTCGGCGAGGACGGCCTCGGGTGCACCCTGCCGCAGCTCGCGGTGGTTATCGACGCGCGCAAAGCCGAGGTTTCGAAACGGCAGCTCGCGCAGCTCGCGCATCGCCTCAGCCACGTCGACGGAGCCGTCGCGAACGCCTTCCAGCAGCAGGGTGAGCGGATCGGCCGGGCGTGGCGTGGCGGGCTCCATCGTCGGGGCAGCATAGTCTGGCGCGGGGTTTCGACGCAAGCACTTGTTCCGCCAGCCGGTATCCGTTTACTATGCCGGAACCAATGGCGATTACGATCTCCACTCCCACCTGGGTCGGCAGCGCCCTTCCGCGCGTGGAGGACGAGACCCTGCTGCGTGGCCTCGGCTGGTTCATGGACGATATCGACCCGCTGCCCCACGCCGGTCATGCAGCCATCGTGCGCTCGCCCTTTGCCCACGCTCGCATCGTGTCGATCGATGCCAGCGAGGCGCTCGCGGTCGAGGGCGTCATCGGCGTCGTCACGGGTGCAGAGATTGCAGCCGTGACTGCGCCGTTTCCATCGGTGCTCGACGTCCCGATCGACTACCGGCCTGCCGCCGCTGACGTCGTCCGCTTCGTCGGCGAACCCGTTGCCGTCGTGGTCGCCCGTGACCGCTACGTCGCTGAGGATGCCGCCGAGCGCATCCGCGTCGAGTACGAGCCGCTGGCGGTCGTGGCAGATCCGGCCTCCGCTGCCGACCCCGCTGCGGTCGTGCTCCACGCCGGGACGACCTCCAACGTGGTGTCGGATCGCTCATTCTGCTACGGCGACCCCGCAGCCGCCTTTCGGGACGCCGCGCTGATCGTCCGCCGCAGCTTTCGGCATCCACGCTCAAGCGCAACGCCGGTGGAGTGCTACGGGGTGATCGCCGCGTGGAACGCGGCGACGGGGGGCGTCGACGCCTGGGCGAACTTTCAGGGACCGTTCACGCTGCACGGCGTGGCGGCGGCCTCGCTCGGCATCCCGGCCGCGCAGCTGCGGCTGCGGACGCCGCTGCAGAGCGGTGGCTCCTACGGCATCAAAGCCGCCGTCTACGTCTACGTCGTCCTGCTCGCTGCCGTCAGCCGCCTGCTTGGCGTGCCAGTCCGGTGGACCGAGGATCGCGGCGAGCACCTGCTGGCCTCGTCGTCTGCCACCGAGCGCCTGACCGAGGTCGCCGCAGCCTTCTCCGCCGATGGTCGCCTGCTCGGCCTCGAGCTGGACCTGCTCGACGACGTTGGCGCCTACGTGCGGGCGCCAGAGCCAGCGACGCTGTACCGGATGCACGGCTGCCTAACGGGCGCCTACGACGTGGCGAACCTCGCGGTGCGCTCGCGCGTCGTCGTCACGAACCGCAGCCCGACAGGGCTCAACCGTGGCTTCGGTGGCCCCCAGCTCTACTACCCGCTAGAGCGCACGATGGCGATCGCGGCCGGCGAGCTCGGCCTCGATCATCTCGAGCTGGTGCGACGCAACCTCGTGGGGGCGGCGCAGATGCCGTACCACGCGGCGGCAGGTGCAATCTACGACTCTGGCGACTACCACCGCTGCGTCGACGAGCTGCTCGAGGTGGCCGATCACGACGAGCTGCTGGCCTTTCGCGCTGAGGCACGTGCCACGGGCCGGCTGGTTGGCCTTGGCCTGGCCGTCGTGGTCGAGCCGAGCGTCTCGAACATGGGCTACATCAGCCTCGCGCAGACGGCCGCTGAGCGCGCGCGCGGGCTGCCGAAGTCGGGCAACAGCGAGGTCGTGGCGATTGCGCTCCACCCGCACGGGGGCGTGACGGTGCGGTTTACGTCGACGCCCCAGGGCCAGGGCCACGCCACCGTTGCCGCGCAGATCGTCGCGGACGCGCTTGGCCTGCAGCCACAGGATGTCGCGGTGCAGGCCGAGGCCGATACGGGTGGTCACCCCTGGGCGGTCTCCAGCGGAAACTACTCGTCCCGTTTCTCTGGCGTCGTGGCAAGCGCGATCCACCAAGCGGCGACGCTGCTCGCTGGGCGGATTCGGGCCCTTGCTGCGCCGCAGCTTGGCTGTGCTGCCGACGCGGTGGTGCTGGCGGGTGCGGCGGCACGGCACCCGGACGATCCCGACCGCTCGGTCAGCCTCCGTCGGCTCGCCGGCGGCGCCCACTGGAACCCGGTGGGCACGGGAGCCGCTGGCGACGTCAACGGCCTGGCCCTGACGGCGACGTACTCGATTCCCTTGGCAGAGCCAGACGGCGACGACCGCTGCAACACCTCAGCGGCCTACGGCTTCATCGCCGACCTTGCCCTCGTGGAGGTCGACCGGGAGACCGGCGTCGTCCAGGTGCTGCGCTATGCGACGGTGCACGACGCGGGCCGCATCCTCAATCCGCTGATTGCGAATGGGCAGATGCTCGGCGGGCTCGCCCACGGGCTTGGCGCCGCCCTCCTCGAGGAGCACCGCCACGACGAGGACGGCAACCTGCTGACCGCGACGTTCCTCGACTACACACCCCCGACGGCGACGGAGCTGCCACCGATCCGACACCGCGCCATCGAGACGCCGTCGCCGGTGACCCCGCTTGGTGCCAAGGGGCTCGGCGAGGGCAACACGATGAGCGCGCCCGCCTGCCTCGCCAATGCCGTCGCGGATGCGCTCGGGATCGACGACGTGCCGCTGCCGCTGACGCCTGCCCGCGTCTGGAGCCTGATCCCGCGGGAGCCAGCATGAAGCCCGCTCCGCTGCGCTACGTCCGGCCGCAGAGCGTCGCGGAGGCCTGTGCGGCGCTGCACGCAGAGCCCGAGGCGAAGGTCATCGCTGGTGGACAGTCGCTGATGCCGCTGCTCAACTTTCGGCTTGCCGTCCCCGAGGTCCTCGTCGACCTCGCCGGCATCCCCGGCCTACGCGGCATCGTGGTCGCCGAGGACAGCGTTGAGGTTGGGGCCATGACCACGCAGCGCGCGCTGGAGCGTGACGCTGACGCCCTGGCGGCCTGCCCGCTGCTGGCGCTGGCGCTGCCGCACGTCGGACACACGACGACCCGTAATCGCGGCACGGTCGGTGGCTCAATCGCCCACGCTGACGCCGCAGCCGAGCTGCCATGCGTGCTCGCCTGCCTCGATGGTTCGGTCATCGTCGCGGGGCAGGGTGCGTCGCGGCAGCAGGCCGCAGCTGGGCTCTTCGTCACGCACCTCACCTCCGCGCTGGCCGCTGACGAAGTGCTGACCGCAGTGCGGTTCCCCGTGCTGGCAGACAGCTGGCGATTCGCCTTCCACGAGGTGACGCAGCGGCACGGCGACTACGCGATGACGATGATCGCGTGTGCGGCGGACGTTGTGGCTGGGCGCATCGTCGAGGTCCGGATTGCGGCTGGAGCCATCGCAGACCGGCCGCTGCGGCTGACGGAGGCCGAGCAGGCGGTCGTCGCGGGTGTCGAGCTTGGCGAGGTGCGCCGCATCGCCGAAGCCAGCATCGAGCCGTCTGGGTCGCCGCACGCGCCAGCCGCTTACCGACGGGCGCTGGTCGGTGCCCTCGTCGTGCGCTGCCTCGAGCAGGTGCTGGCCGCATGAGGGTCACGCTGCACGTCAACGGTCGCGCCTACGCGCGCGACGTCGAGGATCGCCTGCTGCTGTCGGACTTCCTGCGCCACGAGCTCGGCCTCCGTGGGACCCACGTGGGCTGTGAGCACGGCGTCTGCGGGGCCTGCACCGTCCTCGTCGACGGTGCGGCAGTGCGCTCCTGCCTCGTGCTCGCGGTCCAGGTCGACGGGGCAGCGCTCCGCACCGTGGAGGGGCTGGCCGCCACCGACGGTGCGCTCAGCCCTCTCCAGTCGGCCTTTCGCGAGCACCACGGGCTCCAGTGCGGCTTCTGCACGCCCGGCATTCTGATGAGCGCCACCGAGGCGCTCGACCGCGGCGAGCTGACCGATCGACAGGCCATCAACGAGCTGCTGTCGGGTCACCTCTGTCGCTGCACCGGCTACGTGGGCATCGTCGAGGCGATCGCAGCGGCCGTGGGGCTCCCACCGGCGGAGGAGCAGGCCCTGTGAACTTCGCGCAGCATCTGCTTGGCTGTGCCGAGCGCCACCCGGAGGCGCTGGCCGTCGCCGACGGCGCTGAGCGCGTCACGTACGGCGAGCTCCTCGTCGCGGCGCAGCGCATTGCTGGTGCCCTCACCGAGCTCGGCCTTCGTCCAGGCGACCGCGTGGCGTGCGCCCTGCGCAACCGGCACGAGACGGTGCTCCTCTGGTGGGCAACGCAGTGGCTCGGAGGCGTCTTCGTCCCGCTCAACTGGCGCCTGCGGCCAGACGAGCTGCAGTACTGCGTCGAGGATGCCGAGAGCGCGCTCGTGGTGGTCGAGTCCGCGTCGGCAGGTGTGGCCGGGCTCATCACCGGCGTACCCGTCGTCGACGTCGATGCCCAGCAGGGAACGCCGTTTGCCGCGCTGCGGCTGGGCGAGCCAGCTGCTGGCGCTCTGGATCGCGACGAGGGCGAGCCTGCGCTGATGCTGTACACGTCGGGCACGACCGGGCGGCCGAAGGGCGTTCCTCGCTCGGCGACGGCCGAGCGGGCAGCGGCGCTCGCGCACGTCGCGCAGTGCGGGTATCGCGCGGGGGAGCGCACGCTCGGCGTGATGCCGCTGTACCACACGATGGGGCAGCGCTCGCTGCTGGCGATGTCGTTCGTCGGCGGCAGCCTGCACCTGCAGGCCGACTGGTCAGCACCTGCTGCGCTGGCGCTGATTGAGCAGGCCGGTCTGACGTGCCTCTATCTGGCGCCAACGCTGTTTCATGATCTCCTGCTGGCTCAGGCGGAGCAGCCGGCGTCGGTCGCGTCGGTTCGTCGCATCGCCTACGCGGGTGCAGCGATGACGGGCGTGCTCGTGGAGCGCTGCGTCGAGGCCTTCGACCCCGAGGTCTTCGTCAACCACTACGGCTCGACTGAGGTCTACACGTTCACGATCAACGCCGATCAGCGTGCCAAGCCTGGCTGTGCGGGCCGGCCCGGCATCAACGAGCGCATTCGCCTCGTCCGGCCCGAGCTCGACGCCTCACCCGACGAGCTCGTCGCGCCGGGGGAGGTGGGGCAGGTCGCCTGCTCGCTCGCCTCCGACGAGGCGTTCTCCGGCTACTGGCGACGTCCAGACGCCGATGCCAAGCAGCTTCGCGACGGCTGGTACTTCCCCGGCGACCTCGGGCAATGGGATGCCGATGGCGACCTGTGGATCGTCGGGCGGATCGACGACATGATCATCTCCGGTGGCGAGAACGTGCACCCGCTGGAGATCGAGGAGCTGCTCGTGCGGCACCCCGCGGTGCAGGAGGCGGCCGTCGTTGGCCTGCCGGACGAACGCCTCGGTCATGCCGTCACGGCCTTCATCGTCGCGTCGCACGCGGTGACCGCCGAGGAGCTCGACGAGCACTGCCTCGCCTCACCAAAGCTCGCGCGGTTCAAGCGACCGCGAGCGTACGTCTTCCTGGATGAGCTGCCCAAGAGCGCCTCGGGCAAGCTTCTCCGCCGACTTCTCAAGGAGCAGCAATGACTGACCATGACGGCTTCCACGTCACCATCGACGAGCCTCGCCGCGTAGCGACGATCACGCTCGATGTGCCCGGCAAGATGAACCGCGTCGCGATCACCGCCCGCGCTCAGCTCGCGCGGGTCTTCGAGGACCTTGGTCGCGACCCGCGGGTCCGCGCCATCGTCGTCGCGGGGGCTGGCGATGAGGCGTTCACCGCCGGTGGCGACATCGCCGGCTTCATGGAGGTCGATCCCGAGTGGATCAGCCACCTGCACGACAACATCGCCGCGCCAGAGCGCTGCCCGAAGCCTGTGATTGCGGCGCTGCATGGCTACTGCCTTGGCGTCGGGTTCGAGCTGGCGCTGGCCTGTGATTTTCGCATCGCCGCAGACAACACGCAGGTTGGTCTTCCTGAGATCTCGCTCGGGATGATCCCGGGCTCGGGCGGCTCTCAGCGGCTCGTGCAGATGGTCGGCATCGGCCGGGCCAAGGACATGGTGATGCGCGGGCGGCGCCTCAAGGCCCCGGAGGCGCTGGCCTGGGGGCTCCTGACGGAGGTGGTGCCACGGGCGGGCCTCGCTGATGCGGTTGCTGCGCTGGCGGACGATATGGCTGCCCGGCCGAGCGTTGCGCTGCGGACGCTAAAGCGCGTCCTCAACCAAGCGCCGAACACGTCTCTGAGCGTTGGCATGGAGCTGGAGGGGCTGGCCTACGGCCTGCTGCGCAGCACGGACGACTTCGCGGAGGGCGTCGCGTCGTTTACGGAGAAGCGCAAGCCCACGTGGCGTGACTCCTAGGCGCCCCGCCTAACGCGGCCGTAGCCCGAGCCGCTCGCGCGCTACGTCCGGCCCGGCGACGGTGCCGCCGAGGCCTTCGATGATGCCCACTGCCCGCTCGACGAGCTGTGCGTTCGTGGCGAAGACGCCCTTCGAGAGGTAGAGGTTGTCCTCTAGTCCGACGCGGACGTTGCCGCCGAGCAGCATCGCCTGCGCCACGTACGGCAGCTCGAGGCGGCTAATCGCGAAGCCGCTCCAGACGGCGTTTGGCGGCATCTGGTCGGCGAACGTCTGCATCGTCCGCGGCGATGCTGGGGCGCCCCACGGAATCCCAAGGCAGACCTGGACGAACGGCGGATCGTCGATCAGCCCCTCCTCGACGAGCCGGTTGACGAACCACAGGTGCCCGAGCTCGAAGCACTCCAGCTCGGGCTTGATGCCGAGCGCGCGGATCTTCTCTGCCCCGAGGCGGAGATAGTCGGGCGTGCCGACGTACACCATGTTGCCGTCGCCGAAGTTGAGGCTGCCGCAGTCGAGCGTGCAGAGATCAGGGAGCGTGTCGAGCAGGTGCGCGATGCGCTCGTCGGGTCCGACGAGGTCGCTGCCGGGCAGCGGCGTGTCGCTGCCGTTTGGACCAATCAGCAGGTCGCCACCCATCCCGGTGGTGAGGTTGACGAGCACGTCGACGCCGCTGTCGCGGATGCGGCTGACGACCTCGCGGTAGAGATCGACGCGTCGCGACGGCTCGCCCGTCTCTGGATCGCGCACGTGGCAGTGGACGATCGCGGCGCCAGCCTTCGCTGCGTCAATCGCCGAGCTCGCGATCTGCTCAGGGGTAATTGGCAGGTTGGGGTGGATGCCCTGCGTGGCACCCGCCCCCGTGATCGCGCAGGTGATGAACGGGTTCCAATGCATGGCGCGAGTATGCCAGCCGGCCTGCGCTCGCGGGTAACGCGTACGCGATTCGAACGACGACCGCTGCTTCGGCGCACCGGTGCCTCAGGGTCGTCGCTCCCGCCCTCGTTGGCGCGTCGCAGCGGTGGTGGAGGCGCCCGCGCGCGCCAGCGTCGCTCCGGGTCGTGCTGGCTACGCAGCCGCCCGCAGCGTGGCTTCGCGCTGCTCGAGCGGGGCGGCTGCGAAGGCCGCACCGAAGGCTTCGTCGTCGCGGCAGGTGTCGACGGCGAGCGTACGCGTGGGCACGTGGATGGTGAGCGCTGGAGTCGTAAATGGCCACGGCGCAACGGTCTCCGTGCCGTCGTCGGCCAGCGCGATGTGCAGCGCAGCATCAGCGGGCAGCACGATCTCCATCGGTCCCGGGCCGGCTGGGTCGCCCTTGCAGAGCCGCAGCGACAGGCGGTCGAAGACCTGCAGCAGCAGGTAGTTGCGCCAGAGCTCGTCTTCGTCCACGCCCAGACCGTCACGCAGCGCCTCGTAGCGCGCCTCCTGCTCGGATACGAACGCATCGACGAGCGACTGCACGTCGGGCGCCCGCGTCAGCTTGAGGGCAGGCTGCGTGCTGTAGCGGCCGGTGTAGATTCCGGCCGCGTGCATCGAGACGAGCATGCCGGCGTACGGATCGAGCGCCTCCACCTCCTCGATGCCGAGCCGGTAGAGGCGCAGGTGCTCGTCGATGTGGACGTCGAGAAAGTTTGTTGGCCGCCCCGTGTCCGCGTTGACGCGTGGGTTGGACTCCCAGTGCCGCCAGCCAACGTCATGGAGACGCGCGGCCAAGACGACGCTGTCGCGTGGAGCAAGCGCCGGTACCGTCGGCGCGCCCCAGGCCTCGGCAAGCTGGCCCGAGATCACGGCGTGATCGACCTGCGTCACGAGCTCGACGGATTCAGCGAGCGGGCGAACGATCATTGAGGGCCTCCGGGGGTGTCAGCGAGCCAGGCGTGGCGGACGACGCAGAATGAGAACGTGCCGCGATGCGAGGTCTCCTTGCAGAGGTCATCGAAGCGGTCCAAATCGACGGTCGCTACGGCGCCTGAGCGTTCGAGCAGCCGTCGGTACGACGGCCACGAGTGGCCGAGGAAGGTGTCGCCGGTCGCGTCCGCGACCGTCAGCAGGCGGGGCTCCCACGCGGAGATCACGAAGCCCGCGGCCGCCAGCCACTCGGGTACCTGCCTGCCGGCGTCCGCGTGCTCCTTCGTGGCGCACCAGGCGCGCTTGATCTGCTCCGACAGCGCAGCGTCACCGATGCCCCACGACGCGGTCTCCCAGTCGGTATCGGCGATCAGCAGCCGTCCGCCCGGCTTGAGGACGCGGGCGAGCTCGCGCAGCGCCCCCACGGCGTCGGGCACGTACTCAATGACCTGCACGAGCACCGCCGCATCAAAGTGGGCGTCAGGAAAGGGGATGGCTGCTGCGTCGCCGTCCGCCAGCGCGATCGTGACGCCTGCGCTTGCAGCCTCTTCAGCGACGGCGGCGAGCATCGCGGGGGCGGAGTCCAGCGCCGTGACGCGTGCACCACGCAGGGCGAGGTCGCGGGCGTAGATGCCGGGGCCGCAGCCGACGTCGATGATCGCCGCGCCTGCGATCGGCCCGAGCACGTCGATCTGAGCCTGGCGGATCGCGGCGACGTCGGTCGTGCGGTACGCGCTCGCTACCCGAGCCACCGCCTCGGGCGTGTCCCAGCTGGAGCCGGCGCCGCTTGCCGGGCGGGAGGGGGAGGAGGTCACCCCGGTAGGCTACTCGGGTGACCGACCGAGCGCGCTCCAGCCGTGGCGATTATCCCGTCCTCCGTGCCATTACGACGCGGTGGATGGACAACGACGTCTACGGCCACGTCAACAACGTCGTCTTCTACTCGTGGTTCGACACGGCCGTCAATGGCTATCTCGTCGAGCAGGGCGCGCTCGACTGGCATGGTGGAGAGGCGGTGGGGCTCGTCGTGGAGACGCTGTGCCGCTACCACGCGCCCGTAGCGTTCCCTGAGCCGGTCGTGGCTGGTCTGCGCGTCGCTCGGATTGGGACGTCGAGCGTGCGCTACGAGCTCGGCATCTTCTCGGAG
>CAMDVX010000024.1 GCA_945877865.1 Bifidobacterium breve | reverse complement strand
CTTGGCGGAGCGGGCCACGCCGCTCGGTCGACCCGCACGGGTGCGCGCTTGAGCGGGCGAGTAGGGTCTCTTCGCATATGTCTCGTAGAGCGGGCTCACCAGCCATTCGCGGAGAGGTTCGTTGCGCTGTTTCCCGGTTTTGGGTGAGTGGATCGTCAGGCGGACACCAGAGGTGCCAAAGGCTCCGACCGGCTATTCATCGCCGCTCCTGCGTCATTCCCAGGCCTCATACTGGATGTCACCGTGATGACGTTCGATGGCAACGTAGAGCACCCGCATGCAGACAGGCTCGGGCATTGGACCGGCATGCACACTCCTGCCGACATGAGCGATGTCCGCCTCACGCAGGACGGATTCACGACCGAGGTGACGTTTCCCACAGACGATGAGGGCTTCTTCGGACGCGAATGTCCGTCCTGCCACAACTACTTCAAGATCCACGAGGACGACTACGAGGCGCTCCCGGATGGAGCCATCACTTGGTGTCCAGGTTGCGGCCACTCGGCTGATTCGGACGTCTTCCTCACCGACGACCAAGCGCGACGTTTAGAGGCTGCAGTCAACGGTGGGCGGAACGGTACGTCCACGCTCAGGTTTCAGACATGTTCCGACACCTTCAGCGCAAGACATCGAGCTCATTGAAAGTGACGGTTTCTGCGCGCCCGGCCATTCGGCCACTGCCAGACATTGTCGAGAAACTCTCGCGGCGAAAGTTCAACTGCCCGGATTGCCGGAAGACATTCGTTGTGTACCACTCGCCCGCTTTTTGTGTCTTCTCGGGCCGGTTGGAGACGACGTCGAGCGTGCTGGAGGCAATTTCCGTGGCACGTGAGTCCCTCGCGATGGAGGACCGCATCATGGACGCTGACCAGCGCGAAGACTTGCGAGCCGCTGGTGTGTTCGACGCTACCGCGCGAAGCATCGTCGAGCAGTTCGCTAGTCATTTCGAGTCGCTCTTCCGCCATGCCTTTTCGACGAGAGTCCCCGAAGCCGAATCACTGATCCCCGCAGGTGGAAACCCATTTCAGCGCGCCGAGTTCGTTGAAAGCGCGATGCGAGCGGACGTGGGTATCGACCTCCCCCGCGAGCTCGGCGTCGACACATGGGAACGCATCTGCCTCACGATCGCGAAACGGCACGTGCTCATACACAACGGTGGGATCGTTGACGCCAAGTTCCTAAAGACAGTGTCGATCAGCCAGTATGAGATCGGCGAACGGCTAATGATCACGCGCCAAGACGCCGACGCAGCACTGACTGACCTTGAGCGTCTAGTTTCGATTCTCAGGATGCATGGCCGATCTTCGGCCACGCGTTCCGAACCAAAGTAACGGCCGCAGCTTTGGCCTCCAGGTAACTCGGTGCTGCGGGGTCAACCGGTCGGACGTCCCGCTCATAGCCCTTCTCGAACTGATTGATGCGGCGAATGACATCCGCCGGGCCAACACCATTTCGCACAAGCTTGAATTTCTGCTCGCGAATCGCTGGCAATTCGGTCATCTCATCGCGAGAAAGCGCTTCGATCAGGACGCAGTCAGAAAGGTCCGTCGCGCGCTCACGCTGGACGAGTGTTCGCAGCTTCTCGCCTGCCATCTCGACTGGACGCAGCGCAAGAACTTCAAAGGGGGAGAAGTACGGTGGCCCGACGGCTAGAGGCTTCGGCGGAAGCACGGCGTCCTCTCGATAGCTCAGCTCAACGTCCAGCACGCCTGACATATCGGCGCAGCGGAAGCCGATTCGATCGAAGTCCAATGAGTGGCGGTTATCCGTCTTCGGCGCTTTCGGAACTTGAAAGCGAAGGAACTGACTTACGCCTGCGGCCGCAATGGCGTTCGCCACTTCATCCGCAGGAATCGGACTGCGGGCCGGCTTGACAACGGTGGCATCTGCGTCACGACTTGTACGACTGGCGCCATAACCAAACCGGAGCATTGCGCCACCCTTGAAGATGATGCGTTGCTCAAACGACTCCGCAAGGGACGCCATCACCGCGAGCAGAGCGAGGTCTCGCGCAGCGTCATCGAGTGCGATGCCCTGATCGTCGGCCACCTCCTGTAACGCCCACGCGTCCGGGACCAATAGCGCGATCTTCATGAGACTACTCTGTGCTCAAGGAGTTCGGAGAGTGTCAGGTGTGTACGGATTTGCCACTCGTGCACGGCACGCGAAGTTTCGTCGCCCGGATCTAGAGGGTCGAGGCGATGGGACGTTCCCGTCATGGCCAGCACCTCTGGCCATCGCTCACCTGTCACCGCCTCGACGAGATACCCCAGGCGGCGCGCCACCACGGGCGAGTTGTACTTCCGGATAGCGCGCACTAGTCGGTCACGCGAGTTGCTTTGCTCGATGAATCGCTCCAGTGATTCGGCAAGTCGAGGCGCTGGAATCCTGGCGTTTCGTCGCATGACGCAGTCGCATAACGCCCGCTCTGGCTTAGCAATGTTGAGTCCGTTTGCCTGGCGACGGCCGCCCCATATCTCATCAGCGGGCGTAACTAGGGTTCTAGTGAGAGTGCCTGCGATTTCCATGGGGCGTCGAGCGCGTGTGGCCAGAACGACTACCTCGCGGACGTGCTGGTTAGTCAACTGATGATGGCCCAGAGCCCACCATCCGCTGACGAGGTGGGGGGTGTCACCAAAGCGAGCTGCAAGGAGATCCTCTAGGCGAGCCTTTGACCTTCCCGTTGGCTCGCGTACTTCGTAAAGCCCACGACGGACCTGCTTGATGAGTCCAAGATGCTTGAGCGCGCGCAGCCCCGCCTCCGTGTTCTCGGGGAATCCAAGGCTTCGCAAAACAGGAAGGTCCTCGGGAATACGAAGCGTGGAGATACCTGCTCGTGCAAGCGCGCGGCTTGCGGCTGCTTGGCGGGAGGGCGCGACCATGTCCTCAAATCTAGCACGTTATCTTGACTTTTTCTGAGTATTGTATTGGTTTTGAGGAAGCCAGTTTGGAGACTCTTTGCCTCCAACTCGCGAGAGCTACAGAAAGCCCCACCGCCAAGCCGTCGACCACGTCACCGGCCTTGCTCCGCAGACGCGCGTGTACCCGGCAGACCAGAACGAGACAACCGTCTACCCGGACCTGATCGAACGTGTGATCCGATCAGCCGGCCGCAGACCGATCGCGGTCACCGGCGACCGCGGCTACGACATCACCGACATCTACCGCTTCAACAACCAACTCGGCATCGGCTCCGCCATCCACAAACGCCCCTAGCAACGGCCACCCGCCGGCGTCGATTACGACAAGGTGCCGCGCTGCAAGCACTGCGACGGCGGAACGGACTTCCACTCGTACGTCGAGATCGAGCCCGGCAAATGGGAAGTTCGCTTCTCGTTCTCCCTCCCCATGACGGTCGAGTGTGAGCGGCTGCAGTCGCTGCGCTCCTCGAAGAATCCGAAGTACATCGTGCCCCTGTGGGGCACGAATCCGATCTTCGTGCAGCTCACGACGACGCACCAGACGTACGAGCGATACCACTTCCAGACACGCCGCCGAAACCAGACCGGCCCGAAATCCCACACCGCAGCACCCCGCCGCACGGGCCTTGCCTGCCAGCAGCTACGCGCCACGGTCGGCAACCTTCTCAACTGGCTGATCTTGTGCCTGAAGTACGGGTGGATTCGCGGGTATGCGACGCGCTTCGAAGCCAAACGCAACCGCGACGAGGATGGCGCCTGGGTCGCCAAGTACGAGAAGCGCCAGGCCAGTCGTCGCGACACAGCCGCCCTCGGCGTTGGCGCTCGTACTCGTCGCGAATAAGCCGACCCGGTCGACGCAACTCAGGCGATCCACGGCGGGCGCAAGCCTGCTCGTTCGCGTTCCCACGGCGGCCTTAGGTCGACAGGAACGCCTGATCGGCGGGCGATCAGGCGGGGAGAGCCTCGTCGCACCGCTTAGGAACCGTTTTTCGGAGCCTTATGCGAGCAGCGTTGCGAAGAGGCGGAGTAGCGGAGGTAGGACTCGAACCTACGACACGCGGATTATGATTCCGCTGCTCTAACCAACTGAGCTACTCCGCCGTACGGGCTGATGCTAGCCGATTCTCCCGGGCGCCGATTCCGCTTCCTGCCTCTGCCTACACCGTGCGACAGACGGCGGCGAACATCGAGCGCGTCGGGGGCAGCTGCACCGCCTGATCGCCGATGAACTCGCCAAGCACGCGCCGATTGCCAGCGCCGTCTGGGATCAGCATGTCCTGCCCATCGAGCGGGGCGGGCGTGCCCCCGAGGTTGCAGTCGAGGCGGCGCGAGGTCCGCTGATCCACCCAGCCCAGCTCGAGCACCTCGCTGAGCGTGAGATCGGTTGCGAACGCTCCACCGAGGGCGCTGCCGACCGTGCGGAGGCGCAGAAAGCCGTCGCCGCTGAGGATCTTCGCACGCAGCGCCTGAATGACGGCCTGCTGACGACCACCGCGGGACACGTCGGAATCGGAGGCGCTGAGGGCGTTCTTACGGACGCGTGCGTAGGCCAGCGCGTTGGCCCCGTCGAGGTCGAGGCGCCCCTCCCGAAAGCGCACATCCTTGCCTTCGAAGACCGAACGCAGCGCGTGGGGGTTGTCGATCGTGATCCCACCAACGGCATCGACGAGACCGACGAGGCCCGTGAAGTCGACGACAATGACGTGCTCGATCCTGAGGCCCGTGTAGTTCTGAACCGTCTGGATCGCGAGCGCCGCGCCGCCCGCGGCGTAGGCTGCATTGATCTTCTCATCGCCGTAGCCGGGCACGGACACCCGCAGGTCGCGCGGAATCGACAGCGTGGCGATAAGCTCCTGATCCGGGTCGAAGCGCATCACCTGCAGCGTGTCGGAGTTGGCCTGCTCATCCACGCCGATGATCAGCACAGCCGTCGGCGACGACAGGATTGAACCTGTCCCGAGCGAAAGCGCCGCGCGGGCGCGCGGATCGAGCCGACCGTTGGCCTGGGCCATCGAGGTGCGCACCGCGAGCAGCCCGAGCGTGAGCCACCCTGACAGCAGCAGGAGCACCAGCAGGATGCCCGCAACGATCGTGAGGCGCAGGCTGTTTGGCTCTCCGCGGCGAGGGACCCACGGGCTCGAGCCTCGCAAGCGGGGGGTGTTAATCGGCGGCGGCGCACGCAGCGCTGGAGGGAGCTCGATTGCGCCCCGGCGCTCGGGCGGGTCGATCACGGGAATGCGAATCGGCGCGTCCGGCTCGACGCGGAACTTCTTATACGGACGTTCGGTCATGCAGACACACAGTATTCCCTCCTCGGACCGCGTACCCTGCCCGCATGCCCGGACGCCTCACCGTGTGCCCCACGCCGATCGGCAACCTTGAGGACCTGACGCCCCGGGTGCGTGCGGCTCTCGCCGCCTGCGACCTCGTGGCCTGTGAGGACACACGCCGCACGGGCCTGCTGCTGCACCGGCTCGCAATCGACGTGCGCATGCTCTCGATTGAGGCCCATCGCGAGGAATCGCAGGTACCGGAGCTCCTGCGCCGCCTCGCCGACGGCGCGCACGTGTGCCTCGTGACGGATGCGGGCATGCCGCTCGTATCCGACCCGGGTGGTGCCGTCGTTCGCGCAGCCATCGCTGACGGACACGCGCTCGAGGTCTTACCGGGGCCGGACGCCGTCACCACCGCGCTCGTCGCATCCGGCCTTCCCGTCGACCGCTTCGCCTTCCTCGGCTTCCTGCCACGCGGAGCGGCAGCGATTCAACGCGTGCTTGCGGAGGCCGACGCCTGGGGCATCACCCTCGTCGCGTTCGAGTCGCCAAACCGTCTGCCCGCCACGCTCGCGCTGCTGGCCGCGCGCGCGCCCGAGCGGCCGCTCGCAGTCTGCCGCGAGCTGACGAAGCTCCATGAGGAGGTCGTGCGCGGCACCGCCACCGCAGCAGCCGCTCACTTCGCCAGCGCGCCAAAGGGCGAGATTGTGCTCGTCCTCGGCCCGGCCACCGTCGAGGCGGCGGCACCCGAGACGGTCGAGGCCGTCCTCGCGGCGCTTCGCACCGGCGGCATGAGCACGCGCGACGCCGCGCGGCTCGTGGCCGCCCTGACGGGACGCTCCGCCCGAGACCTCTACCGGCCCTGAGCGGTGCAAGCGGCCGGGCGAGCGGCGCCGGACGATACCCTGTGCACGTGCAGCCCACCTTCATCACCACGCCGATCTACTACGTCAACGCCCAGCCGCACCTTGGGCATGCATACACGACGATCGCAGCCGACGTCTACGCGCGCCACATGCGTCAGCGCGGCGAGGACGTCTTCTTCCTGACCGGCACGGACGAGCACGGCGACAAGAACGCCCGCGTCGCGGCAGAGCAGGGCCTGACGCCGCAGCAGTTCGTCGATGGGTCGAGCGCGGCGTTTCGGCGCATGACCAACGCTGTGCTCGCCACGCAGGACTTCTTCATCCGCACCACCGACGCGGGCCACATGGCCTTCGTGCAGCGGTTTCTGCAGACGCTCAAGGACAACGGCCACGTCTACGAAGGCGTCTACGAGGGCCTGTACTGCACGGGCTGCGAGGCCTTCTACAAGGAGGAGGACCTGCCCGGCGGCCTCTGCCCCGACCACGGCACGAAGCCGGAGTGGCTGCAGGAGTCGAACTGGTTCTTTCGCCTCAGCGCCTTCCAAGAGCCGCTGCTCGCGCACTACGACGCGGATCCCGCCTTCGTCCGACCAGCCGCACGCTGGAACGAGGCGCGCTCCTTCATTGCCGGCGGGCTGGAGGACGTGTCGCTGTCTCGCGCCTCGATCGAGTGGGGCGTGCCGCTCCCGTGGGCGCCGGATCAGACCTGCTACGTGTGGTTCGACGCGCTGCTCAACTATGCCTCGGCGCTGACGTACGCCCGGCCCGGCGAGGATCTCACCGAGCGCTACTGGCCTCCGCGCTGGCAGCTGCTGGCGAAGGACATCCTCAAGTTCCATGCGGTCATCTGGCCCGCCATGCTGCTGGCCGCCGGCTACGCGCTGCCGCAGCGGCTGATGATCCACGGCTACCTGACGGTGCGCGACACGAAGATGTCGAAATCGCTCGGCAACGTGCTCGACCCGTTCGCCGTCATCGACCGCTACGGCGTCGACGCCCTGCGCTACTACCTGCTCCGCGACGTTCGCTTTGGCGGCGACGGCGGCATCTCGTACGACGCGGTGCACGAGCGCTACCACGCAGAGCTCGCCAACGACCTCGGCAACCTGCTCAACCGCGTGACGGCGATGATCGGCAAGTATCGCGACGGCATCGTGCCGGACGCACAGTGCGAGCCGGGCATCGCTGCGGCAATCGCGCTTGCCAGCGAGTCCGTCGCACGGCACGTCCACGCGCTCGAGCTGACCGAGGCGCTCGACGCGGCGTGGGTCGTCGTACGCGACCTCAACCGGCTCGTCGAGGACCGCGCGCCGTGGACGCTGGCGAAGGAGCCAGCTCGCGCCGACGAGCTCGACACCGTGCTGTACACGCTTGCGGACGGCACGCGCGCCTGCGCGATCCTGCTCGCCGCCGTGCTGCCAGACAGCGCTCCCCGGATGCTCGCCGCGCTCGGAGCCAGCGACGCGCTCGACTGGGGCCAGGCGGTCGCGAACGCGCTGCCTGCCGGCGCCCGGATCGCCGCAGCTGGCCCGCTGTTTCCCCGCATCGAGGAGCCGCTCGGAGGCGACGCCAACTGATCGACACGCACACCCACCTCACGAGCTGCCCCGACCCGCCGCTGGAGGTGATTGCGCGCGCCCGCGAGGTCGGCGTCCAGCGCATCGTGACGATCGGGTCGAACGCGGAGGAGATGACGGCCGTCACGCCGCTGCTGGCCGAGCCCGGCATCTACACGACCGCGGGTCTGCACCCGAACAGCGCCGACCAGTGGAGCGATGCCCTCGAGGCGCAGATTCGCGAGCGCGCAACCCATCCGCGCTGCGTCGCGATCGGCGAGACCGGCCTCGACTACTTTCGCGATCACGTCGCGCCCGCGGCCCAGCAGACCGCGTTCCGGCGCCAGCTAGCGATCGCCCGCGAGCTCGGCATGACCGTCTCGATCCACTGCCGCGACGCGGATGACGACTGCTTCCGCCTGCTCGTTGCTGAGGGCCCCGAGCGCGTGATCCTGCATTGCTTCGCCGTGCCGCTGCGGCTCGACGAGGCCATCGCCAACGGCTGGTGGTGCTCGTTCGCGGGCAACGTCACGTACCCAAATGCGAGCGATCTGCTGCACGCTGCAGCGCGCTGCCCCGCCGATCGCATCCTGCTCGAGACGGACGCGCCGTACCTCACCCCGGTGCCCCACCGCGGCACCCCCAACGAGCCGAGCTACGTGATGGACACGCTGCGCGCCGTCGCGCTCGTTCGCGGGGAGCCAGCCGACGCGCTCGCCGCCCGGGTGGAGGCAAACGCCGACGCGGCCTACGGGCTGGCCTGATGACGCGCTTCGGGCAGAACTTTCTGCGCGACCCCAACCTCGCCCGCGTGGCAATTGAGCGCGCTGGCCTGCTGCCCACCGACGTCGTGCTGGAGATCGGCCCCGGCAAGGGCATCCTCACCACGCAGCTTGCTGCGGCTGCAGCGACCGTCCATGCGATCGAGATCGATCGGGCCCTAGCGCCGCTGCTGGAGCCGACGCTGGTGGCGCATCCCAACGTCGTCGTCCACTGGGGCGATGCCATGCGGATCCCCTTCGGTGGGCTCGAGCCAGCACCGACCGCGTTCGTCGCGAACCTGCCGTACAACGTTGCCACGCCGCTCGTGCTGCGCTCCATCCCCGAGCTGCCGACCGTAGACCGCTGGTGCGTGATGGTCCAGCGCGAGATCGCCGACCGGATGTTCGCGACCCCCTCCACCTCGGCCTACGGCGGCGTCAGCGTGCTGATGCGGCTCGCCTGCGAGCGCACCAACCTGCACCCCGTCGGGCGCGAGGTGTTCGAGCCGCCGCCACGCGTCGACTCGGCACTGCTGGCGTTCCAGCGCCGGGCAGACTGGCCCGAGCGGGCGCCCGACTGGCAGCGCATCGTCGAGCTGGTGCATGCGGGCTTTGCCCACCGCCGCAAGACCCTCGCCAACTGCCTGTCCATGGCCGGGATCGCCAGCCGCGCCGAGACGGAGCGGGTGCTGGCCGAGCTCGGCCACGACGCCCGCATCCGCGGCGAGGCGATCGAGCCGGAGGGCTGGCTGCCGCTGCTGGCGGGGCTCAGCGAGACGGTGGCCGTCTGATGGACGACGTCGCCATCATCCGAGCCTGCGCCAAGGTCAACCTCGTCTTGCGCGTCGGTCCGCTCCGCCCGGACGGGTACCACGAGCTGGTGACCCTGATCGCTCGGCTCAGCCTCGCCGACATCCTGCTGATCGACCGAGCAGAGCGCACCACGGTCAGCTGCCCCGGGCTACCCGGCGGCGACACGCTCGTTACGCGTGCGCTCGAGCTCCTCTGCGAGTCGGCCGGCAGCGACGGTGGCTTCCATGTCCACATCGACAAGCGCATTCCACACGGCGCCGGCCTCGGCGGCGGCTCCGCCGATGCAGCCGCCGCCCTGCGCTTTGCCAATGAGCTCTTGCCCACGCCCGTCATCCCCGCCGAGCTCGTGCGCATCGCCGCCGCAATCGGCTCGGACGTGCCGGCGCTGCTCCACGACGAGGCGACGCTCTGTCGCGGACGCGGCGAGCAGGTCGAGGTGCTCGGCGAGCTGCCGCGCGCGTACGTCGCCCTCGCGCATCCTGGACGCCCGCTGGCGACGCGCGATGTCTACCGCCGCTACCAGCCGGAGGCGCGCCCGCTGCCCGCAGCGATTGCGCTGCCGCAGACCCTTGACGAGCTTGCCGCGCTCATCGAGAACGATCTCGCCGTGCCTGCCGAGCAGCTGGAGCCAGCCTGCGCCGAGCTGCGGCTGGGCCTGCTCGAGGCCGGAGCCCGCACCGCAGCCGTGTCAGGCTCCGGCTCGGTCGTCTTTGGATTGTTCGCGACGGAGCAGGAGGCAGAGGGGGCCATCGCGAACCTTGCGGGGGCAGCATGGAAAACGACGAGTACTCTGGGGGCTCGATGAAGAGGATTGAAGTCGACCCCGCCGACGTCCGCGTCGTCACCACTGAGGCACGCTCGTACGGCGCGCCACCACCACCGTCCGGTGCGCCGATCCCGCTGCTGCGCCGCCATCGCGCCAAGCTCGCGCTCGGGCTCGCGATCGTCGAGCTGCTCGTGCTCGGCTTCGGCCCAGGCGATCTGCTGCGCTCGTGGGTCGGGCTGCTGGCGATCGCCGCCGCCGCCGTGTTCGTCCAAATCGTGGTGTCGCGCTACCTCCCCTACAGCGTGCGGCAGATCACGTGGATGATCGCCCTGGCGCAGGCGCTCGTCGCGCTGTTTCCCGTCTTCCTTGGCGTCAGCATCGTGATCGTCGTGGTGCTGCTGGTGTTCGCAGTGCTAACGGGCCTCGCCCTGCTGCTCGGGGAGCGCTCCTGATGCCGCGCTGGCTGCTGCTTAGCCTGCTCTGCCTCCTGCTCGGCGCACCGGTCGCTGGGGCGGCAGAGCTGACGGGGAAGATCGTCGTGATTGATCCTGGCCACAACGGTGGCAATGCCACGCACTCGGCGTTCATCACGCAGCAGGTCTGGGCTGGCACCCTCTGGAAGGACTGCGACACGGTCGGCGCCGCGACCAGCAGCGGCTACACTGAGGCGTCCCATAACTGGGACGTCGCGCTGCGCGTGCGTGCGGTGCTGGAAGCCAAGGGTGCCACGGTGATCCTGACCCGCCGGTCCAATAGCGGCACCGGCCCGTGCATCACGAAGCGGGCGGCGGTCGGCAACCGGGCGCACGCCGATGCCGCGCTCTCAATCCACGCCGATGGCGTCAGCTCCGACGCGGCAACCGGCTTCCACGTGATCTTGCCCGGTGTCGCCCCGCACCAGACGGCCGCCATGCGCGAGCAGTCGCGCCAGCTAGGCGTGGCCATTCGCAATGCCCTGCGAGACCGGGGGCCGACCGCCGTCTCCAACTATCAGGGCGTGGACGGCCTCGTCACGCGCACCGACCTCGGCGGTCTCAACCTCTCGAAGGTACCGAAGGTCTTCACCGAGATCGGCAACCTGCGTGCTCCCCACGATGCGGCAATCCTGACCTCCACGGCGGGCCGCCAGCAGGAGGCGGAGGCGCTCGCAGCCGGACTGACCGCCTTCCTGCTCAGCCGCCGCGCCTAGCCGGTAGCGTCCGACGGATCGTGATCGGCAGGCGTATCGCTACGCTGGCACCTGCTCTGGGGCGTGGCCAAGTGGCAAGGCAGCGGGTTTTGGTCCCGCGATCGGAGGTTCGAATCCTCCCGCCCCAGCCTGAGCGGGTCCATGGGGCAGCCGCTGCGGCCGCGTTGGCCTGATCGCATAGACTCGCCCGGTGCCGGGTCGCCGCGACGCCATCTACCGCCTAGCCGCGGCGCGCGGCATCTCAATGCTCGGCTCCCAGCTGGCGGTCATCGCACTCGTCTTCGAGGTGTACCGAACGACGGAATCTGCAGCGTGGGTCTCCGTGGTGGTGCTGTCGGCGGCGCTGGCGATGGCCCTGATGGCGCCCGTCGGCGGCTGGCTCGGTGACACGTTCGATCGCCGCACGGTCATGATCGCCTCAGACCTCGCGGCCGCAGCCGTCTTCATCCTGCTCGTCTTCGCAGGAAACCTGTGGCTCCTGATTGGGCTGTCACTCGTAGCGACGATCGCCCGAGCGCCGTTCTTCCCTGCCGCACAGGCGGCGCTCCCCAACCTCGCAGCGGCTGGGGACCTCGCCTGGGCCAACGGCATCGTCACGCAGGCCTCCAGCCTCGGCACCACGATCGGCCCCCTCGTTGGCGGCGTGCTCGTCGCCGCCGTCGGCACCGGAGCGGCCTTCGGTGTCAATGCCGTCACGTTCCTCATCTCTGCCGGCCTGATCATCAGCGTCCGCAAGCGCTTCCAAGCGCCAGCCCCAGCGTCCCTTGCTGTGCCTGCGGTGCCATTCAGCGAAGGGCTGCGCGTCGTCTTCGGCACGCGGCGACTCCGACTGCTCACAATTGCCGAGGGCGTCGGGCTAAGCGTCATCGGCTGGGCGATCGTCGCCGACGCGCCGCTAGCGGCGCTCTTGCACGTCGGCGCCGTTGGCTTTGCCGCCCTCGTCTCGAGCTGGGGAGCAGGCATGGTGATTGGCGCGTGGGCTACGGGTCGGTGGCTGGGCGAGCACCCGCTTGAGGTCCAGCTCGTCTTCGCCGGCATGCTCGTGGCTGGTGCAATGGTCGCACTCATCGGCCTGCTCCCCGCGTTCTCGCTGATGCTCGCCGTCAGCGTCATCGGAGGCGCTGCCGGCGGAGCCGTCAACGTTGCCCGCAGCCTGATCGTTCAGCGCAGCGTGCCCGACGGCATCCGGTCACGCGTCTTCGCGGTGGTCGAGGTCGTCGCCAGCGCCTCCTTCATCCTCGGGCTCGCCTGCGCGGGGCCCGCGATCGCTCTGCTCGGCGTACGGACGGCCTACGTCGTCGCCGGCCTGGGCTTCGCGCTCAGCGCGCTCGTGCTGCTGCCGCTGCTGCTGCCGCTGCACACCAAGCGCGAGCAGCCAGCCCGCACCTAGCTGCGCCCCGTTCGCCCATGCGATTCGGACCGTGCGATTCGGACCGTGCGATTCGGACCGTGCGATTCGTTTGGCTTGCTCATTCGGCCGGCACTGGGCTCCGCACGCGACAAAAACCATAACCCTCTACCTGAGGATGATAAATAGGGCTGCGGGGGGGCACTGGCTTCATACGTAGGCCCCACGCCCGTGCCGATGGCAGCTCCTCGCAAGGCGTATCGTCTCTGGCCATGGACGCCCCCGCATGACCGCCCCGACCTCCCGCCGCCCAGGCCTGACGCTCGGCATCCTCGCCGTCGCGGCCGTCTCGTACGTGCTGCAGCAGACGCTCGTCGTGCCGGGACTGACCACGATCCAGCACGACCTCGGCACCACGAACACCTGGGCGACGTGGGTCTTCACCGGCTTTCTGCTCAGCTCCGCCATCGCCACGCCGCTGCTCGGCAAGCTCGGCGACATGCACGGCAAGAAGCGGCTGCTGATGATCGCGATGGGCATCTTCATCGTCGGCACGATCGCCGCAGCGCTCTCGACCTCAATCGCAATGCTGATCGTGGCGCGCGCCCTGCAGGGAACCGCCGGCGCGATCTTCCCGCTCGCGTTCGGCATCATCCGCGACGAGCTTCCGCGCGAGCGGGTCGGCATGGGCCTCGGCATCCTGTCGGCGACCTTCGGCATCGGCGGCGCCGCCGGGCTCATCCTGTCCGGCATCATCCTCGAGAACCTGCACTGGTCTTGGCTGTTTTGGATCGGCGCCTTGCCCGTCGCCATCGCGCTCGTGCTCGTCTGGCGGCTGATTCCCGAGTCGCCCGTCCGCACACCAGCCCGCCTGGACTGGTGGGGGGCGCTCACGCTGTCGTTCGGCCTCGCCGCGCTGCTCGTCGCGCTCAGCGAGGGCGAGCACTGGGGCTGGCTGAGCGTCGCGACGATCGGCACCTTCGCCGCCTCCCTCGCTGCCTTCGTCAGCTGGGTCGCCGTCGAGCTGCGCGTAAAGGACCCGCTGATCGACATCGGCCTGATGCGCAATCGCCCAGTGTTCTGGACGAACATCGCGGCCGTGATTGCGGGCTTCGCGATGTTTGGCACCTTCCTCCTCGTCCCCACCTTCGTCCAGCTCGGCCGCGGCCTGCCGCCACAGCTCGCCGACCTCGTCACCTACGGCTTCCACGCCTCCGCGATCGTTGCCGGGCTGTACCTCATCCCAGCCTCGGTCGCGATGATCATCGTCGGGCCCGTCGCAGGCCTGCTGGAGCGCCGCTTCGGGGCGCGGATGCTGGTGATGACAGGCATGATCGTGCTCGGCTGCGGCGGACTAACGTTGGGCCTCGCGCACTCGTCCGGCTACCAGATCGTGATTGCGATGTCGCTCGTCGGCAGCGGCGTCGGCCTCGTCTACTCGATGCTCGCGAAGCTGATCATCGACTCGGTCGAGCCAGAGGTAACCGGCGTCGCAATGGGGATGAACACCGTCATGCGCACCGTTGGCGGCGTCGTCGGCGGGCAGGTCGGAGCCGCAATCCTCAGCGCGAATGCGCTCCCCGGCAGCAACGGCCTGCTGCCCGCGGAGCGCGGCTTCACGATCACCTTCCTGCTCGCGGGAGTGATCGCGGTCGTCGGCGCGCTTGGCTGCCTGCGGATCCCACGCGCCCATCGCCACCACGTCACGGTGGATGGCGTCTTGGTGCCAGACCCTGCCACGGAGTAGCTACGAACCTGCGAGGCTCCGGCCGCACCGTCCCCGCGCAGGCTTGGGCCGCCGCTGGACCGCCGAGCCGAGGCGTCAGACCCGTCGAAAGCTCTGGCCGTACCCAGCACCCGCGGCGCCCGGGAAGGCCCCCTCGGCGAGGTACCTGCGATGGCAGCGCTCAAGCGCGACACGATCAAGCTCGACGCCGAGCCCCGGCCCAGTCGGCACGGACACGAAGCCGCCTCGTGGGACGTACGGGCCACCCTCAATCACATCGTCGGCGTACCAGCGAAACAGCGTCTGGCTCGCATCGTCAATGTGGTCGATCGCTGCCGTGACATGCAGGTAGGCCGTGCTCGCAATGCCGGTCTCACCCGAGTGGAAGCGGAAGCCGATGCCCGCCGCCTGGCAGCCACGGATGAACTCGATGCTCCGTCGGATGCCACCCTGCTCGTTGAGGTTCGTGACGATCACGTCTGGCGCGCCAAGAGCCTTGGCGAGCGGAAGATTCGCGACGTGGCACGACAGCGGCCGGGTGGTGACATCACGGATGGCAGCCAGGTCCTCGTAGCCCTCCACGGGCTCCTCCCACTGGTCGATCCCGTGCTCCTCGAAGCGTGGGATCAGCCGCCGGGCGGTCTCGACGAGCCACCCGCCGTTGCAGTCAAGCCGGAGGCGGCGGTCGCCAATCGCCGCGCGAATCTCACGCACCATCACGAGCTCGTCCTCCACGTCAACGGTGCCGACCTTCCCCTCAAAGCTGACGGCGCCAAACTGCTCTACCATCGCAGCGCAGGTGCGAGCGACCGCGAGCGGCGTCGCTTCGCCCGGATGATCCGGCCCGGGATAGCGGTACGAGAAGTACTCCGTCAGCGGGATCTCCGTCCGCACGGCACCACCGAGCAGCTCGTAGAGAGGCTTGCCCTCTAACCTGCCGCGGAGGTCCCAGAGCGCCAGCTCGACGCCACCAAAGGCGCGCTTGGCCGACAGCACGCTGGCCCACGGCGAGTAGGCGTACCCTGGTACGCAGCGACGCTCGACCTCATCCAGATCAAGCGGATCCAGCCCCACCAGCCGGGCTCCGAGGGCCTCGACATCTGCGCTGCGATCCCCGTCGGCGACCTCGCCAAAGCCGCTCAGGCCGTCGGTCGTCACGACCTCGACGATCGTCTTGGTCAGCGAGGCAATTGAGCCGTAGCTGAAGCGGTAGGGAGCGACGAACGGGATGTTGACGGGCGTGGCGTGGACAGCGGCGATCTGCACCTGCAGAGGGTATCAACCGCGGCAATACTGCGCAGATCCAGAAAAATACCTAGGTTGTGCCTAGATAATCTGCTTGGTAGGCTCTGCCCATGAAGAACGTCCGACGGCTTCTCATCCTGGCGGCCTGCGGCTGCACCCTGATCGCACCCGCCAGCGCGGCGGCCTTCACCGTCTACGCAGCCTCGTCGCTCAAGCGGGCGTTCCAGCAGATCACCCCCAGCCCGTCGTACAGCTTCGGCGGCTCAGACGTGCTCGCGTTTCAGATCGAAAGCGGCGCTGCTGCTGACGTCTTCGCCTCCGCTGCACCGATCTACGCGGACAAGCTCGTGCAGAAGCACCTGTGCGGCACACCCGTCGTCTTCGCAACGAACACGCTCACGCTCGTAGTGCCGACGGCGAATCCCAAGCAGCTCCGCAGCGCCACCGACCTCGCCAAGGGCGGGCTCCGGCTCGCCATCGGTGGACCCAACGTGCCGCTCGGCATCTACACGCGCTCGCTGCTCGGCCGCCTCCACCTCGCAGCAGCCCTCCGCGGCAACACCGTCAGCACGTACACGAAGGCCTCCGACGTCACCGCCACGATCGCGCTCGGCTCCGCTGACGCGGGCTTCGTGTACACGACCGATTGGCTCGCCAACCGCTCCAAGCTGTCGCGCATCGACGTCGCAGCAGCGGCCCAGCCCCCCATCCGCTACGTGCTGTGCACCGTCACGCGCAGCGGCGTAGACGTTGCCGCAGCCTCCAGCTTCGCCCGTCAAATCACCAGTGGACGTGGCCGCAAGATCCTCCGCGACAACGGCTTCGGGCTGCCACCAAAGCCATGAGCCCCCGCACCGCGCTGTTTCTCGGCGGGCTCGTGCTGGCCCTCGTCACAGCGCTGGTCTTCCTGCTGCTTCCGATCGTGGCGCTGCTGACCGCGGTCGCCCCGCAAGACCTCGGTCACCAGCTGCGAAGCCCAGTCGTCGCGTCTGCGCTGATCGTCTCGCTCAAGACGAACCTCATCGCTAACGCCCTGATGCTCGCGATCGGCACGCCCGCCGCCTACCTGATTACCCTGCGGCGCTTTCCGGGACGCTCCCTTCTCATCACCCTGATCGAGCTTCCGCTCGTGCTTCCCCCCGCCGTCGCCGGCATCGCGCTGCTGATGACGTTCGGAGCGTTCGGACTGCTCGGCCCTACGCTCGCAGCGCACGGGGTGCTCCTGCCGTTCTCGCAGGTGGCGGTCGTCCTCGCGATCACGTTCGTAGCGACACCCTTCTACCTGCGAGCCGCGATCACCGCATTCGCGGCCGTCAGCCGCGACCAGCTCGATGCCGCACGAGACCTCGGCGCCTCGGAAGGCATCGTCTTCGCTCGCGTCGCGCTCCCGCTCGCCGCCGACGGCCTGCGGGCTGGCTGGGCCGTCGCCTTCGCCCGTGGCATCGGCGAGTTTGGCGCGACGCTGCTGTTCGCCGGCAGCGTCGAACGCATCACGGAGACCTTGCCGCTCGCCGTCTATGCGCAGCTCGGCGTCGACATCGACTCTGCCGTCGCCATCGGCGTGCTGCTCGTCCTGATCAGCGGTGCGGTGCTCCTCATCGCAAAGCTCCCTCCGCTGTGGAGCCCGGCTAAATCCACCCCGTCCGTCGGCGGCTGGTAGCCTCGGCGCGATGGGCGAGCACATCCGCATCGGCGTCGCAGCGAGCATCCTCGGCGTCAGCGTCGACACGCTACGTCGCTGGGAGAAGGATGGTCGCGTCACGTTCTCACGCTCCAGCGGCGGCCAGCGAACGCTCGATGTCGATGAGCTCCGAGACCTCCTCCGGGAGCGGGCGCCCCAGACCGGCGTGTCAGCCCGCAACCAGCTCGAAGGCACCGTCGTCTCCGTTGAGCGTGACGGGCTGATGGCAAAGGTCGAGCTCGCCTGCGGCCCCTACCGCATCGTCTCCATCATCACGCGCGAAGCCGTCGACGAGCTCGGCCTCCGGCCCGGCGACGCAGCCACTGCCGTCGTCAAGTCCACATCGGTCGAGGTGCGGCGGTAGGCAGTCGACGAGCGGCAAAATCGCGCCTCCGATCGCGGCGCAAACGCCATTGAGCTGGGGAGAATCGCGATAAGCCGCGGAAAAAATCCGCTGGCCGCGATGTGAAGCAGGTGGTTTCGTTTGTCCGAAAGGGGCCAGACCCCAATCGGACAGGGGGCTGCGTTTGTCCGAAAGGGGCCAGACCCCAATCGGACAGGGGGCTGGGTTTGTCCGAAAGGGGCCAGACCC
>CAMDVX010000023.1 GCA_945877865.1 Bifidobacterium breve | reverse complement strand
GCCGACCGGACGTCGATCGTTTCGGCGCCGACTGCGCTGGGGGCCATCACCTGGCGCGCCTGCGCTGGTCGCTGCTGCCTCGTCCCCTTCGGGCAGGTTGAGCGGCTCCGTCTCCTCACCCACCGACGCCGTCATGTCACCCGTCGGGGTGTCAATCGTGGCCGACGGTGTCCGGCTGCGCTTGCCTTTCCGCTTGCGCCCCTCAAGGTCGATCCGCTCGCCAACCAGCCGCGGCGGCTCGTGGACATCGCTCCTCGGATCCGTCATCTTGAGCATCTCCTGCTCAGAGATCGGCTTCGCGTCAAGCAGCACCGCGTGCGCCTCGAGCCGCCCCAGCCGCTCGATCTTCACGCGCTGCGTCGTGCCGAGGTACGGGCCGGCGCCCGCGATCACCACGCGATAGCCGCCCTCGAGCACGGCGACGGCGTCCGCCGCCTGATACATGTGTGGCTCCGAAACGGCGACCTCAAGCTCTTGGTCCTCGGCGACCGGAATCGCGTCCTCGAGGACATCGACGATCGACCCCTCCTTGAGAAACGAGCAGCGCTCGCGCGGGACCCCATCCGTTGCCACGATCGAGAAGTGCTTGCCCGTGGCCTGCTCCAGCTCCTCCAGACGACGGCCACCCGGCCCGATCATCTTGGCGGCGACCGTGGGGTCGACCTCGAGCAGGAACGCCTCCGCTGCCGACTGCGCAGCGTGGCGGCGCAGCATGCGCAGATTGTCGAGCGCCAGCGTCTCGTCGCTGAGCATACGACCCTCACCCGCACAGTGCGGACACGTGGCCGTCATGATCTCGCGCACGCCATCCGTCACGTTCTGGCGCGTCATCTCAACGAGGCCCAGCGGGCTAATCGAGACGAGGTAGACCTTGGAGCGGTCCTTGAGCAGCTCCTCCTTAAGGGCGCTGATGACCGCATCGCGGTTCGTCTTCGACTCCATGTCGACGAAGTCGATGACGATGATGCCGCCAAGGTCGCGTAGCCGTAGCTGGCGTACGACCTCGCTGGCCGCCTCGAGGTTGTTGTGGACGATCGTGTCCTCTAGCCGCCCCTTGCCGACGAAGCGTCCCGTATTAACGTCCACGATGGTGAAGGCCTCGGCGTAATCGAACAGGAGGTAGCCGCCGGACGGCAGGTCGACGCGGCGACGCAGCGTGCTCTCGATCGCCTCGTCGACGCCGTAACGCCGCAGCAGCTCCGTCTGTGCCTGATGCTGATGCACGCGCGAGACCAGCTCCGGGCTGCGCTCTTGAACGTATGACACGATGCGGTCGTACGTGGCCTGATCATCAACGATTAGCTCGTCGACGTCTTGGCGAAAGTCGTCACGTACGAGCTGCAAGGCGATATCGAGCTCGCCGTGCACGAGCGATGGAGCGGGAGCGGTCGTGATGCGTTCGCGAATCGTCTCCCACTGATCCTCCAGCAGCGCAAGGTCGCGCTCAAGCTCGGCCAGCTCGGCTCCCTTGGCTGCCGTCCGGACGATTAGCCCACCGCCGAGGCGCGGCTTCAGCTGCTTGACGAGCACGCGCAGGCGGTCCCGCTCGCCGTCGGACAGGCGCTTCGAGACGCCTCCGCCCTCGCCGTCCGGCACGTAGACGAGGAAGCGACCCGCGAGGGAGACGTCCATCGTGACGCGGGCTCCCTTCGTCCCCATCGGATCCTTGATCACCTGCACGAGCAGCGACTGGCCACCCTTGACGAGGTCCTGAATGCGCTTTGAGCGGCGCGCGCGCTGGTCGAGGCCCTCGACGCGAATCTCGGCGACGTGGAGAAACGCATTCTTGTCCATGCCTGCGTCGACGAACGCCGCCTCCATGCCCGGCAGGACCGTGTCGACCTTGGCGAGGTAGATATTGCCGAGCAGCGATCGCCGCTCGTCTCGCTCGATGTACGTCTCGACGACGCGCTCGCCTTCAACGAGCGCCGCCTTCGTCTCGTAGGCATCAGCGGAAATGAGGATCTTCTTCATGTGTTCTCCGTGGCCCCCACGCGCGCCGGATTCGGCACGGTGCGAACCGCTAGTCGGGTGATGCCAGCAACAGGCAGATCGCCGTTCGCGCAGTGCGATAGCGCGCGTACGACCTCCTCCGGCTTGGCGGAGCCATCCTCAAAGATGGCGATAGCGACCGTCACCGCGCTGCCAGCGAGCACGAGCTCGGGTGCGAAGCGACGGACATCGATGGAGCGCCGCTGCTTTGGGCTGCGGCGCGGCACGGCGAGCTCCGTCGCCGAGTGATAGCCGGCGACGGCTTGGGCGACGAGGTCGCCCGGTGCATCGAACTCGATGCAATAGGTGGCTTCGGCGACGATGCTCCGCGCGCCGGCCACTCCTGCTTCGATCGGTACGACTCCCCGCGGACAGGTCGCGCGGAGCCGCTCGACGAGGTCGTCGAGGTCGATGTCCGACCCGACGAGCTCGACCGTGCAGCGTTCGTCCTCCGACGCGATGCCGACCCCGCGCGCAAGCGCGAGGCTAATGACCGGTCGGGGACGCATGCCGTTGGACAGCGCAACCTCGTACCCGGCGCGTCGCAGCGCGGCGAGCAGCAGATCCACCATCTCGAGGTGGCTGAGGTAGCGTGCGCGGTCGCGAATGGCGAGGCGAAGCTCGATCTTCACGGCCGATGCTGCTGAAGGAGCGGCATCAGGCCTCGACCAACCGGTTCCGAACGGGGCCGACGCAGGCGCCACAATCGCTGCAGCCATCCCATCGGCAATCCCCGGTCGGCCGTTCGGCGCGACTCTGCCACCACTCATCCAGCAGAAACTCCTTGCTCACACCGCTGCGCACGTGATCCCACGGCAGCGTGTCGAGGGGGTCACGCTCGCGCGTCGCCTCAGCCACGAGATCGCGTCCGAAGGCCTGAAAGGCCTCCTGCCACAGGTCCTCGCGGTGATGCTCCGTCCAGGCATCGAAGCGCGCTCCCGCACGCCACGCCGCCTCAAGCACGTCCCCGGTGATTGCATCTCCCCGTCCGATGGCGCCCTCAAGCATGCTCGTGCGGGCGTCGTGGAGGGAAAGCTTCAGCTGGCGCCCCTTGAGCGCGCGCCGCAGGTAGTCCTGCTTGACACGCAGCTGATCAGGGTGCGCCATGCCGTCCCACTGGAACGGCGTATGCGGCTTTGGTACGAAGTTAGAGGCCGACACGTGAACGGTGAACTTACCCCCCTCACCGAGATGCCTGCGGCCAATCTCTCGCGCCCGATAGCCGAGCTCCACGATCCCCTCAACCTCGGCGAAGGTTTCGAGCGGAAGTCCGATCATGAAGTACAGCTTGATGCTCGTGTAGCCGGCGGCGAAGGCCGCGTCGATCGCCGTGTCGATCATCTCGTCGGTGATCGTCTTGCAGATGATGTCGCGCATCCGCTGCGTCGCAGCCTCGGGCGCCAGCGTGATCGACCGCTGTCGCGAGTTGGCCGCCGCCAGCAGCGCCACCGGGCCAGTATCGACGCGATTCGATGGCAGCGAGAGGTTCAATTGAGGCCGATCGGCCTTGATCTCCGTGATTGCTCGCGCAACTCCGGTCCAGTCGCTGGTGGCCAGCGACGTCAACGACAGCTCGTCGTAGCCCGTGCAGTCGAGCTGCTGAAGGCCCGCCGTGACGACATCCTCCACGCGCCGCTCGCGCACTGGCCGATACCACGTGCCAGCGTGGCAGAAGCGACAGCCGCGGGTGCAGCCGCGCATCACCTCGACGGAGGCGCGTGCGAAGATTGCGCTGGCATACGGCACGACCGGACTCGTCGGCTGCGTATCGATCGAGAAGTCGGCGAAGACGAGGCGCTCGACCGGCCGCTCTCCGCGTGACGGCAGGTAGAGAAACGGCAGCATGGCGAGCCGGTCAAGTCGTTCCTCACGACCCGTGACCTGCTCAAGGATCTCGATGATCTGCAGCAAGCCTTCCTCGGCCTCACCCATGAAGAAGACGTCAACGAAGGCCGCCAGAGGCATCGGGTTGGATGCGCTTGGTCCACCTGCCAGCACGATCGGATCGCCCTCGCTGCGGTCGGCGCCACGCAGCGGAATGCCGGCTAGGTCGATCAGCTCAAGCACGTTCGAGTACGTCAGCTCGGCCTGCAGCGTAATGCCAAGCAGGTCCATGTCGCGTACCGCCCGCCACGACTCAAGCGTGAATAGCGGCACACCATCTCGTCGCATCGCATCGGCCATGTCCGGCCAAGGGCAGTAGACGCGCTCGGCAGCGGCGGCCGTACGGTTGTTGATCAGCCCGTAGAGGATTTGGAGGGCCTGGTTCGAGATGCCGATCTCGTACGCGTCGGGGTACGAGAGCGCCACCCGGACGGTCGCCTCAGGCTTGACGACCTCGTTGGTCTCTCCCCCGATGTAGCGCGACGGCTTCTCAACCGACGTCAGCAGGTGCTCGATCGTTTTCTGCAGGGGAGAGGCCTCCACGGAGGAAGTCTAGCGATGCGACCCGCTTGGTTCGTCAGATGGGGTCCACTGGCGCCTCAAGCGGGTCGGCAAACGTCCGCCGCGGGCGCTCCTGCCACGTTGCATCCGGTGTCTCATCAACCACGGATCTCGCGCCGATCGCGAGCGCGAGTCCGATCGCCGCGAGGTTCGTCAGCGTGTTTGAGCCGCCATACGTCATGAACGGCAGGGGAATCCCCGTCGTCGGGGCAATCCCGAGAGTCATGCCGACGTTGATCGTCACCTGCGTCATCACGAGGCCAAACACGCCGGCCGCCATGAAGGACTCCTCAAGCACCCGTGCCCGTGAGATGATCCGGCCGATCCGCCACAGCACCAGGAGATAAAGCAGCATCACGATGGCCGAGCCAATGAAGCCACGGTTCTCGCCGACGACCGCGAAAACGAAGTCCGTATGATGCTCCGGCAGAAAGCTACCGGCGGTCTGGCTGATCCCAGCCCCACGACCGCCCATGCCACCCGATCCGATCGCGATCTTCGCCTGCTGCGCCTGATAGGCCGCCGGGCTACCACCCTCGGGGTCGAGGAACGCCGTGATGCGCTCCGTCTGGTACGGACGCAGCAGCGGCAGCCCGATCGACGGCAGCACTCCGAGCACGAGAATCACCAGTAACCCAGCGGCGGTGCCGAGGATTGCGACGTACCGCCCCTGCAGGCCCGCCACCACGAGGATCGTCAGCGTGAAGAAGATGTAGACGAGCGAGGTACCGAGATCCGGCTGGATGAAGACGAGACCGAACGGCGGCCCCATCAGGATCGACGCCCGCAGCAGCAGCCTCCAGCCGCGCGTACCTCGCCGCACCGCGTCGGCCACGATGATCGACAGGCAGACGATCATCGTCGCCTTGCTCAGCTCGGATGGCTGCAGGGTGAAGAACGGAAGCGGGATCCAGCGCTGCGAGCCACGCGCCGCCGAGAAGCCAAGCACGATCACGAGCAGGGCGAGCGATGCGCAATAGATGATCCAGAACAGCCGCCGGTAGATCCGCGGATCCACGAACGCAGCGACGGCGCCGAGCGTGACGCCCATCGCGAGGTAGATCAGATGGCGGCGGACGAAGAAGCCGGGGTCGCCAGCGACGTCCGCCACGGTTGACGTGCGGACCGCTCGCTCGCCAATCGCCAGCAGCAGCAGCACCGCCGCAACCATGATCCAGTCGAAGCGTCGAATGGCGAGACCGAAGATCACGGCGTCATCGCCTGATCCTGCTGGACCTGCTCCGCAGGATCCGTGCCGAGGCTCGGTCCGGAGTAGACTCCAGCCCGCTCGGCCTGCGCGACCTGGGCGATCGTCGCCTCGTTGATGCCAAACGCCTTCGCCATCACCTGCCGGACGGCTGGGGCAGCCGTGACGCCGCCGAAGCCGCCCTGCTCAATCACGCAGACGACGACGAGCTCGGGGTTGTTGGCGGGCGCGTAGGCGGCGAACCAGGCGAAGTCACGCTTGCCGAGCTTCTCCGCCGTTCCCGTCTTGCCCGCGACTGGAATCGGAAAGCCGTTGAACGCGCTGTACGCCGTCCCGTTAGGATCCTGCACGACGCCCTCGAGCCCCTTGCGGATGATGGACAGCAGGTTCGCGTCGATCGGGACCTTCGTGCCTGGCGACGCGTCGATGGTCTCACGAACCGTGCCGTCCTGCCCAATCACGGCCGCGCCGACGTGCGGGGTGACGAGCGTTCCGCCATTGGCAAGGAGGGCGTACAGACGCGCGATCTGGAGCGGGGTTACCTCAAGGTCGCCCTGACCAATCGCCTGCAGCACCGCGTCGCCCGAGGTCCAGCGGTTATGAATACGGTCGTCGCCGAATCGTCGTTGCTTGTACGCGGTATCAGGCACGCTGCCCGCCGCATCGCCGCCGATGTCGATCCCCGTTGTGGCTCCAAAGCCGACCCGACGAGCCCACAGCGGCTGCGGCTCGAAGCTCCCATTCTGCGGCGTCGACTCATAGAGGCGCTTGCCAAGCTCGTAGAAGTAGGTGTCGCACGACGCGGTAATTGCCTGCACCAAGTCCATCGGCTCGTCGACCCCCGACTCGAAGTTCCGGTAGGTCTGACCATCGATCGTGACGCTTGGCGCACACTGGATGATGCTATCCGCCTTCGAATCACGGGCCTCAACCGCCGCGATCGCGGTGACAGGCTTAAACGTCGAGCCGGCCGGATAGAGCCCGGTCAGCACCCGATCCAGCAGCGGCGAGTACTTCGTATTGGTCGCAAGCTTGTCCCAGTAGGCCACCCCGTCCGCGCCAGCCAGCTCGGCCGGGTCGAACCCCGGGTTCGAGGCCATCGCCCGGATCGCACCCGTGCGCGGGTCCATCGCGATGATTGCCCCACCATCGGCTGTTGGGTGCCCATGCGAGCGTGCGTATTGGATTGCGTCTCGCAAGGCAGACTCAGCCGAGACCTGGATGCCCGCGTCAATCGTGAGGCGCACGTTTTCGCCAGGCTTCGCCGCCTGCGAGCGGATGATCGGGCCGACAGGATCACCGAAGGCGTTGACACGGCGCTCAAGTGAACCGTTGGTGCCACGCAGATAGCGGTCGAAGGCCCGCTCGACGCCGCGCTGACCAACCAGGTCGCCGGCCTTCGCCCCACGGTACGTCACCTGATCGGCAAGCTGAGCGGAAGACACCTCAGTGAGCTCGCCCCAGAGGTGAGGGGCCAGCGGTCGGATCGTTCCGTCAGCGGCCTTCGCCGTACGGTAGGACCGCGCCGTTCCTTCGACGATGCGGACGCCCGGGTACTGCCCGGCACGCTCCTTCAGAAAGAACAGGACCGAGCGGTCAACATCCTTGGCCAGCACGATCGAATCGAATGGCGCCCGCACCGAAGCACGGTGGATCGCGTCCTCCGTCTCAGTCATCGTGACCCCGGCGATCGAGGCCAGCTCGCGCAGCTGCGGGTAGTCCTTCGTGCAGCCCTTCCACGCTCTGGTCGAGCTGCCAACCTCAAGCTGCCGCTTGATCTCCGCCAGACGAGCCTTGCGGCGCGCCGGCGAAAGTCCAGCTGCAGCCTGCACGGCGTCAGAGATCCGCAGTGCCCGCTCATTGGAAGAGCGCGCGTCAGACGGACCAGCAACGTCGCGACCGCAGGCTACGAGAAGGTTCGGAAAGCGCGTCGGGTCAATCGCGACCGCATTCGAGGGGCGGCTTCCTACCAGCACCTTGCCCTGTGCGTCAAGGATCTGGCCGCGGGCTGCAGGCACATCGATGCTGCGGAGCCCGTTGGACACGGCCTGCGCACGGTAGCTGCGCACGTCGAGGACCTGAAGGGACCAAAGCCGGAGGATCAGGATCACGATCAGCACAGTCGCGATGCACGCCAAGATAAACACTCGACGGGCAACCGTGGGGCGGTCAAACTCCTCAACCACCACTGCCGGCGGCGGCGGCGGAGGCGACAGGTCGATGGTCGGTTGCTCTAGCTGCGGGTCGCTCACACGCCGCTCCCCTGAATGCTCCCGAACATGCTGCGCAATGCCGGCAGCAAGGCGATGCCGACCAGCAGGGTCAGCATTGCGCCAACGATGCCGACGACGATCGTTGATATCCACGCCACGCCCTGCGCTTCAATCGCGACAGCAACGCCCGCGTCGGCGAGGGCCCGTACGAAGCTCATGACGATCAGAACGGCGAAGGCAAGTAGGAGCGGATCGCGCTGTCGACGAGCGGCAAAGGATCCGACGGCCCAGCCGATTGGCGTCAGCACGAGTGATGACGAGCCAAGCGGCGTCTGGACCGCCACATCCAGAAGGAGTCCAGTGGCAAACCCGGTAGCGGCACCCCAGGCTGGCCCCAGACGAAGCGCGAGCGCGACGAGCACGATCAGCGAGAGGTCCGGCACGGCACCCAGCACCCGAGAGTCGATCGATAGCGCTACTTGAAGGTAGACAGCGACGATCACTGCGAGGGGAGCGACGAGCACGATGCCGATCCAGTCGGGCAGCAGGCGGCTCGGCCCGACGCCGTCAAACTCGCCCGTCCAGTCGAGGTCCGCCTCCTCTGTCCAGTCGTTCTCAAGCGTGGGATCGGCTGCGCTCATGACGCTACCCCCCCACGAGTCAGGATGATCACGTTCGCAAACGAGTCGAGCTCGATCCACGGCACCACGAGGACGTTCTTGTAGGTGTTCGCATCGCTCTGCCGGGCCTCGCTGACAACGCCGATCGGCAGACCACGCGGATAGGCCGAGCCGAGGCGTCCCCCCGGGTCAAGGAAGCCGCTGGTGATGACGCGGTCGCCCGGCTTGACGACGCTGGAGCGCCGGACGAATCCGAGCACGAGCACCGAGGGGTCGGCGGCGCTGGGCTGCAGGATGCCATCGGCACCGCGACGGCCAGCGACCGTGGAGCCGACCGCAATGCTGGCGTTCGAGAGCACGGCGACGACGGAGGTCAACTGGGTCACCCGCTCGACCCGCCCGACGAGCGATGCCCCGCCGATGTCAATCCGCTCTGAGACTCCGGCCATGACCGGATCACCGATCTTGACACCTGCAGCTTCACCGGCGTCGATCACCACGGTGCTGGAGGTCAGCGAGGGAGACCGCGCGACGACTCTCGCCGCCCGCGGAGTGTAATCGCCGATCTGCGGAAACTCCGGCGAGCGGACGTACCCGACGAGCGCACGCAGCTCGTCGGCATCCTGCTCGTTGGCTTGCGCCTTGGCGAGATCAGCGCGCAGCGAGGCGTTCTCAGCCGTTAGCGCGTCGCGCTGCTGACGGGCCGTCTGGACATCGCCGAACCAGTGGATCAGATCCCGAATCGGCTGCGTCGCCCGCCGCGCAACCTCCTGCATCTGCACGGTCTGGTCAACCGCCGACTTGCGCGCCGGATCAATCTCGCTCTGGCTGCGGATCGAAAGCGTCACCAACGCTAGCGCCGTTAGAACCAGGGCGAGCGGGATGAGGCGGCGGGCGATGCTGGTGCGGGCGGTGGGCATCCGGAGGGATTCCGTGCGTGTTCAACGGCAGACTGCCGTTGCGATGCAGAGCGCAACACCCGAAGTGTACTCTCACGGTGAGCGGGCATGGTCGTCCAGGCCACACGCGCGGCTAGAGCGCCGCTCAGGCGACGGTGCCGGAGAACGGCTGCCCGGCTTGGACCCACGCCTGAACGCCCCCCGCGAGGTTGACGCAGCCGGGGCGACCAGCCGCAGCAAAAGCCTCCGCAGCCGCGAGCGATCGTCCTCCGGACCGGCACACGAAGACCGTGCAATCAGCGTCGGGCAGCTCCTTCCACCGCTGAGAAAGCTCCCCCAGCGGAAGATGAACCGATCCCGCGATATGCCCCGCCTCCCACTCTCCAAGCTCTCGCACATCGACGTAGAGGAGGCCGGCACTACCGAGTGCAGCGACGTCAGTGGGACTCAGATCGCGAATCTCCTCAGGCATCGCCACAGCCTACCTGCTTGGCACCACGCACTGCTGCCTCTACTCCGAGAGATGGCGAGCCCGAGCGAAAGCGATCGCGTCTGCGGGCGAAGCGAGCGTGCCTGCGGCCTGCTCCTCCGCGATCAGCGCGAGCAGTCGACCGAGCTCGGGGCCCGGCTTGCAGCCGATCGCCACAGCCAGCGCGTCCCCACGCAGCAGAGGCTCCGGCACCGGCTGCGTCAGTGCAAGCGCCATCGCGACGGCGAGCTGCTCGTGGCGGCGAATCCAGCGCTGCCGAGCCTTCGTACCGCGAGTCGACCAACGATCGGCTAACGAGACGATCACGCTAGCGATGCCCCACGAGTCCGTCGCCTGCCGATAGTGGAAGACGCTACGAGCATCGAGCCCCTCCTCCGAGACGAGGAAGCCGAGGCGGAGATGCTCACGGACGAGCACAGCCACGCAGCGCTGAAGCGCAGTGCTGCACCGCAGCCGACTGAGGATGGCCACGGCCACCTCAGCGCCCTCCTGCGCATGGCCAGGAAACGCGACGTGACCATCCTCGCGCACCACGCGCGTAGTGGGCTTCGCGATGTCGTGGAGCAAGGCGCCCCAACGCACAGCCAAGGCGACATCGGCGTCTGCATCGAGCGGCACGGCCAGCGCAGCGACGACCGCGGACGCGGCCGGCCCGAACGTACCAGCCGGGTGCGTAGCAAGGTCAGTCGCGGCATCGAGGACCTGCAGCGTGTGGTCGAGGACATCAAGGTGGTGATAGCGGTTCTGGCTCACGCCGCGTAGCGCTGCGACCTCCGGGAGCACGACGGCGAGCAGGCCAAGGTCCTCCAGCTGCAGGAGCGCATCCACGGGGTCGCGAGCAAGCAGGATCCGTGACAGCTCAGCCTGCTGCCGCTCGCCTGCCGGCGCGGCCGCCTGGCTGGCATCCCGCCGCGCCTGAACGCCCGTGGCCGGATCAATCGCGAGACCCAGCTCGGACGCGAGCCGCACGAGACGAAGCAGCCGCAGCGGATCGTCCAGGAACGAGCGGTCTGAGACGGCTCGCAGCACACCAGCGGCAACGTCGTCAAGCGCTCCCGGTACGGCAGCAATCGCGCCATCAGCAACGCGGACGGCAATAGCGTTGACCGTCAGGTCGCGCCGCGCAAGGTCAGCATCGATTCCGTCAGGCGCTCCCGTAACATCAACCTCATGGGTCCCGCCGACGACGCGCCACGCGCCATGCCTCTCCGACAGTGGAAAGACCGGCGCACGGATCGTCGACGCATAGCCTCGGGCCGTCGCCTCAGCATCGCCAAGCGTGACGAGATCCCAGTCGGCCAGCGGACGACCAAGCAGGACGTCACGGACGGCGCCGCCCACTAGCCAGAGCTGCTGATCGCCGGGAAAGGCCTCACGCAGCGGCCCGAGCACGACCAGCAGACGCTCCTGGTGCGTCATCACCCGCGCGCCAAGCGCAGGCCGCGATCGCTGGCTGAACGAACGCCGCAGAGGATCTCCCACGGGATCACGCCAGCTAGCTGTGCCAGCTCCTCCGCCGTCACATGCTCGTCGCCCGAGCTGCCAAGCAGGACCACCTCGTCGCCGCCGACCACCGTTAGCCCGTCTGGCACGAGCACAGCGAGCTGATCCATCGACACGTTCGCGACTACCCGGCAGCGAACGCCCCGGATTAAGACGTCGGCCGCACCGGAGAGGACGCGCGGATACCCGTCGGCATAGCCAACTGGCACCAGTGCGACGCGACACTCCTGATCCGCGACAAAGCGCCGACCGTAGCCGGTCGACGCGCCGGGTGGGAGCGTGCGGAGGCTTCGCACGGAGCTCGTCCACCGCATCACCGGTGCGAGGCCGTGGTCGGTGGCAGCGCGGCCCATCGGGTCGACGCCGAAGAGCGCGATGCCCGGGCGCACCGCGTCGAACAAGAGATCGGGCCGTCGCAGCAGCGCAGCGGAGTTAGCCAGATGCCGTGGACACGGCGGAAAGCGAGCGGCAACCGCGCGAAAGACGGCGAGCTGCTGGTCGACGAAGCCATCGGGATCGTCATCGGCGGTTGCGAGGTGGCTCATCAGACCAGCGAGACGCTCTGGGCGCGGTCCCGAGGCAATCTCGTTTCCGATCGCCACGGCCTCGTCGGGCGCCAGCCCCCACCGTCCCATGCCTGTGTCGACCTTGATGTGCACGTCAATCTCCGGGCGCTCGCGCAGCGCCGTCCAGCCTTCCGCAGTCGCGACCGTAACGGCGCAGCCGATGGTGGCGATCAGCTCCTCCTCACCCGGTGCGAGTGGCGACAGGACGATCAGCGGTACGTCCGGCAGCGCAGCGCGCAGCGTCCCCGCCTCGTCCAAGGTCGCCACGCACAGGCGCGCGGCACCAGCCGCCGCAGCCGCCCGACCGACCTCAACGGCACCGTGACCATAGGCGTCGGCCTTGACGACGGCCCACACCTCCGCTTCGCCAGCCAGCTCACAGAGCCGGCGGGTATTCGCCGCGACAGCGACGAGGTCGATCTCGACCAGGCTGCGCACCGCTATGCGGCGTCTCCACCGAATTCGAAGCGGTTGAGTGCGACGACGACATTACCCCGGGTGAACATGCCGACGAGGCGTCCATCATCAACCACGGGCAGCTGCGACACGCTGTGCTCCGCCATGCGCTTAGCCGCCTCATGGACGGTCTCAAGCGAGGTCGTCGTGTGCACGTCCGTCGTCATCAGGTCGGCGACGGTCACGGCCAGAGCCTTTTCGACGTGGCGCTCCCACGTGGCGATGCTCTTCATGTAGATCAGCGCATCGAGAAACGGTGTGACGTAGGGGGTTGCTTCGTCTACCTCAACCTCTTGATACAGCAGATCCTGTGCAGTCACAATCCCGACGACAAGGCCTGCAGGATCAACAACGGCGACGCCGTCGAGCCCCTGTGAGGCGAGCAGTGAGATCAAATCCTTGATCGTCGTCGTCGGCTCAACGCTCGGCCGGTTCTGCTCCATTAGCTCATGCACGGGGCGGTCGATCACGTGGTGCTCCCAGGTTGCGCGGACACGGACAGGTGTCCGATCAGGTCTCCTGCCATGATAGCCCCGCCGCGCTGAGCGGCCGCCACGCAGGCTGCCTCTAGGTGAATCACCACAGCGGCGCAGGCCGCCTCGAACGCATCCGCCCCTTGCGCAAGCAAGGCACCCACGAGGCCTGCGAGGACGTCGCCTGTCCCGGCCGTCGCGAGGGCCGGACTATCTCCGGCACGGACTGCGAGCCGCCCGTCAGGTGCCGCGATCAGCGTATCCGCGCCCTTGAGAATGCACACGGCAGACGATTGTTGGGCGATCGTCTGAGCGCTATTCAGGCGGTGGTTGGCGATGTCGGCAGCGGTGACGCCGAGCAGCCGTGCGGCCTCGCCAGCGTGGGGCGTGAGAACGGTAGCTGCGGTCCGGCCAGCGAGCAGCGTTGGGTCGCAGGCGAGCCACCAGAGGGCATCCGCGTCGATGACGGTGGGAAGGTTGAGGGCAAGTGCCGCCCGCAGCACGTCATCAGCTCCACCCGCGCGGCCGCTGCCAGGGCCGATCACGAGGGCTGTGGCTCGCTGAGCGAGGGCCGGTAGGTCACCCGCGTCGCTGAGGCCGTGCACCATCACCTCGGCGTGGCGCGCTGCGACGAGGTGAGCAACGGCTGCTGGCACAAGCGCGATGGCGAGGCCTGCGCCGGCACGCAGGGCCGCCGCCGCCGCCATCGCCGGGGCGCCGCTCATGCCTTCAGAACCGCCGACGACAACGACAACGCCAGCGTCATACTTGGATCCACTGCGCTGTCGGGATGGCCGCACAATCGTGTGGCGATTAGCGCTGAGGACGCGGCCGGCCGGTCCGGCTAGCGCGCCAATTGGGATCACGATGACGGTGCCGGAGTGCAGGAGGCCGGGCATCACTCGAAGGCCCACTTTGGCGGCGTGGAAGGTTGGTGTTACCGTCGCGCTGATCGCCTCGCCTGGCGCCTCACCGGTGCTCGCATCGACGCCGCTGGGGATGTCAAGAGCGACGACAGGCAGTTTGGCGGCGTTGATGCAGCGGATGGCAGCGGCGACGCCCCCGGTTGGCGCTCCAGTGGCGCCGGTCCCCAGCAGAGCGTCCACGACGAGGTCTGCGTCGGCGAGGTAGCGCTCGATCGATCCGTCCGATTCCTCGTACACTGGCACGCCGGCCGCGATCGCCGCTGCCAGCGTGGCGGCCGAGTCGCCTGCGCTTGGTCGGCTTGCGACTCGCAGGATCGTGACGGTGCGTCCGGCTTGGTGTAGCAGCCGCCCAACCTCAAATCCGTCGCCTCCGTTGTGTCCACTTCCGGCCACGACGACAACCCGTCGCGCGCGCGGAAACCGCCCCCGTACCACGCGGGCAGCACCAGCCGCAGCGGCCGCCATCAGCGCTGCTCCAGAGACCCCGCCCTCCTCGATCGACCGCCGATCGACCGCCCGCGACTCAGCCGCGTCAAGCAGCGCAGAGCGTCTATCAGCACGAACCATCACCCAACCCTACCCGCCCAAGGTCGCCCCGCGACGAGACAGGCCCTGCTCGCCAGCACAGCGGCAGGCAAACGACGGCGTCCAACCGAGGCGTTCGCCCATCGCCTCAGCAACGGCCGGACATGGTGGGCCCGGGCCCACCATGTCCGGCCTCTCTCATGAGCGCCCAATCACCAGATGCAGCTGCGCTGGCGCCCCGGCAGACCAAACACGCACGCCAAAACCCACAAGCAACACGCGCGACAAACAACAACCACCACAAACCGCGATCGCGACACACACAACAGCTGACACCGCCACCAAAACGCACGAGCGAGTGGCGGACATGGTGGGCCCGGGCCCATCATGTCCGGCTAGGCCGACGCGCAGACGACCTGCGGGCATGCGAGCTCCCGTACGCCTATCGAACCCGATACACCGGCCAGACCTAGTGCACCCACACGACTCGCTGCACCCACGCAACCCCCTGGAGCTTTGCGACCCGATTCACCTGCGAGCGCCGGAAGAACCTAGCCCTTGGCGGCCTGCATGACGGCGCTGGCGATCTTCTGATAGCCGGTGCATCGGCAGAGGTTGCCTCCGAGGGCGAGGCGAACCTCCTCCTCCGTCGGATCAGGCGAACGACGCAGAAGGGCGTGGGCAGAGACGAGCATGCCCGGCGTGCAGTACCCGCACTGCACTCCACCCTGATCGAGAAACGCGGACTGCAACGCGCTCAGCGTGTCGCCGTCGGCCAAGCCCTCAACCGTGGTGACCTCAGACCCGACGGTCTGCAGCGCGAGGTAGGTGCACGAGTTAACGGGCTTGTCATCAACCAGCACCATGCAGGCGCCGCACTCGCAGTCGTCGCAGCCCTCCTTCGTCCCCATCAGACCGACGTGATCGCGCAGCGCGCGCACGAGGGGCGTCCCACCCTCAAGCTCAACGGGGTAGTCCATGCCGTTGACCCTCAACGTCACTGCATGCTTCATCAGACGGAACCTTTCATGAACACTGGAGTAGCGGGGATCGGAAACGACTCGCCACGCGCACGCTGAGCAGCGACCGCCACCGCACGCTTCGCGATGACGCCCGCCATCGCGCGGCGATAATCCTCATTGGCCCGCAGATCAGAGATCGGCCGGGCATCGGCGGACGCGCCAGCCGCGACCGCGTCAAGCGCTGCATCATCTCCGTCCGTGCCGAGAATCGCGGCCTCGGCAGCAGGGCTCCTGATGATCGTCGGAGCCAAGGCTGTCAGAGCGACCCGAGCTGACGTCACGATTCCAGACTCGTCAAGGGTGACGCACGCGCTCGCACCAACGATCGCAATCTCCATCGCTCGGCGGTACTCGAGGCGAACGTACGCGCTACCGCTGTGAGCCGGGAGCGCCGGCACAACGACTCCGGTGCACAGCTCGCCAGGCGACGCAACCGTACGCCCAGGCCCCGTCCACAGCTCCTCGATCGGCACAGCGCGATCGCCCGCAGCGGAACGCAGCGTGACTGTCGCACCGAGCACCATCAGCGGCCCGCCCGTCTCCATCGCCGGCGACGCATTCATGAGGTTGCCGCCGAGCGTGCCGACGTTGCGAGTCGCGTGCGAACCGACGAGCGCGGAGGCATCGGCGAGCGCGGTCCACCCGGAGCAGACGTCGGCATCAGCGCAGATCTCGGCGTGCGACGCAAGCGCGGCAATCCGCAGCTCGCCGGCGACCACTCCGAGTCCATGCAGCTCGGCAATCCGGTGGATCGCCACGACCGTGCCCGGCAGCGGGCTCTTCCCGCTGCGCACGCCAACCATCAGATCCGAGCCGCCAGCGACGACGCGCGCGTCCGATCCGTCGCCGACCAGCGTTAGCGCCTCGGCGACCGTCGTCGCTGTATGGAATGCCACGTCCCCCACGAGAACCTCCCTGTCGCCACGGCCAGCGCCGCGTGCTGCCGGATAGCGTAGGCGGAGATCCGTCGATAAGGAAGCGGGCGCAGCTCGATCCGGCGCAAGGTAACGCCACGGCGATGCCAGGCACTAGGCTTTCTCCGAGGAGGCCGTACCCATGTCGGACCTAGAGAACCCATTTGCAGGCGACGTCCCCGGAACCCAAGTCCACCCGTCTACGTACGTCCTGTTCGGCGCAACAGGTGACCTCGCGGCCAAGAAGCTGCTGCCGGCGGTCTACAACCTGGCCGCCGAGAACCGCCTCCCCGACCGCTTCCGACTGCTCGGTATCGCCTCCAGCGTTGAGGAGCATGGGTTCCGCGAGCAGATGATCAGCGCTGTCACCGCCCACTCACGCAGCGGCGTCGTGACGGAGGTCCTCGACCACCTAATGCGCCGCGTCGACTTTATCCGCGGCGATTTCAATGACCCCAGCCTGTACGACAAGATCGCAGCGAACCTCGCCGATGGCGACGCGGCGCTCGGCGGACCGACGCGGCGCCTCTTCTACCTCGCCGTCGCCCCACGCTTCTTCGGTCCGATCGCCCAAGCGCTGCACAACGTCGGGCTCGCCCGGAGCGCCGACCCCGAGTCGGTCCTCATGATCGAGAAGCCATTTGGCCACGATCTCGCCTCTGCCGAGCAGCTCAACGCGGACGTCACCGAGGCCTTCGACGAGTCGCACATCCTTCGCCTAGACCACTACCTCGGCAAGGAGACGGTCCAGAACCTGCTCGTGTTCCGCTTCGCCAACGGCATCTTCGAGCCGCTGTGGAACCGCAGGTACATCGATCACGTCCAGATCACGGCCTCTGAGGATCTCGGCATCGGCACGCGTGCCGGCTACTACGACCAGTCCGGCGCGATCCGCGACATCATTCAAAATCACGCGATGCAGCTCGTTGCGCTGACGGCGATGGAGCCGCCAGCAAACTTCTCCGCCGACGAGATTCGCGACGAGAAGGAGAAGGCGCTCCGTTCAATCAAGTGCGTTCGCTCGGCGCGTGGGCAGTACAGCGCGGGCCACGTCGACGGCGGTCCGGTGCCCGGCTACCTGCAGGAGCCGAACGTACCCGCTGACTCGCAGACCGAGACCTTCGCTGCGCTCAAGCTGGAGATCAACAACTGGCGCTGGGCAGGCACCCCGTTCTACGTGCGAGCCGGCAAGCGCATGCCTCGTCGCTCCACGGAGATCACGATCGCGTTCCGTCCCGTGCCGCACAAGCCATTCGCCGATCCGCGGGTGGCTGAGAGCATTCGCCCGAACCTGCTGACGCTGTCGATCCAGCCGAACGAGGGCGCCTCGCTGCGGATTGAGGCGAAGGCCCCGGGAGCGGAGACGCAGCTGCGCCCCGTGCGCATGGACTTTCTCTACGGCGAGACGTTTACCCGCGACACTCCGGAGGCCTACGAGCGGCTCATCCTCGACGCGCTTCGAGGCGATGCGACGCTGTTTACGCGCGCCGA
>CAMDVX010000022.1 GCA_945877865.1 Bifidobacterium breve | reverse complement strand
TGAGATCGGCGTGCTGCCGATCGAGAATACGCTGGCCGGCATCGTCGCCGATACCTGCGATCTGATTGCCGACGGATCGCTGCCGATCGTCGCCGAGACGATCATCCACATCCCGCACTGCCTTGCCGGCGTGCCAGGCGCCACGACCGCCGGCGTCACGACAATCCACTCGCATCCGGTCGCCCTCGCGCAGTGCAGGGCGTTTCTAAACGGGCGCTACGAGCAGCGCGCCGCCAGCACGACAGCCGATGCGGCCCGCCTCGTGGCCGGCCTCGGCGATCCCTCCTGCGCGGCGATCGCATCGCCCGCCGCGGCTAAGCGCTACGGGCTCGAGGTCCTCGAGCACGACATCTCAGACCACCCCGACAATCTGACGCGGTTCGTCGCCATTGCCCGCGAGCCGCTGCCATACGCTCAGGGCACAGCGTGGAAGACCGCGCTCCGCGTCGTGACTGGCCACCAGCCGGGCGCGCTGCACGATGCGATCGAGCCGCTGCGCTACCACGGCGTCAACATGCTGAGCCTGCACTCGCGTCCAATCCCGGGCGAGCCTTGGCGCTATCAGTTCCTGATCGACATCGAAGGGCATCGTGACGACTCGCGCCTTGAGCGCGCGCTCGCCGATGTCACCAGCCGCTCGGCCCTCGTCGTCGTGCTCGGCTCGTTCCCCGCTGCGACGCATCCAGATACGCCGTGAGCCCACGGGCGTCGTGGGATGCGGCGCTCGACCTCGGTGCGTCGCCCGATGATCGCCTCGTCTTCCGCGGCGAGCAGCCAGCCTCGGTCGGCACGTCGGTGCCGCTGCCGACGGACCTGCCCCCAGCGCTCCTCGCCGCACTCGCTCGGACAGGCATTGCGTCGCTCTGGGCACATCAAGCCGAGGCGATCGCACTGGCACGGACGGGCCACCACATCGGCATCACGTCGGGCACGGCGAGCGGCAAGACCTTGGCGTACACGGTGCCCGTGCTGGACACGCTGCTGCGCGAGCGACACGCACGCGTCCTGTACCTGTCGCCGACGAAGGCGCTCGCCCAGGATCAGGCTCGGCGGCTGCACGCGCTTGGCCTCGGCCGGGCGCTCCGAGTGGCGCTCGTCGACGGCGACACGGATACGGCAGCGCGCCGCCGCGCGAGGAGCGAGGCGAACTTCGTCCTGACAAACCCGGACATGGTGCACATCGGTATCTGCCCGCACCATCAGCGCTGGGATGAATGGCTGGCTGGCCTTGCCGCCATCGTGATCGACGAGGCCCACGTCTATCGCGGGGTCTTCGGCTCGCACGTCGCACACGTCATCCGTCGGCTGCGCCGCTGCGCAGCCCTCTACGGGGCCTCGCCACAGCTGCTGCTGGCCTCGGCCACGGTCGGCAATCCGCAGGAGGCGTTCAGCGCACTCACGGGCGTGGACGTCACGATCGTCGATGACGATGGCGCACCGAGCCCCGGCCGTGACGTCGCGTTGTGGAACCCGACGCTGCTCGACGAAGCCACAGGCAGACGGGCGTCGCGCCTGCACGAGGCAGTGCTGCTCGTGGCACAGCTCGTGCTCGACGGTCAGCGTGTGATCTGCTTCGCTCCCGGGCGGCAGCTCGTCGAGCTGATCCTCCGCGGCGTCCGCGACGAGCTCAGCCGACGGGCACCTGTCCTCGCAGAGCGAGTTGAGCCGTACCGAGCCGGCTATCCCCCGGAGGTGCGCCGTCAGCTCGAGCGGCGGCTAGCGGGCGGCGACCTGCGCGCGGTGATCACCACGAATGCGCTCGAGCTGGGCATCGACATCGGAGACCTCGACTGCGCCGTCGTCGTCGGCTTTCCCGGCTCGGTCGCCGCTCTGCGCCAGGAGTGGGGGCGAGCCGGCCGGCGGCAACGAGGCCTCGGCGTGCTCGTGCTCGGCGACGACGCGCTCGACCAGTGGTTCGCTCGCAATCCGCAGGCGCTGCTCGAGCGCCCCGTCGAGGCGATTGCGCTCGACCCGCACAACCCCGAGATCCGCATCGCGCATCTGGCCTGCGCAGCGGCTGAGGCCGCGGTCTCGCCGCGCGACGAGAGCATCCTCGGCGTGCACCTCGCCGAGGACGTCGAGGCGATGGTCGAGCTGAACCCCAACGACTTCACGCTGACGCCAGCCGGACTGATCTGGACAGGCCCCGACGATCCGGCCAGCCGAGTCTCGCTGCGCAGCTCGAGCGCGGAGGTCGTGACGATCGTCGACGCCGAGTCCGGACGCGTGCTCGGCGATGTCGAGCAAGACCGCGCGCCACGCAGCGTGCACCCCGGCGCGGTGCACCTTAACCTCGGCGAGCGGTACCTGGTGTCGTCACTCAATCTCACGGAGGGCACGGCGCTGGTCGAGCCATTCCGGGGCGACTGGTTCACCGTGCCGCGCTCCGACTCGAGCGTGGCGCTCGACGCGCCTGTCGCCGAGGATTGGTTGGGCAACTGGCGCTGCCACCTCGGCGAGGCCGAGGTCGCCACCCGCGTGACGGGGTTCCAGCGCCGCCGCACCGACGACCTCTCCGTCATCGATAGCCGCACGCTCGACCTGCCCGAGCGCCGCTACCGCAGCGCCGCGCTGTGGATCACGCGGCCGCCGACCAGCGACGAGCCGACGCTTGGGGGACTGCACGCAATTGAGCACCTGCTCGCCGCGGCGCTCCCCCTCGTCGTGCCATGCGATGCGGGGGACATCGCGGGCCTCTCGACCGTCCTGCACCCCGACACGACGGCCGCGACCATCGTCCTCCACGAGACGCGCCCGGGCGGTGCCGGGATCGTCCGCGCCGCCTTCCCCGCCCTCACGCGCCTCGCCTGGGCGGCGCGCTCGATCGTCGCCGGCTGCCCGTGCGAAGCGGGCTGCCCCGCCTGCATCCAATCGTTTGCCTGCCCATCGCTCAACGAGCCGCTCGACAAGCAGCAGGCGCTGGTGCTGCTCGCTGAGCTCGTGCCACGCCCGTCCCGGTAGCCGGCCAGCGAGGCCACCAGCAGCTGCCAGCGCCGGTGCTGGTGGCGACGAGCTACCAGGCGCCGGCCCACGACTCGCGGCGCGGATCCGCCCAGCACGAGACGAGGCCGGTAGCGAGATCGGCCTCGGCCGCGCAGACGCTGCCGAAGAGGCTGTCGCCGACCGGTGCACCAACCACCTCGTGCCCCAGCGCCGCGAGGCCGTCGCGGAGCAGAGGATCCATGTCCTCCTCTACATGAAGGAGGTCGCCCACGATGCGCCACCGAGGACGGTCAAAGGCCTCCCCCAGCTCCGTGCCCTGATCGAGGTGCGCCAGCACGACCTGGAGCAGCGCCTGCACCTGCCCATCAGCGCTCGGCGTGGAGATGCCAACGATGCGCTCGCCAGCGATGAGCATCGCAGGGGCCAGCGTATGGACCGGGCGTTTTCCAGCCACGGGAGCATTCGGCGAAGCAGCGTCACGCGAGAACGACAGCAGGCGATCATTGAGGAAGAAGCCGCCCTCGGGCACCCAGGTGGCGCTGCCAAAGCTATCGAAGACGCTGATGAGCATCGAGACCACCGTGCCCTCACGGTCCGCGACCGTCACCGAGGTCGTGTGGTTGTAGCCCTTTGCGTGGTCCGCCCGGCTGGCACGATCGCCGATCGGAATTGCGTCGGCGAGGACCATGAGCTCCTCAGCCGCACCCGGCTGCGTGATCCGATCGCGATATGCGAAGGCGCCGGCCATGGCCTCGATCGCACGGTGATGCGCGAGCGGCGAGGCATCTGAGGCCAGCTCGGCGGTGAGGCGGCGCAGCGCCATTGCCAGCAGCATCGCCTGTGACGACGGCGGCTGGGTCAGCACCGTGACGCCACGGTAGTCAACCGCCACCGGTGGCGCGTGGACGCTCCTGTGGTCGGCGAGGTCTGCCAGCGACATCGCGCCGGCTTCCCTCGCGACCGCTGCGACAATCGCGGCAGCGATGGGACCGGCATAGAACGCCTCGGCTCCCCCCTCGATGATGGCGCGGAGCGTCAGCGCGGTCTCTGGCAGGCGTACCGCGCCGCGGACGTTCCCCTCTCTGGCCGCGACCCAGGGCGAGCCGTCGGCGCCTCCCCGGGTCAGGCGCGCGGCGTTGTCGATCAACGCCTCCGCGGTGTCGCGGGTGACAGCGACGCCACCCTCCGCGAGCGCAAGCGCGGGCGCGAGCACGACGTCCCGCGAGAGGCGGCCCGCGAGGGCGATCAGGTCGCAGACCCCCGCGACAAAGCCGGGCACGGCCGCTACCTGCGCCCCGTCGCTCGGCAGCGGCGCACCCATCGCCTGTGGGGCGGCCCCGACGCCGTTGATCGCGAACGTCGAACCATCGGGCTGACGAACGATGCAGAGCAGATCGCCCCCGAGGCCGCAGGCGTCTGGCAGGATCACGGCCAAGGCGGCTGCCGCAGCAGCTGCGGCATCGGCCGCGTTGCCGCCCTGTGCGCCGACGCGCAGAGCGGCCTGAACGGCGAGGGGATGGCCGCACGAGACGGCAAGCTGCTGGCCCTCAATGCGAGGGCGGGTGAGACGGGTTGGCATGCTGCGAGTATGGCGCACGCGGGTGCCGCCACGGGCACCTTGCGTCCCGCCGTGGCGGAAGCGGTGACGGCCCTGGCAGCCCCAGCACGGAGCAGGCTCGCTTGGGTCTGTCGTCCGCCGTGTGCTAACCTCGGCCGCGAAGGGCAGGGGAAGTCCGGTGCAAGTCCGGCACGGTCCCGCCGCTGTAAGGAACGTTCGATGATTGCGGTGCACGCACCGGTCACTGGCTCTCTGGAGCTGGGAAGGCAATGATCATCGGCCTCGGGACTCCCGAGGAAGTGCGCTCCAAGTCAGAACACCCGCCTTCCTCCGCTCCATCAGGAGCGGAGACCTCGAGCGAAGGATTAGAACCATGTACGCGAAAGGCTTTCTCGTGGCCGTCGTGATCTCGGCGGCCAGCATCATCCCCACGCAAGCAGCGGCAACGACGCTCCGGATCGTCGCGAACGGCACGACGGTGTTTGGTGCGACTGCTCCAAACGTCGGCAGCGCGCGGGCGTACATCGACACGACCGGCGTCGCGCGGAAGCTGGCGGCGAAGACCGCCCTCGGCCAGCTGGTCGCGGCCACCTCGTACACGGGCCTGAGCTACACCGCGGTCTACTTCGAGGGTCTCGGCGAGCAGATTACGTCCATCGCCGGCGTCAAGGCTCCCAGCGGCGGCTACTGGGAGGTATTCGTCAACGGAAGGCCCGCGATGGTGGGCGCCTCGAGCCTGAAGCTGAAGACGGCGGATACGGTGGTCTGGCTGCTCGACAACGACTACAAGCTGAGCAACGGGCCGTTTGTCTTTGAGCTCGCAGCCAAGCGCAATGCGGACGGCACAACGACCTTCACGGGAACGCGAATCGGCGCAGCCCGACCAACCCCAGCGGCCGGCGCAGCGCTGTCCGGCTTCGGGGTTGCCGGCGCCGTCCTCGACGCGCAAGGGCAGGTGACGCTACCCGGACTTCCCGCCGGCTGGCAGGCGACAATCGCTGCCACCGCTGGGACGTCCGCCTCGCAGATCCTAGGCGGCTAGGCCCGTGCGGGCGCTCCCCGCACTCCTGCTTGCTGCTGCGCTGCTGGCAGCGTGCGGCACAGCGAAGACGCCACCTCGGCCGCCTGCGGCGGCTGCGGTAGACGTCGACGTGACCGCCGGCTGGGGTGCGGAGGAGATCGCCCACGGACCCGGTCCTCCCGCGAAGGTGGCAACGACAACTCGGGCCGTCACGCCGATTGAGACGACGTACGGCGGGCGCTACGTCAGCTCGATCGGCGGGCGGGCCGGTGATGGGACCAGCGAGTGGATCTTCTGGATCAACGGGATTGAGGCTGCGGTCGGCGCAGCCGACATCGCCGTTGCACCAGGCGACGTCGTCTGGTGGGATCTCCACCGCTGGGCTGGTCGCACCCATGTCCCGGCCGTGATCGCTAGCTGGCCGATGCCGCTCGCTGGCGATCTGCGCAGCAACGGTGGAGCGGTCACTGCCGACCCGCCGCTGGCAGCCGCGCTGACCGCCAGCGGACTGGCCGTCAGCGCGCCAGCCGGGACGGCTGGACCCCGTGCGATCGTCGGAGCCTCCGCAGTGCTGGTCGGCCGCGATACGACCTGGCGCACAGCCGTGGCAGATCCAGCGGCGGCGGGGCTAACAGCCTGGATCGATGGGTCCGGCGTGGTCCGCGTCTGGGACGCCGCTCGCGCGTCTGCCATCGTCGTGCCCTCGGCAACCGCCGTCATCGTCGCCACGACGGAAGGCTTTAGCGCCGAGGGTGCGCCCGTCTTCGTCGTGGCTGGCACCACGGCCAAGGCTGCTGCCCAGGCCGCGGCGCTGCTCGTGGCGGACCCGGAGCTGGTGCGACATCAGGCTGCGATCTGTCTCGATGCCACGGGACGGATCGTCTGCAGCGGAGGCAGGGGCCGGACCCCGTGAGAGCACCCGTCCCGCCGCTGCTCTGTGCGACGGGTCTGATTGTGGTTGCGCTCGCCACCTTCCAGCCGCTTGTCGTCGCCGCCGCGCTGCTCGGAGCGCTTGGGCTGCTGCTCGTCGCGCCCGCTCCGCGCGGGCTGATGCTGCGGCTCGCCGCCTTCTCGGCGCTCGCGCTCGTGGTGCTCAATCCGTTCGTAGCCGTAGAGGGCGAGCATGTCCTCTACGCGGGTCCGTCCTTGTGGCTGATCGACCTTGAGGTCACCAGCGAGGAGGTGCTGTACGGCATCGGCTCCGGCGCGCGCTTGGCGACGGCAATTCTGGCGACGGCGGGTTTTCTGCGGCTCGCGGATCCCGATCGAACCCATGCGCTCGCGAGCCGGCTCGTGCCGCGATCGGCGCTAACGGTTGCACTCGCAGCACGGCTGGCGCCAACGCTGCAGCGGGATGCAGGTGCGCTGGCCGAGACGCTGCGGCTGCGGGGCTCAGGCCCGGCGCGCGGCCGCCGCCAACTGATTCGACGGGGCGCCTTGCTGATCGAGCCGCTCGTAGCCTCGAGCCTCGACCGCGGGATCGACATCTCCGAGGCAATGGTGGCCCGCGGCTACGGCGGCGGCCCGCTGACTCGCCTCCCCGAGCCCAGGTGGACGAGCGGCGAGCGGGTGGCGGCGGGCGCGGGCGTCCTGCTGCTGACGGTTGGCGCCGCGGTAATCGTCGGGCTCGTCAGCTATGACAGCTATCCGACAGCGGGTCCGCTGCTCTCATCTGCGGCGCTCTGGGTGGCCAGCGTCAGCGTGGCTGCTGGTGCAGTCGGTGCGCTGGCCCTGAGGTCGCGCTCGTGAGCTCGATCGAGCTCAACCACCTGCGATACCGCTACGCCGCCACGGCGGCGTGGGCCATCAGCGATGCAACCCTGCGGGTCGATCCCGGTGAGATCGTGCTGCTGGAGGGCGAGTCCGGCAGCGGGAAGTCGACGCTCCTGCGGCTGCTCGCCGGCCTCGCTCCGGCCTTCCACGGTGGGGAGGCAGCAGGCTACGGCATGGTCGCAGGGGTCGAGCTGCGCACGGCCGAGCCCGCTCAGCTCGCGCAGCGTGTGGGTTTTCTCTTTCAAGACGCCGAGACGCAGGGGGTGATGGCAGAGCCGCTCCGCGACGTGGCCTTCAGCCTCCAGTGCCACGGCCGGACCGCAGCCGGCATTTTGCCAGCCGCCCGCGCAGCGCTGTCCGTCGTGCGCGCCGAGCATCTGATCGGCAGACGGCTTGATCAGCTCTCCGCCGGCGAACGTCAACGCGTCGCGCTGGCTGCGGTGCTGGCGCCAGAGCCAGCGGTCCTGCTGCTCGATGAGCCGACCGCGCAGCTCGACGACGACACCGCCTGCGAGCTCGTGGGTGAGCTCCGCCGGCTTGCCGATCGCGGCCTGACGATACTGATTGCGGAGCATCGCCACGACCGCGTTGGGCACCTCACCGATCGCGTGCTCGGGCTGCAGGCCGGACGGCTCGTCCCGGGTGCAGGCGCCTCCCCGCTGGAGACGCTCGCCTCCTCTGAGCTCGTAGACGGCCCTGCGCTGCTGGAGCTGGTTGGTCTGACCGTTGGGCGCCGCGCTCACCCGGTCCTCCGTGAGGTCACCGCCAGCCTTCGCCGCGGGCGGGTGGTCGCGCTGATCGGCGCGAACGGCAGCGGCAAGAGCACGCTCCTGCGAACGCTCGCCGGGCTCGACCCGGCCTTGGCTGGGAGCGTGCAGGTCTGTGGTCAGGACGTGACCCGCTTGGCGGCAGAGGAGCGCGTCCCGCAGCTAGCGTTCGTGCCGCAGGATCCAGGCCGAGCGTTGCTGTGCGACACCATTCGCGCTGAAGTGATGCTCGGGCCGCGAACCCTTGGGTTGAGTGAACGGGCGGCTGACGCTGCCCTCGTGGCGCTGGAGCTATCTGCTTTGGCCGCGCGCAATCCCCGGGAGTGCTCGGTCGGAGAGCGGGAGCGGGTGGCGATCGCCGCCGCCATGGCGCTCTCACCAACGGTGCTCCTGCTCGACGAGCCAACGCGTGGCATGGATTTGAGGCATCGCGCGCGCCTCGTGGCAGCGCTGCGGCGGCAGGCCGACCTGGGCGGTGTGGCTGTGGTCGCCACGCATGACCTCAGCTTGGCTCGCGCCTGCGCCGACGAGCGCTGGCTGGTGGCTGATGGCCATGTGCACTGTGACCACTCCGCCGGGGAGGCTCCCGCGTGAGCGGCGGCAGCCTGATTGCGCTCAGCGGCCTCTTGCTGCTGCTCGTGGGTCTGACGATCTTCGAGCGCGGCCGCGGGAGCGTGCGCGAGCTCGGACTCATCGCCGTGCTGATCGCTGCGGCTACTGCTGGGCGAGTCGTCTTCGCCGCGATCCCGAGCGCGCAGCCAGTGACCGCTCTGGCGATCATCACCGGTGTGGCGCTCGGGCCGCGGTCGGGTGCTGCAGTCGGCGCGGGGGCAGCCCTGCTGTCGAATACGTTTCTTGGTCAGGGGCCGTGGACGCCCTGGCAGATGCTGCTGTGGGGGTTGGCCGGTGCGAGCGGAGGCTGGCTCAGCCCCGTGCTGCGGCGCAGTCGAGTGGCGCTCCTGCTGTTGGGCGCGGCGTGGGGCCTCGTCTTCGGCGCGGGCATGGACGTGTGGCAGCTGGCAACGTTCGGGCCAGCGCTCTCCCTGCCTGCGTTCGTTGCGGTGCACGCGAGAGCAGTACCCTTCGACATCGTGCACGCGGCGACCAACGTCATCCTGCTCGGACTCGCCGGGCCGGCGCTCATCGTCCTGCTCCGACGCAGTGGGCAACGGGTGCGGGGACGCTGGCTGGACGCGGACGAGGCGCCGGAGTGATTCGCCTCCTCGTGCTCACCCTCGCTGTGCTGCTCGGGCTTCCTACCGCCGCCGCGGCCGCCGATCTGCCTGCGGCCGGTGCGTTCCTTGCGCGTAGCCTCGACGGGGAGGGCTGCGCCCGCGAGGCTGGCGGCAGGGCGAGCGTGAGCTTGACGGCGTGGGTCACGCTCGGCTTGGTCGCTACGGGCCGCGACTCAAGCCGGGCGGCGGGCTGCATCGTCGCTCACGCACAGGAGCTACGGGTCATCACCGATGTGGAGCTAGCGATTCTCGCGCTCGTCGCCGCTGGGCGGCCGCCGGTGCGAGGTGGCGTCCTCCCGATGGCTCTCGACCGGGCGGTGCGCGGTGGTCGGATTGGACCGACGATTGCCTCCACGCAGTTTGGCCTGCTGGCTCTGCGCGCCCTCGGCCGGCCAGTGCCAGCAGCCGTGCGGGCGCAGGTGGAACACGACCAGAGCAGCGATGGCAGCTGGGCTGTCGGGCCTGGCGGTGACGGCGATTCTAATCTGACGGCCTCGGGCATTGAAGCGCTGATTGCAGCGGGCGTTCGCCCGAGCAGTCGCGCAGTCGGCCGGGGGGTACGTGCCTTGCAGCTGTTTCGGGCGGGCGGTGGCTTTGCGCTAGGGCGTGCTGGTGAGCCAGACGCGCAGTCGACAGCTTGGGCGCTGCAGGGGCTCGCAGCCGTGGGGCAGACAGACGGTAGGGCGGTTGCCTACCTGACGCGTCTGCAGGGTCGCGACGGAGCCTTCTCCTACAGTGCGGGGCAGCGGATCACCCCGGTCTGGGTGACGGCGCAGGCTGTGCTTGGCCTCGCTCGGCGACCGTTTCCGCTGCGCCCGTAGCGGGCTAGACCGCCTCCGTCGAGCCGTCATCCACCACGCCCCAGACGCCCATCTGGCGAAACTTCGCGCGTCGGGCAGCCCGACGTTCAGCAGCCGGAATCTGCTCGGCGTCGGACAGGGCCTGTCGAAGCGCCTCGTCAAGGAAGGTCGCAGCGGCCGCGGGATCCGTGTGCGCACCGCCATGTGGCTCCTCAACGATGCGGTCGATCACGCCGAGATCGAGGCAGGCGCGCGCGGTTGGGCGGAAGGCGTAGGCAGCCTTCTTGGCCTGACCGGAGTCCTTCCAGAGGATCGCTGCGCAGCCTTCTGGCGAGATGACGCTGTAGATCGAGTTCTCCTGCATCAGCACCTTGTCACCAACGGCAATCGCCAGGGCACCACCCGAGCCCCCCTCACCAATGATCGTGGCCACGACCGGCACGGTGGCCTGGCAGAAGGCGAGGATCGAGCGGGCGATCATGCCAGCCTGACCGCGCTCCTCAGCGTTGACGCCCGGATACGCCCCCGGCGTGTCCACGAAGGTAAGGATCGGATAGCCGAAGCGCTGGGCTAGGTCGACGGCGCGGATCGCCTTGCGGTACCCCTCGGGATGCGGCATGCCGAACATTCGCCGCGTGCGCTCGGAGAGATCACGCCCCTTCTGGTGGCCGATGGCGACCACCGTCTGCCCGTGATAGCGAGCCAGGAGCGTGATCAGCGCCTCGTCATCGTTGAACGCACGATCGCCGCGCAGCTCGAAGGCGTCGCTGAACAACCGCTCGGCGTAGTCAAGCGTGTAGGGACGATCCGCGTGGCGCGCCAGCTGGACGGCCTCCCAGATATGGGATTCCTCCGCCCGCTCCTGAAAGCGGCGCCGAAGCCGGCGAACCTCGTCGGTCACCCTAACCACGTCGGCCTCGCAGGCGAAGCAGATTGCGCACGCGCTCCGCGGGGCCCAGACCGGCTCGCTCGGAAGGTGGAGGCGGCGGCGCGTGGTCGCCCGTTGGCTCCTCCTCCGCGGGGGAGAAGAGCATCAGGAGCTTTGCCAGCTCGCTGCGCAGCGCTCGGCGCGGCACGACGGAATCGAGCTGGCCGAGGCGGAGGTTAGATTCGGCGCGACCAAAGTCGGCGGAGGTCTTCTCGCCGGTCGTCTGCTCCACGACGCGCGGACCGGCAAACGAAAGGAGGGCACCGGGCTCAGCGATGACGACATCGCCTAGAGCCGCAAACGAGGCGATCACGCCGCCTGTCGTCGGGTGCGTGAGCACTGAGATGTAGGGAATGCCATGCTCGCGGAGGTCGTCCACGGCCCCGACGGTCTTCGCCATCTGCATCAGCGCCAGGATGTTCTCCTGCATGCGCGCACCGCCGGAGGCGGTGACGGCGATCAGCGGCATCCCTTGCTCGATCGCAAGGTCCGCTGCCAGACAGAAACGCTCTCCCATCACGCTACCCATCGAGCCGCCCATGAACGCGAAGTCCATCACTGCCAGAGCCGTGGGGCGCCCAACGATGCGGCCCTGTCCAGCGACCATCGAATCGCCCAGTCCGGTGGCGAGCTCGGCATCGAGCAGCCGGTCGGTGTACGGGCGCAGGTCGACGAAGGCGAGCGGGTCGACCGAGCGGAGGTCGCCGCCGACCTCGACGAACGATCCGGGGTCGGTCAGCTGCTCGATGCGCTCGTAGGCACCGACGGAGAAGTGGTGGCCGCACTGTGCGCAGACACGGAGCGCATGACGCAGCTCGTCCTCGCGGTAGTGGGAGCGGCACTCGGGACAGGTGTTCGGGTGCCGACGTCCGCCGCCCTCATCGCCCTTGGGTCGCTGGACGTCAATTTCGACCGGCGTCATTGGCCGCGGCTCTCGTCGAAGCGCTCGATCACGAGGCAGGCGTTATGGCCGCCGAAGCCGAAGCCGTTGGAGATGGCAACGCCTGTCGTCTGCTCGCGCATCGTGTTCGGAACGTAGTCGAGGTCACACTCGGGGTCGGGGTGCTGCAGATTGATCGTCGGTGGGACGTAGCCGCCTTGGATGGCTAGAACGCAGATCGCTGCCTCCGTCGAACCGGTTGCGCCCAGCATATGCCCGGTCATCGACTTCGTGGACGAGATCGAGATGCTTCCGGCTCGGCTGCCAAACACCCGCTTGAGGACGCGCGTTTCTGCCGCATCGCCGACCGGAGTGGAGGTGCCATGGGCGTTGATGTACTCGACCTCATCGGGCGATCGACCGGCATCAGCGAGCGCGTTGGTGATCGCACGCGCGGGATTCTGCCCCGTCGGATCTGGCTCGGTGACGTGCCGAGCGTCGGACGACAGGCCGTAGCCCGTGAGCTCTGCCAGGATCTCCGCGCCGCGTCGCACGGCGTGGCCGAGCTCCTCGAGCACGAGGACCGTCGACCCCTCAGCGAGCACGATGCCGTCGCGCGTCGCATCGAAGGGGCGGCTGGCTCCCACGGGATCATCGTTACGGGTTGAGAGGGCCCGAATGCCGTGGAACCCACCCATGCCGACGGGTAATACGCCGCACTCGGCGCCCCCGGCGAGCATGGCGTCAGCCATGCCGGCGCGAATGTAGAGCGCAGCATCACCAATCGCCATCGAGGACGCAGCGCAGGCCGTGCTCGACGATGCGAGCGGTCCCCGGGTGCCGAACTCCATCGACACGTAGCCTGCGCCCATGTTCGGAATGATCGCGGGCGTCCAGAAGGGCGAGAAGCGCTCGATGCCCTTCTCCAGATAGTGCTGATGGGCGAGCAGCTGAACGTCCATGCCACCAATTCCGCTGGCGATGGAGGTGCCGACACGATCCGGCTCGGCCGCGATGTCGAGTCCCGAGCGGTCGACGGCCTCCCGAGCGGCCGCCACAGCGAGCTGGATGAAGCGGCTCGTCCGTCGAGCGGCCTTGCGATCCATCACGAGCTCTGGATCAAAGCCCTTGACTTCGCAGCCGATCTTGACCGGGCTGTCGGTCACGTCAAAGAGCGTGATCGGCGCCCCCCCGGGCGTGCCCGCCCGCAGCGCCGCGTCGAAGGAAGGGACGTCGTTGGCGATCGGGTTGACGGTACCAATGCCGGTGATGACCACTCGCCGCGTCTGCATTACATCCCCAGGCCGCCGTCGACCGACAGCACCGCGCCGGTCACGAAGGCCGCGTCGTCAGAGAGCAGGAAACGCACGGTGCTCGCGATGTCCTCGGGCTCGCCAAGACGTCCAAGCGGGGTCTGCGCGAGCAAGATCCCCCGAATGTCGTCATTGAGAACGTCCGTCAGTTCGGTAGAGATGTAGCCGGGCGCGACGCAGTTTACGCGAATCCCGCGGGAGCCAAGCTCCTTGGCCAACGCCTTGGTCAGGGCAATCACGCCACCCTTGGAGGCCGCGTAGTTTGTCTGCCCGAGGTTGCCATGGAGGCCCACGACGCTCGACATGGTGACGATGCTGCCGCGCTTCTTCCGCAGCAGCTTGCGGCTTGCGGCCTTGGCGACGTAGAACGTGCCGCCGAGGTTCACGTCGATCACCCGTTCGAAGTCCTCGGGCGTGATGCGAGAGATGAGGTTGTCCCGGGTGATGCCCGCGTTGGCAACGAGGTTCCAGAGATCGTCGCCGAGCGCCTCCTCGCAGGCGTTGACGAGTTCCGTGGCCTGCTCGGGATCACTCACGTCGCCGGGGAGGGCAACGGCTTCGCCGCCAGCCGCATGAATAGCCGCTACGACCTGGTCGGCCGCGGCGCGGTTGGCCGTGTAGTTAACGCCAACCTTTGCCCCCGCTCGTGCGAGCTCCTTTGAGATCGCAGCTCCGATGCCACGCGAGCCTCCGGTGACGAGGGTCACCCTGCCTTCAAGCGGTCGATCAGCCATTGTCGAGCACCTCCCGTGCCTTCGCGAGTCCTTCGGGGTCACCAATCGTCAGTGCTGTGATGCTCCGATCGATGCGGCGCATCAGCCCGGCGAGCACGCCGCCAGGCCCGATCTCCACACAGTGTGTCACTCCATCCGCCGCCAGCACCCGGATTGCCTGGGTAAAGCGAACCGGTGCGCCAAGCTGGCGCGTGAGGATGTCGACGAGCTCGTCCTCCTCCTCGCGTTGGCAGGTGACCGTTGAGAAGAAGCCGATCGTAGGTGACGAGAAGGTGGCCGCCTCAAGCGCCGGTCGGAGGTCATCAGCGGCTGCGGCAGTCAGGGGCGAATGGAAGGCGCCCGAGACGGCCAGCTTGGGGGCGCGTCGGGCGCCGGCTGCGGTTGCCGCAGCGATCGCTTCGTCAATGGCGTCGTCGGTACCGGAGATCACGATCTGCCCAGGGCAATTGTAGTTGGCGACCCAAACTCCGTCGATGCCCGCGCAGAGCTGCTCAACCTGCTCGTCCTCAAGGCCGATGATCGCTGCCATGGCTCCCGGGTTGCGAGCGGCTGCGGCAGCGGTGGCAACGCCACGGGCTCGGGTCAGGTGAACGGCGTCGGCCACGCTGAGGACTCCTGCCGCAATCAGCGCGGCGTACTCCCCAGCCGAGTGACCGATGGCAACGTCGGCTGTGATGCCTGCCTCGCGGACGGCGGCATGGCAGGCTGCTGAGGCGGTGGTCAACGCCGGTTGCGTGATCTCGGTCTGGTCAAGCACGCTCTGCGGACCGGTTCGGCAGAGGTCGAGCAGATCGGACCCGTAGGCCTCTGAGGCTTGGGCAAAGACGGCCGCGGCGGCCGGCGACGCCTCGGCGAAGGCGACGCCCATGCCAACGGTCTGCGAGCCCTGGCCTGGAAAACAGAATGCGATCTTCATGCGCCTCTCCCCATCCAGCGAATCAGGCACGTACCCCACGCGAGCCCTCCACCGAGGCCCATCATGAGCAGGCGTTGGCCCGGCTGCAGGCGGCCGGTACGCCAGGCGTGGTCGAGGCAGAGTGGGATGGATGCTGACGAGGTATTGCCGTACTGGTCGAGCGTGATCAGCACCCGTTCGGGTGGGAAGCCGAGTCGCTTCACGCCGCTCTCAATGATGCGGAGATTGGCCTGGTGCGGCACGAAGAGGTCAATGTCGCTGTGCGTGCGCTGGCCGGCCTCGAGCACCCGGGTGGCCGAATCGACGATGACCTGCGTGGCGAACCGATAGACCGCGCTGCCGTTCATACGAATGTTGCGGTCCACGCCCGAGCCATCGCGATCGGTGAGGTCGCCGCGCAGGTCGTCGCCCTTGGAGCCATCAGCGCCTAGCTCGACGACGACGAGCTCCTGATCGGGCGCGGCGCCCGCCTTGATGATGACCGCGCCGGCGCCATCACCGAAGAGGATGCAGGTGCCGCGATCATCCCAGTCCGTAATCCTCGACAGTGTCTCGGTGCCAATCACGAGGACGGTCTCCGCGAAGCCAGCGGCGATCTGCCCAACGGCGTACGACAGCGCGTAGGCGAAGCCGGCGCAGGCCGCGAGCATGTCGACCGCTCCCGCGCTGTGCGCACCGATGTCGTCGGCCACGAGCGCGGCGATGGAGGGAAACGAGCGCTCGGGAGAGGCCGTGGCGGCGACCACGAGGTCGATTGACCCGGGTGCAATGTCGCCGCGCTCGACTGCTTGGCGAGCAGCCTGAATCGCGAGCGTGGTGACCGACTCCTCGGCGGTAGCGATTCGTCGCTCACCGATGCCGGTCCGCTCGCGAATCCACGCATCATCAGTCTCGACGCGCTGCGAGATCTCCTCATTCGTGAGGATGCGAGCGGGGATGGCCGCGCCGACAGCGACGAGCGCGAGGTCGGTCGTGACAGCACCGATCACGCCGGCGGCTCTTCCAAGAGACCGAAGGTCAGCACGCCTTCGACGGCGGGCTCGCCGGCGACGGTGACGGTCGCCCGCACGCGTCCGATGCGACCGCGCAGTCGATCGACGTCGATCACCATGTCCAGCACGTCGCCCGGGCGGACGATGCGGCGAAAGCGAACGTCATCGATGCCGGCGAAGACGCCGAACTTGCCTTGATGATCCGGGTGGGTGAGCGCGCAGACTGCGGCGACCTGCGCCGAGGCCTCCACCATCAGCACGCCGGGCACAATCGGGTTGCCCGGAAAGTGGCCGCCGAGCCACGCCTCATCACCGCGAATGGTGTAGCGGCCATGGGCGCGTACGCCGGGCTCTAGGTCGATGATCTCGTCGACGAAAAGGAACGGGTCGCGATGTGGGATGATCTCCTGGATCTGTTCACGATCGAGGGCGGTCATCGGGGCCTCCGTAGGTCGATGTGCGCGCGCGGGCGGTCACGGGGGTATCGTAGCCGCGTGGACGACGTGGACCCGCAGCGACAGGTCGGACGGAACCTGATCACGCGCTTGGCCTGCCCTTCAACGCAGGACATTATTCGCGACGAAGCCAATCTGGGAGCACCCGCTGGCAGCGTGGCGGTGACGGATCACCAGACTGCCGGGCGCGGGCGGCGTGGGCGGTCATGGCTTGATGCTCCGGGCAAGGCGCTGATGTTCTCGTACCTGGCGCGGCCGCGGCGCGCGCTCGCCGAGCTCGGTCCCCTCTCGCTGGTTGCGGGCCTCGTCGTCTGTGAAGCAGTTGGCGGCTTGGCCCGCCTGCGCTGGCCAAACGACGTGGTTTTCGGTGAGCGTAAGGTCGCCGGCGTGCTGGTCGAGCTCGTGACCCCAACGGATGGTCCGGCCTTCGCGGTGATCGGCATCGGGATCAACGCCAACTTCTCTCCATCCGAGCTGCCCGAGACGGATCGCCTAGCGGCGACGTCGCTGCTCATCGAAGGCGGCTCAGAGGTCGATCGCGTGGCGCTGCTCGAGACGGTGGCCGCAAGTCTTGATGCGGCGCTGACGGAGTTTGACGCCCACGGGTTCGCTGGGTTCTTGCCGCGCTATGCGGCGGCCGATGCCCTTGCGGGTTCGGCGCTAACGCTCCGCCTCGCTGATGCCGTGGTCACCGGGCAGGCTGCTGGCGTCGATGCGGCCGGGCGCCTGCTGCTGCGCTCGGCGGATGGCGCCGAGGAGAGCTACGCGGCGGGTGAGGTGGAGCGAGTGCTGGATCCACCCTCCACCCACCAGTCGTCGAGCGACGCTACGCCGAGTTGATGGCGGTCAGTGGCGTCGGCATGCGCGCCCTGGGCCTACTCGTCCTCGGCAGCGGGCTCATCATCCGCAGTATCGGAGCCGACCGGCAGTTCGTCGTCGTCCGCTTCGTGCTCTAGCTGCGTCGCCGGGGCTTCGCTCGGCACCATCGCGGCGGCAGCTGCGAGCACCTCCTCAAGCTCATCGTCGGCGGGCACGACGGCACAGGACGAGACGCGATCCTCCTCACCGCGGATGCGTTGAATCCGCACGCCCGACGTCGAACGGCTCATCTGCCGAACCTCACCGACGGACATGCGCGTGACGATGCCGCTAGCCGTGGTGACGATGAGATCCTCTTCCCCGGTGACCACCAGGGCGGCGATGAGCGGTCCCCGGTCGGCTTCCGCTTTGGCAGCAATCGTGCGCACGCCAAGGGCACCTCGGCCGGTCTCGCGATACTCAGCAATCGGGGTCCGCTTGCCGTACCCGCCTGCGGTGATGACCAGCACGTCGTCCGTGGGCTGAGGAACGCGGAGCGCAATCACCTCATCGTCACCGCGCAGCCGCATGCCGATCAGGCCGGCGGCGGAGCGGCCCATCGAGCGGACGTTCTGCTCCGGG